>NZ_JAFBAT010000120.1 GCF_019247615.1 Mycobacterium sp. | reverse complement strand
GGCCGCAGCGAGCGACGCAGTCCGGCGTCGCGGCGCTGCCGTTCGGTGGCCTCGAGCCAGGCCAGCGGGGATGTCTCGATCGGTGCCCGCGCGAAGGCGTCCATGACCCGTCAGCCTACGAGGCGCGCAACCTCGACCATCGCCGAGGTGATCTGCGATATTTCGGCGGGCCGGCAGATGTACGGCGGCATTGCGTAGATCAGGTTCCGGAAGGGTCGCAGCCAGACGCCGTGGTCCATGGCGGCCGCCGTGGCGACGGCCAGGTCAACCGGCCGGTCGCGTTCGATGACGCCGATGGCGCCGCACACCCGGACGTCGACCGTGCCGTTCAGCGGCCGCGCGGGTTCGAGCCCGTCGGCCAGCTCGGCCGAGATTTCGGCGACTCGCGACCTCCAGTCCTGAGCCAGCAGCACCTCGACGCTGGCCACGGATACGGCACAGGCCAGCGGATTCGCCATGAAAGTCGGTCCGTGCATCAGCGCACCGGCCTCCCCGGAGCTCACGGTGCGCGCGATCTCGGCGGTGCACAGGGTGGCGGCCAGGCCGAGGTAGCCGCCGGTGAGCGCCTTGCCGACACACATGATGTCGGGGCTGACGCCGGCGTGGTCGGCGGCGAAAAGCTCACCCGTGCGCCCGAAGCCGGTGGCGATCTCGTCGAATACCAGCAGCACCTCGTGCCGCGCGCAGATTTCGCGCAGGTCTGCGAGGTAGCGCGGCTCGTGGAAGCGCATCCCGCCGGCGCCCTGCACGACGGGCTCCACCACCACCGCCGCCAGCTCCGACTGATGGCGCGCCAGTTGCGCCTCGAACGAGGCACTGTAGGCGGTGTCGTAGTCCGTTGGGACCTGCGGGGCGAACACCTGCGGAGCCAAGACGTCGGTCCACAACGAGTGCATGCCCCCCTCGGGGTCGCAGATGCTCATCGGGGTGAAGGTGTCTCCGTGGTACCCGCCGCGCCAGGTCATCAGCCGCCGCTTGCCAGGCCGGCCCCGGCCGCGCCAGTACTGCAGCGCCATCTTCACCGCGACTTCCACGGACACCGATCCGGAGTCGCTGAAGAAAACGGTTTCCAAACCGGCCGGCGTGACCTCGACCAGCAGCTGGGCCAGGCGCGCCGCGGGCTCGTGGGTCAGGCCGCCGAACATGACATGGTTCATCGTGCGCAACTGGGCCGCCAGCGCCGCGTCCAGTTCGGGGTGACCGTGGCCATGGATCGCGGTCCACCAGGAGCTCATCGCGTCCAGCACCTCGATCGGCCTGCCCTCACGAATCAGCGTCAGCCAGGCGCCGCGGGCGCCGACCGCCACGATGGGCGCTATCGACTCGCCGCCGATGGTGCTGTACGGGTGCCACAGGTGGGCGGCGTCGATCGCGCTGATTTGTTCCGGCGTCAATCCGGCCCTCGCCGCAGGCATAGAGATCGAGCGTAAAGCAGCCGGGGTCGCACAAATCGCACCCATCGGGAAGCATCTGAAGCCATGGCTTCGCCGCATCCACCCGCCGACCGTCAGCCGACCAGCCCGACGGCGTCCCCGCAGGGATCCGACGACGCCCACGTGAACCAGTCCGACCAGGACAAGCCGCGCGTCCTGCGCCTGCGAATCGCCCCCTGGGATGTCGTCTGCACCGTCGCACTGCTGGCACTACTGGTCTACCTGGCCACGGCGACCAGTTGGCCGGCGCGGCTGTTCGGCTTCCTCGCCAACGTGTGCGAGGGGGAAACGTGTGGACCGGTGCCCTACGGGGTCGACCTCTATATCCGCCCCGTGGTCTGGGGCGGTATCGGGGCCGCCATCGCCGCGGCCGGAATCGGCCCCTTCATCTCGCTCTTGAAGGGCTGGTACATGTCCTTCTGGCCGGTGCTTGCTTTGGCCCTCGTCGTGGTCAGCTCCGTGGCCGGGTCCATGCTCACAATGTTCAGCCAACGCTTTTGGCTCTGATTGCCTTGCCTCGCCCTTGAGACCGTTCGCCTGAGATCCAAATCACAACTGCGCACGCAGAATTGGGCCGTCCAGTCACCGTCCGGTCACGGTACGACAAAAAATCCTCCGCCGCCCTCACCAGCTATTTTCAGCGGGGCACTTCTGTTGTAAAAGTTGCTGTAGTGACTGGTGTGATTTGGTCGAGCAAACCGACCGCTTTCACGTCCAAGCCATGCAGCGGCGCTCGGCCCCGAGAGGAGACCGGGACGTCCTGCATAAGCGGCCGATGCGCGAAGTCACCGCGGCGGAGGCCCTGGACCCAAGAAGGTGGGATCCACATGAAACGCATTTACGCCGTCGCGATCGGTCTCGCGATGCTGGTGACCCCGCTGGCCGGCATCGGTATTGCGACCGCTGACCCCGGCGCCAGGTCCATGGACTACCAGCAGGCCACCGACATCGTCGTCATGCGCGGTCTGTCGCAGCGCGGCGTGCCGTTCTCGTGGGCAGGGGGCGGCGTGACCGGTCCGACTCGAGGCAAGGGCACCGGCGCCCTGACGGTCGGTTTCGATGCCTCGGGCCTCATGCAGTATGCCTACGCGGGCGCCGGGATCCGGCTGCCGCGCTCCTCCGGCGAGATCTACCGGCTCGGTCAGAAGGTGCTGCCACAGCAGGCGCGCCGCGGAGACATGATCTTCTACGGCCCGGAGGGGACGCAAAGCGTGGCGATGTACCTCGGAAACAACCAAATGCTCGAGGTCGGCGACGTCGTGCAGGTCTCGCCGGTGCGCGCCAACGGCATGGCGCCCTACCTGGTCCGGGTTCTCGGCACCGATTCGGCCCCGGCGCTGCAGGCCCCGCCTCAGCAGCTACCGGCGCAGCAGGCACCGGCACAGCAACTGCCGACGCAGCAGGCGCCGGCACAGCAACTGCCGACGCAACAGGCACCCGTGCAGCAACTACCGACGCAGCAGGCCCCCCTGCAGCAATTGCCCACGCAGCAGGCACCCGTGCAGCAATTGCCCACGCAGCAGGCCCCCGTGCAGCAGGCGCCCACGCACCAGGCGCCGTTGCAGCAGATGCCATTGCAACTGCCGGCGCAGCAGGCACCGGCGCAGCAGGCACCGGTGCAGCAGGCACCCGGCGGAGTCGCCCGGTAACCGCCGGGGGCTCTTCTCGGCCCCGTAGATCCGCCGCTTCCTCCCTCGCCAACGCGTTGCCGCTCGGCAGGGAAGAAGCGGCGGATTTGGGTAAATTGGCGGTCAATCATGACGAGCCCGCCGCCTCATCCACCGGTCGCCACCGCGAATGCGGTCGCGACCGGCGCAGGTTGCGCGGGGACCCGTAGCGGCTATCGCTACGATCTCGACGGCCTGCGCGGGGTGGCAATCGCGCTTGTCGCGGTGTTCCACATCTGGTTCGGCCGGGTTTCCGGCGGCGTGGACGTGTTCCTGGCGCTGTCCGGTTTCTTCTTCGGCGGCAAGATCCTGCGCGCAGCACTGGACCCTGGCGCTGCATTCTCGCCGGTGGCCGAGGCGATCCGGCTGGTCCGGCGCCTGCTGCCCGCCCTGGTCGTGGTTCTGGCAGCCTGCGCGGTTTTGACCATCCTGGTGCAACCGGAGACCCGGTGGGAGACATTCGCCGACCAGAGCCTGGCCAGCCTGGGCTACTACCAGAATTGGGAACTGGCCAGCACCGCGTCCGACTACCTGCGCGCGGGCGAAGCCGTCAGCCCGTTGCAGCACATCTGGTCCATGTCGGTGCAGGGCCAGTTCTACCTCGCTTTCCTGGTGCTGGTGACGGCGTGCACCTACCTGTTGCGGGGCGTGTTGCGGCGTCCGCACCTGCGGGTCACGTTCGTGGTGCTGCTGAGCGCGCTGACCGTCGCGTCGTTCGTCTACGCGATCGTCGCTCATGGGGACGACCAGCCGACCGCGTACTACGACAGTTTCGCGCGGGCCTGGGAGCTTCTTCTCGGTGCGCTGATCGGTGCGGTGGTGGCCCGCATCCGCTGGCCGATGTGGTTGCGCACCACCGTCGCAGGCGTCGCGCTCGGCGCAATCGTGTCGTGCGGGGCCCTGATCGACGGCGTCAACGAATTCCCGGGCCCCTGGGCGATGGTGCCTGTTGGGGCGACCATGCTCATGATCCTTGCCGGCGCCAACCTGCGTGGTCGTTCCGGCGGCGAGGCCAGAATGCCGCTGCCGAACCGGCTGCTGGGCGCCAGGCCGCTGGTGGCGCTGGGCACCATGGCCTACTCGCTCTACCTGTGGCACTGGCCGCTGCTTATCTTCTGGCTGTCGTATACCGGTCACCGGCACGCCAACTTCATCGAGGGCTCGGTGGTGCTCCTGATATCGGGGCTCCTGGCTTACCTGACCACCCGGCTGGTCGAGGATCCCCTGCGCTATCCGGCGTCGCCCGCCGACGCATCCCCGGCCATCGTCCCGTCTGCCCACGCCGTCCCCTGGTGGCTGGGTCTGCGCAGGCCGACGATGGCGCTGGGGTCGCTGGTGGTGTTACTGGGCGTCACGCTGACCGCCACCTCGTTCACCTGGCGTCAGCACGTCACGGTGTTGCGGGCGGCCGGCAAGGAGCTCAGCGTGCTCAACCCGCAGGACTATCCCGGAGCGCGGGCCCTGACCGAACACGTGCGCGTGCCCATGCTGCCGATGCGGCCGAGCGTGCTGGAGGTCAAGCAGGACCTCCCGGCCTCGACCAGGGACGGCTGCATCAGTGACTTCGTCAATCCCGCGGTCGTCAACTGCACGTACGGTGACGTCGCCGCGGCCCGAACCATCGCCCTGGCCGGCGGGTCACACGCTGAACACTGGCTGCCGGCGTTGGACCTGCTCGGCAATCTGCATCACTTCAAAGTGGTGACGTACCTCAAGATGGGCTGTCCCTTGTCCACCGAGGAAGTGCCGCTCATCATGGGCAACAACGCTCCCTACCCGCAGTGCCGTGAGTGGGTGCAGCGGACGATGGCCAAGTTGGTGGCTGACCGTCCCGACTATGTGTTCACGACGACGACCCGGCCGTGGAACATCAAAAGCGGCGACGTGATGCCGGCGACGTACGTCGGGATATGGCAAACGTTGTCCGACAACAACATTCCAATCCTCGGGATACGAGACACCCCATGGCTGATCAAGGATGGCAAACCGTTCGACCCCGCCGACTGCCTGGCTAAGGGGGGCAACGCGCAGTCCTGCGCGGTCAAACGCTCGGACGTGCTCTCCGATCGCAACCAGACGCTCGACTTCGTCGCGCAGTTCCCGCTGCTGAAAGTCCTCGACATGTCCGACGCGATATGTCGAGCCGACGTCTGCCGCCCCCTCGAGGGAAACGTGCTGATCTACCACGGCGCTCACCATTTGGACCCCACCTACGTTCGGACGATGACCACCGAGCTGGGCCGCCAGCTCGCGGCGGGCACCGGCTGGTGGTGAGGGGATAGACACTCGCGAAGCCGCGGCCGCGGATAAGGTCAAGTGATGCCGACCGACCAACCGGCCTCGCCAACGGGCCCGCAAACAGGCCCAGCCACAGGCGATACCGGCCGACCCCGGCCGAGGCTGGCAACCGTCTGGCCGGGCACCCCATATCCGCTCGGCGCCACCTATGACGGCGCGGGCACTAACTTTTCGTTGTTCTCCGAGATCGCCGAGAAGGTCGAGCTGTGCCTGATCGACGAACACCGCGACGAGACACGAATCACCCTCGACGAGGTCGACGGCTACGTTTGGCATGCCTATCTTCCCAACATCAACCCCGGCCAGCGCTACGGATTTCGCGTCCACGGACCGTTCGATCCGGCGGCGGGCCACCGTTGCGATCCGAGCAAGTTGCTGCTCGACCCGTACGGCAAGGCCTTCGACGGCAGATTCACCTTCGACCAGGCGCTGTTCTCCTACGACCTGGGCGCCGTCCACCCGGGCGGCCCCAACGCTGCTGGTGCCGATCCCGGCATCCCGCCGATGGTCGACTCGCTCGGCCACACCATGACCAGTGTTGTCATCAACCCTTTCTTCGACTGGGCTTTCGACCGTGCCCCGCTCACCCCGTACAACGAGACGGTCATCTACGAGGCGCACGTCAAGGGCATGACGCAATGCCATCCCGGCATCCCCGAGGAACTTCGCGGCACCTACGCCGGACTGGCGCACCCCGTGGTCATCGACTACCTCAAGTCGCTCAACGTCACCGCGCTGGAACTGATGCCGGTCCATCAGTTCATGCACGACTCGCGGCTGCTGGACCTCGGATTGCGAAACTATTGGGGCTACAACACCTTTGGCTTCTTCGCGCCGCACTCCGAGTACGCTGCGAACCGGCAGGCGGGCAGCGCGGTGGCCGAGTTCAAGTCCATGGTGCGCAGCCTGCACGAAGCAGGGATCGAGGTGATCCTCGACGTGGTGTACAACCACACCGCCGAGGGCAACCATCTGGGGCCGACGATCAACTTCCGCGGCATCGACAACGTCGCCTACTACCGGCTCGTCGAGACGGACCTCCGGTTGTACAAGGACTACACGGGCACCGGGAACAGTCTCAACGCGCGGCACCCGCACGTGCTGCAGTTGATCATGGACTCGCTGCGCTACTGGGTGCTCGAGATGCACGTCGACGGGTTTCGCTTCGACCTGGCCGCCACCCTGGCCCACGAGCTGCACGACGTCGACCGGCTGAGCGCCTTTTTCGATCTGGTTCAGCAGGATCCGGTAGTCAGCCAGGTGAAATTGATCGCCGAGCCGTGGGACGTCGGTGAGGGCGGCTACCAGGTCGGAAATTTCCCGGGTTTGTGGACGGAGTGGAACGGGAAGTATCGCGATACTGTGCGCGACTACTGGCGGGGGGAGCCCGCAACCCTGGGCGAGTTCGCCTCCCGGCTGACCGGGTCGTCGGACTTGTACGAGGCGACGGGTCGGCGCCCGAGCGCCAGCATCAACTTCGTCACCGCGCACGACGGATTCACCCTCAACGATCTGGTCTCCTACAACGAGAAGCACAACTTGGCCAACGGCGAAGACAACCGGGACGGGGAAAGCCACAACCGGTCCTGGAACTGCGGCGTGGAGGGCCCCACCGAGGAGCCCGACATCATGGAGTTGCGCTGCCGCCAGATGCGCAACTTCTGGGCCACGCTAATGGTCAGCCAGGGCACGCCGATGATCGCGCACGGCGACGAGTTCGGCCGCACCCAGAACGGCAACAACAACGTCTACTGTCAGGACTCCGAATTGTCCTGGATGGATTGGTCTTTCGCCGATAAGAACTCCGATCTGTTGGCGTTCGCGCGCAAGGTGACCACCCTGCGCCGGACTCACCCGGTGTTTCGTCGGCGCCGGTTCTTCGAGGGCGAGCCGATCCGAAGCGGTGACGAGGTCCGCGACATTGCCTGGTTGACGCCGGGCGGCCAGGAGATGACGCATGAGGATTGGGGCAAGAGCTTTCACAAGTCTGTGGCGGTGTTCCTCAACGGCGACGCCATCTCCGCGCCGAACGCCCGCGGCGAGCGCGTGATGGACGACTCATTCCTGTTGTGCTTCAACGCCGACGACGAACAGGTGGAGTTCGTGATGCCGGGCGGCGACTACGCCCGGGAGTGGACGGTGGAGCTCGACACCAATCATCCGGTCGGCCGCAACGAGCGAGCCGACCAGGTGGTGACGGCCGATCAGAAGGTCGCGCTGCCGTCACGTTCGTTGCTGATACTGCGTAAGACCTTGTGACGCATGGCCTTACCAGTTATCTCCACTTATCGACTCCAACTGCGCGGTGAGGCCAGCGGATTCGCGTTCACCCTGGCAGACGCCGAGAACTTACTGGACTACCTCGACGACCTCGGCGTCAGCCACCTGTACCTGTCGCCGGTCATGACCGCGGCCCGCGGCTCCAACCATGGATACGACGTCACCGACCCGACGACGGTGTCAGCCGACCTGGGTGGACCCGAAGGACTGCAACGGCTGTCCGCGGCGGCGCGCGCCCGCGGCATGGGACTCATCGTCGACATTGTGCCCAACCACGTCGGCATCGACGACCCGCGGCAGAATGCGTGGTGGTGGGACGTCTTGCGGCGCGGCCGCGAGTCGCCCTACGCGACGTTCTTCGACATCGACTGGGACCTCGACGAGCATGGCCGAATCGTGCTGCCCGTCTTGGGATCCGACGACGACGCGGCCGACCTGAAGGTCGACGACGACCAGCTGCGCCTGGGTGACCTTGCGCTGCCCATCGCCCCGGGCACCGGCGACGGAACCGGCCCGGAAGACGGCGCGCACGTCCACGACCGCCAGCACTACCGGATGGTGGGCTGGCGAAACGGGGTCTGCGGGTATCGCCGTTTCTTCTCCATCACCTCGCTGGCCGGCCTGCGGCAGGAAGACCCCGCGGTGTTCGACGCCAGCCACGTGGAAGTCGCCCGCTGGTTCCGCGATGGGCTGGTGGACGGGGTCCGGATCGACCATCCCGACGGATTGTCCGACCCCTGCGGCTATTTGGGCCGGCTGCGGGAGTTGGTCGGTCCGGACGCCTGGATCGTCATCGAGAAGATCCTCGGCGTCGACGAGGCGCTGGAACCCACCCTGCCGGTGGCCGGGACGACCGGCTACGACGCGCTCCGGGAGGTGGGTGGTGTCTTCATCGATCCGGCCGGCGAGCAACCGCTGACCGCGCTTTTCGAGTCCGCCGGACTCGACTACAACGCGATGCCCAAGCTTCTCGCCGATCTCAAGACCCGCGTCGTTACCCAGACGCTGGCAAGTGAGCTGGCCCGGCTACGACGGGCCATCGTGGCCACGGCGGGCGCCGACGATCCACTACTGCCCGAGGCGGTCGCCGCGCTGCTCACCCACATGGAGGTCTATCGGTCCGACTATCCCGGCCTGGTCGCGATCATGCCCTCTGCCTTGGCCGAAACCCAGTCTGCGGCACCGCATTTGGGGCCTGCACTGCAGGTGATCGCCACGGCGCTGGTTCGCGGGGGCGAGCCGGCCACCCGGCTGCAGCAACTCTGCGGCGCCGTCACCGCCAAGGCTGTCGAGGACTGCCTGTTTTACCGCGACGCCCGGTTGGTCTCGCTCAACGAGGTGGGCGGCGAGCCGCACCGTTTCGGTGTCGGCCTCGCGGAGTTTCATCAGCGGGCGGCGACGCGCGCCCGATGCTGGCCGCAGGCGATGACCACGCTGACCACCCACGACACCAAACGGGGCGAAGACGTGCGCGCCCGCATCGGCGTGCTGTCCCAGGTGCCCTCGCTGTGGGCGGAGTTCATCGCCCGCTGGGAAATCGCGGCCCGCTCCCCCGATCCCGCGACGGGACGGTTCTTGTGGCAGAACATTTTCGGGGTATGGCCGGTGAGCGGCGAGGTGACCGGCGAGCTGCGTGACCGGCTGCACGCCTACGCGGAGAAGGCCATCCGGGAAGCGGCCTGGCACACCAGCTGGAACGACCCGGACGCCGAATTCGAGGGCGCGGTGCATCGGTGGCTGGATACCGTGCTCGACGGTCGGGTGGCCGGCCAACTGACCGAGCTGGTGTCGCAGCTCAATCCACACGCCGCCAGCGACGCGCTGGGCCAGAAGCTGCTCGCCCTGACCGTGCCGGGAATTCCGGACGTCTATCAGGGCACGGAGCTGTGGGACGACAGCCTGGTGGACCCGGACAACCGGCGCGCCGTCGATTACGGCGCTCGTCGAGCCGCCCTGAAAGACCTGCAGCATCCCAAGATTCGCGTCGTCACCACGGCGCTCAGGGTGCGGCGTTCGCATCCGGACACCTTTCTGAGGGGCACGTACGTCCCGGTCGTCGCCGACGGCGACGCCAGCGAGCACCTGCTGGCCTTTCGCCGCGGCGATGACATCGTGGTCGCGGCGACCCGCTGGACGGTGCGCCTGGCCGAGACCGGTTGGGGTAACACGGTGCTGCCGCTGCCGGAGGGCACCTGGAAAGACGCGCTCACCGGGGCCATCGCAGACGGACCGACGTCGGCGGCCCAGTTGTTCGCCGACCTGCCCGTCGTCCTGCTCGAGCGGCACCATGACTGAACGCCGGATGACTGAGTTCCGCGTGTGGGCGCCCAAACCCCAGCTGGTGCGACTCGACGTCGACGGCGCGGTCTACGCGATGACGCGCTCGAACGACGGCTGGTGGCACACCAGCGTCGAGACCGCGCCGGACGCCCGCTACGGGTACCTGCTCGACGACGACCCGACCGTACTGCCCGACCCGCGCTCGGCGCGTCAGCCAGACGGCGTGCACGCGCGCTCGCAGTTGTGGGACCCGGCGCGTGCCGCCTGGACCGACGGCGGTTGGGCGGGCCGGTCCATCGACGCTTCGGCGGGCGCGGTGATCTACGAGCTGCACGTCGGCACCTTCACCGGCGCCGGCACTTTCGACGCCGCCATCGAAAAGCTGGACTATCTGGTCGATCTCGGCATCGACTTTGTCGAGCTGATGCCGGTCAACTCCTTCGCCGGCACCCACGGCTGGGGCTACGACGGTGTGCTGTGGTACAGCGTGCACGAACCGTACGGGGGACCCGACGCCCTGGTCCGCTTCGTCAACGCCTGCCACGCCCGAGGCCTGGGGGTACTCATTGACGCGGTGTTCAATCACCTTGGCCCGTCGGGCAATTACCTGCCGCGGTTCGGACCCTACCTGTCCTCCGCGAGCAACCCATGGGGCGAAGGCATCAACATCGCCGACGCCGATTCGGACGAGGTGCGGCGCTACATCATCGGCTGCGCGCTGCGCTGGATGCGCGACTTCCACGCCGACGGCCTGCGGCTGGACGCCGTCCATGCGCTGGTCGACACCACCGCGATCCACATCCTCGAGGAACTGGCCACCGAGACTGACTGGCTGTCAACGGAAGTGGGGCGCCCCCTGTCGCTGATCGCGGAGAGCGACCTCAACGACCCGCGGTTGATCACCGCGCGCGATCGCGGCGGCTACGGACTGACCGCGCAGTGGGCCGACGACATCCACCACGCCATCCACACCGCGGTGTCCGGGGAACGCCAGGGCTACTACGCGGACTTCGGCACGCTGGCCACACTCGCGGAGACGCTGCGGCGCGGTTACTTCCACGCCGGCACCTATTCGTCCTTCCGGCGCCGCCGCCACGGGCGGCCGCTGGACACGGCGAGCGTTCCGGCCGCTCGACTGGTCGCCTACACCTGCACTCACGATCAGGTCGGCAACCGCGCCCTCGGGGATCGCCCGTCGCAGGACCTTACCGGCGGTCAGCTGGCGGTCAAGGCCGCCCTTGCGCTCGGCTCACCCTATGCAGCAATGCTTTTCATGGGCGAGGAGTGGGGAGCGTCTACCCCGTTCCAGTTTTTCAGCTCGCACCCCGAACCGGAGCTGGCGCGGGCCACCGCCGAGGGGCGCAAGGCCGAATTCGCCGACCACGGCTGGAACGCCGACGACATCCCCGACCCGCAGGACCCGCAGACGTTCCAGCGCTCCAAGCTGAACTGGGACGAGGTGGACTCCGCCGAGCACGCCCGGCTGCGCCGCCTGTACGGGGACTTGATCGCGCTGCGGCACGGCGATCCCGACCTGGCCGACCCCTGGCTCGATCACCTCACCGTCGACTACGACGAAGACGAACGCTGGATCAGCGTGCGCCGCGGCGGGCTGCGCATCGTGTGCAACCTGAGCCTGGAACCGGCAAAGGTCCCGGTCACCGGCGAGGTGGTGCTGGCCTGGGGCGAGCCGACGGTCGATGGCGCGAGCACCGTCCTCGACGGCCACTCCTTCGCCATTCTGCGCGTTCCCGAAGGATCATCCTGATCGTCATCGGCGCGATCCTGTGGATCCTCGGTGCCACCGGTCGCGCCTTGGGCGGTCGCCGGCACTGGTTCTAATATCCGGCTGTGGGCAGCGCCGCTGAGGACAAGATTCGGTTCACCCGCGACGAGCTGAAGCGGTTCAGCGGTGGGACGCTGCCGGACCTGATCTCGGACCAAGTCCGGCTGCTGTTCGTTGGGATCAACCCCGGATTGAGAACCGTTGCCGTGCAAGCCCATTTCGCTCCCCGCGGCAATCGTTTCTGGCCCGCACTCTTCCGCGCCGGCATCACCGATCATCTGATCGACGCGTCGGCAGGGTTCACCCCCGCGGATCGCGAGTACTTGTTGAATCGCGGCATCGGCATCACCAGCCTCGTGGACCGGGCAACCGCGGGCGCCGACGAACTCACCCCCGGCGAACTGGTCGAAGGCAGGCAGAAAGTGGACGCACTGGTCCGCAAGTGCTCGCCCCGGGTGGTCGCGGTGCTCGGGATCGGCGCTTACCGCGATGCCTTCGGCGACCGCCACGCCAGGCCTGGGAAGCAGCCGTCGCCGTATCCCGCCACCGAACTGTGGGTGGTTCCCAACCCGAGCGGCCGCAACGCCCATGCGTCGGTCCGGGACCTCGCGGCCGCCTACGGTGAAGTCGCCCGAGCAGCCGGCATAGGTGGCTGACCGCCTCGGGCCCGATAAGTGAGCATGGCCAACCCTCCCCTGGTTCGGCCTGCCGCGCAGCGCCTACACGCTGGGACGTCCGGTAGGCAGCACCGCCTCGGCGATCGCGCCCGCCAGCGGCTCGATCTCCTCGTCACCCACGTCGGCAATGGTGACCCGCATTCCGGGTGACGTCCGAATGCGGAAACGCGTTCCCGGCGCTGCGGCCCACCCCGCGCCAATCAGCCTCGTAATGGCGACGGTCTCGTCGGGCACCGGAATCCACACGTTGAGCCCGGATCGGCCGCGGGCGGCCACGCCGCGCTCGGCCAATAAGGCGCACAACCGCGTCCGGGTGGCGGCATATCGCGCTTCCGCCTCACCGACGAGCCGTGCGGCCGCCGCGTCCGACCACAGGCCGACCGCGAGGTCCTGCAGCAGGTGGCTCACCCATCCCGGCCCGAGCCGCAGCCGGCCCTGCACCCGCTCGGCGGTGCGGCGGTCCCCCGCCAGCACGGCCACGCGCAGGTCGGGGCCGTAGGCCTTCGACGCCGAGCGCACGAAAGCCCAGTGGCGCGTCGATCCGGCCAGCGTGTGCAGCGGCGCGCCGGCGATTCCCGCGCAGTGATCGTCCTCGACCAGCAGCACGCCGTCGGCCCGGTCGGAGAGCAAGCCGCGCACGGCGTCCGCCCGATCCCCCGACAGCGCCGCACCGGTGGGGTTCTGTGCGCGGTTGGTGAGCACCACCGCGCGCACCCCGCGACGAAGCGCACACTCCATGTCGGCGATCAACGGCCCGTCGTCGTCGACCCGCACGGGCTCCGCCGAAAGGCCCAGCGCCGCAATCAAATCCAGCAAGTTGGCCCAGCCTGGATCTTCGACGGCCACCCGGTCCCCGGGGCGCAGATGCGCGGCCAGCGCCCGCTCGATGCCGTCCAGCGCGCCGCTGGTCACCGCCAGATGATCGGCCGGGATGCCGTCGCCCGAGAGCGCGCGACGGGTGAACTCCGCCAGCTCTGGCGATAGGGCCGGCTCCCCGTACAGCACAGGCCTGGGCCGCGGCACCCGGACCAGCCCGATCGGCAATAACGCCGGATCCGGGTTGCCGGTCGACAGGTCGCGCACGCCGGCCGGGACGTCCAGCCCGAGGAGCGAGCGCGGCGTGGTCGCGGGGCGGTGCCGCACCCGGGTGCCGCGCCGCCCGGCGGTCTCGATGGCCCCGCGGTCGCGCAGCAGGCGGTACGCCGCGGCCACGGTGTTGGCGTTCACGCCGAGCTGGCCGGCCAGATCCCGGATCGGCGGCAGCCCGTCGCCGGGCGCGAGCGCGCCGCGGGAGATGGCCTCCTCAACGTCGGCGGCTATGGATTCCGCGCCCGTCCCCGTATATTGTACTGGCACGAGGATAATTATCTATTAGAACAATATTGAAGGCAATCCGTTGAGCTACCGCCGCACGCCCCGAACCACGCCCACCCGATACCGGGAGCGCGCCCACTACGACCGCGACACCGTCCACCGGATTCTGGATGAGGCGCTGATCTGCCACCTCGGCTACCTGAACGCCGGCCGGCCGGTGGTGCTGCCGACGACGCACGCGCGCCTCGGCGAGACGCTCTACCTGCATGGTTCCAGCGGAAGCGGCCCGATGCTGGCGGCAAAGGCGGCCGAAGGGGCGGGGCGGGGCCTGCCCGTCTGCGTCACAGTGACCCTCGTCGACGGGCTGGTGCTGGCCCGCGCCGCTATGCACCACTCGGTGAACTTCCGCTCGGTGGTGGTGCTGGGCGACGCGCGCGCCATCGACGACCCGGAAGAGAAACTCCGGGCCCTCGGCACTCTGCTGGACCACATCCGGCCCGGGCGCGCTGCGGACTGCCGCACCCCGAACCCGCGCGAGCTCGCCGCGACCGGTGTCCTCGCGCTGGACCTCGTCGAGGTCTCGGCCAAGGTACGCGCCGGCGGCCCGATCGACGATCCGGAGGACGCCGCGCTGCCGCACTGGGCCGGCGTGGTGCCGCTGGGCGTGAAGGCCGGGCCGCCGGTGCCGGCCGACGACCTGGACCCCGCTACCCCGCTGCCGGCGTACCT
>NZ_JAFBAT010000084.1 GCF_019247615.1 Mycobacterium sp. | reverse complement strand
TGTCGGCGGGCCTGGTCGCCTTGCTGACACCGCTGATCCAAGGTCAGCAAGAAGGCTGGCCGCTGTGGACTCAGGCGTCGATGGCCGCGTCCGTCGCGCTGCTCGTGCTGTTTGCGCGCTGGGAACGCCACGTCGACGCCAGCGGTGGAAACGCGCTGGTGCCGCCGCGATTGTTCGCTCGCGCCTCATTCACCGGCGGCGTGCTACTGGCAATGGTCTATTTCGCGGCATTCACCAGCATCTTCTTCACCATTGCGCTGCTGTGGCAGGCGGGGCTGGGCCACACGGCGCTGGAATCCGGCCTGGTGATCACGCCGTTCGCGATCGGGTTGATCGCCGGAGCGTCCCAAAGTGACGCGTTGGCCGCGCGCTTCGGCCGCAGCGTGCTGGTAGTAGGTGTGGGCCTGGTCGCCGTCGGTATCACCGCGGCCTGGTTCGTGCTCGCGAGGACGCCGTCGGCCGACTACAGCGGCTGGCAACTGGCCGCACCGCTGCTGATCGCGGGTCTCGGCAGCGGCCTGTTCATCGCGCCCAACGTCGACTTCATCGTCGCCACCGTCGACCGGCAGGACGCGGGCGCGGCCAGCGGCGTGATCGGCACCGCGCAACGCGTCGGCAGCGCCATCGGAATCGGCATCGTCAGCACCATTCTCTTCGGCAGCCTGCGGTTCTCGCCCGGTCCCCACGCGGCGGCCCGGGCGTTTGGTCATAGCGCCACCCTGGCCATGGCCGCCAGCGCCGGCCTCAGCATCGCGGCCTTCGCGCTCGTCTTCGCGTTGCCCAAACGGGCCGGATGAGGCCAATCAGGTGGGCGCCGGTGAGGGGGCGATCGACCTCGCCCGGTAAGCTGCAGGTCATGCAACTGGCCCTGCAGATCACCCTGGTCGTCACCAGCATCCTGGTGGTATTGCTGGTGCTCCTGCACCGCGCCAAGGGCGGCGGCCTGTCGACGCTGTTCGGTGGCGGGGTGCAGTCCAGCCTGTCCGGGTCGACGGTGGTCGAAAAGAATTTGGACCGGCTAACCCTGTTCATCACCGGCATTTGGCTGGTGTGCATCATCGGGATGGGCCTGCTCATCAAGTACCGCTGACCGGTCGGCGGGCGGTCTGCGCCATCCGCCTCGATACTGGGACGCATGGCTGAGGGTTCCGACACCACGCTCGAACCGATCGGTGCCGTCCGGCGCACCCGGGTTGGCCGCGAGGCGACCGAGCCGATGCGCGCCGACATCAGGCTGCTCGGGACGATCCTGGGCGACACCGTGCGCGAGCAGAACGGTGACGAGGTGTTCGAGCTCGTCGAACGAGCCCGCGTGGAGGCGTTCAGGGTGCGGCGCTCCGAGATCGACCGCTCCGAGATGGCGCGGATGTTCTTTCGCATCGACATCCACCTAGCCCTCCCGGTGATAAGGGCATTCAGCCACTTCGCGCTGCTGGCCAACGTGGCAGAAGACATCCACCGCGAACGCCGGCGCGCCATTCACGTCGCGGCCGGCGAGCCGCCGCAGGACAGCAGCCTGGCCGCCACCTACGCGAAGCTTGATCTGGCGCAGCTAGATTCAGCCACAGTCGCGGAGGCGCTGAAGGCCGCCCTGGTGTCCCCGGTGATCACTGCCCATCCCACCGAGACGCGTCGGCGCACCGTATTCGTCACCCAGCACCGGATCACCGAACTGATGCGGCTGCACGCAGCCGGACATGAAAAGACCGAAGACGGTCGCGACATCGAACTCGAACTGCGTCGGCAGGTCCTCACGCTGTGGCAGACGGCGCTGATCCGGCTGTTCCGGCTGCAGATCACCGACGAGATCGACGTCGGGCTGCGGTATTACCAGGCCGCCTTGTTCACGGTGATACCGCAGGTCAATGCCGAGGTTCGCGAGGCCCTGCGGGCCCGCTGGCCCGCCGCCGATCTGCTTGCGACGCCCATACTGCAACCCGGTTCCTGGATCGGCGGTGACCGCGACGGAAATCCGAACGTCACCGCCGATGTCGTGCGACGCGCCACCGGCAGCGCCGCATTCACCGCGATCGCACACTACCTGGCCGAGTTGACCGACCTCGAGCAGGAGCTGTCAATGTCGGCGCGGCTGATCACCGTCACGCCGGAATTGACCACACTTGCCGAGCGCTGCGAGGACGAGGCCCGCGCCGACGAGCCCTACCGGCGGGCCTTGCGGGTGGTCCGCGGCCGGCTCACCGCCGCGGCCGCCGAAATCCTCGACCGGCAACCCCAGCACGAGCTCAATCTCGGCCTGCCGCCGTATTCCGCACCGACCGAATTGCGTGCCGACCTGGACGCCATCGACGCCTCGCTGCGCACGCACGGGGCCACCCTGCTGGCCGACGATCGGCTGTCCCGCCTGCGAGAGAGCGTGCACACCTTCGGGTTTCACCTCTCGGGTCTCGACATGCGGCAAAATTCCGATGTTCATGAGGAGGTGGTCGGCGAGCTGCTGGCCTGGGCGGGGGTGCATCCGGACTACGGCTCGTTGCCCGAAGAGAAGCGGGTGGAGCTGCTTGCCGACGAACTCGGCACCCGCCGTCCGCTGGTCGGTGACCGGGCGCAGCTGTCCGACCTGACCCGCAAAGAGCTGGACGTCGTCGCGGCGGCCGCCCGGGCCGTCGGGCTCTACGGTCCGGCGGCTGTGCCCAACTACGTCATCTCGATGTGCCGCTCGGTATCCGACGTTCTGGAGGCCGCCATCCTCTTGAAAGAGGCGGGCCTGCTGGATGCCTCCGGACCCCAACCGTACTGCCCCGTGGGCATCTCACCGCTGTTCGAGACCATCGACGACCTGCGCAACGGGGCGTCGACCCTACAGGCGATGCTGGAGCTGCCGATCTATCGGGCGCTGGTCGCGGCGCGTGGAGAGTCGCAGGAAGTGATGCTCGGCTACTCCGACTCCAACAAGGATGGCGGGTATCTGGCCTCCAGTTGGGCGGTCTACCGGGCGGAGCTTGACCTCGTCGAAGTTGCCCGCAAATCCGGGATTCGGTTGCGGCTCTTCCACGGTCGCGGCGGCACCGTCGGCCGCGGGGGCGGGCCCAGCTACCAAGCCATTCTCGCCCAACCGCCGGGGGCGGTGAACGGCACACTGCGGCTGACCGAGCAAGGCGAAGTCATCGCCGCCAAATACGCCGAACCCGAACCGGCCCGTCGTAATCTGGAGAGCCTGCTGGCGGCCACCTTGGAGTCGACGCTGCTCGATGTCGAGGGCCTGGGCGACGCCGCCGAACCGGCTTACGCGGTGCTCGACGAGGTGGCCACCCTCGCACACCGCGCGTATTCCGAATTGGTGCATGACACACCGGGTTTCGTGGAGTACTTCATGGCGTCCACGCCGGTCAGCGAGATCGGGTCGCTCAACATCGGCAGCCGACCGACGTCCCGCAAGCCCACCGAATCGATCTCGGACCTGCGCGCCATCCCCTGGGTGCTTGCCTGGAGCCAGTCGCGGGTGATGCTCCCGGGCTGGTACGGCACCGGGTCGGCGTTCGAGCAGTGGATCAAGGCCGGCCCGGACAGCGAGTCTGAGCGGGTGCGAACACTGCACGAGCTTTATCAGCGGTGGCCGTTCTTCCGCAGCATGCTGTCGAACATGGCCCAGGTGCTCGCCAAGAGCGATTTGGGGCTGGCGGCGCGTTACGCCGAGCTGGTGGCCGACGAAGCTTTGCGACGCAGGGTGTTTGACATGATCGTCGACGAGCACGAGCGCACCATCGCCATGCACAGGCTCATCACCGGCCACGACGACCTGCTCGCCGACAACCCGGCGCTGGCGCGTTCGGTGTTCAATCGCTTTCCGTATCTGGAGCCGCTGAACCACCTGCAGGTCGAGTTGCTGCGCCGCTACCGCTCGGGCGATGACGACCCGTTGGTGCAGCGCGGCATCCTGCTCACCATGAACGGATTGGCCAGTGCGCTTCGAAACAGCGGATAGCGGCGGATGGCGCCGGGCCGGGAGCGGGTTCTGGCTACTGGCCCCTTACTGGCCGGACCGGTTACGCAGCCGGTCCAGCACGCCACGCACCGCGTGCTCCGTCACCGACAGCGGTGACATCATCGTCTCGCCGACCTTCACCATGTCGTCGATGCGCGCGACGATCGCTTCGACCGGCTCCACCAGCACGATCAGCCGTTTGGCGAGGTCGTCGAGGCTGGCCAGGGTTCCGTCGAGGTGATCGAGGCCGGTCTCCATGCGTTCGACCGTGGCGTTGAGGCGCGTCAGCGAGCTGTTCAGCTCCTTCATGGTGCTGCTCAGGCCGTCGAGGACGTCTTCGACCTGCTCCACTGTCTTATCGGCGTTCAATGCGGCCTGCGTCAGGGTCTTGATCCGGCTCCGCTCGGGCCCGCTGCGCACGCTTCTGTCTGCCATGACGGTCATTATGAACTCGTCACGGTCAGCGAGGAAGCTTGGCGGCGGCCTCCTCGTCGAGCAGCCACAGCGTCCGCTCCTGGCCGACGGCGCCGGCCGCCGGTACCGATACCGGTGCCGCGCCACCGATGGCGGCGGCCGCGGCGTCGGCCTTGGCCGCCCCCGACACCATCAGCCACACCTCGCGGGAACGCTGAATTGCGGGCAGCGTCAAGGTGATTCGCCGTGGCGGCGGTTTGGGGGAGTCCTCGACCGCAACCACCATGCGGGTGGTCTCACGCACCGCCGGGGTATCGGGGAACAGGGAGTTGATGTGGCCCTCCGGGCCCATCCCCAGCAGGTGGACATCGAAGTTGGGGACGGGCTGGCCTCCGTCGGCGTTGGCCGCGAGCAACTGTTCGTAGGCGAGCGCAGCGGCGGCGACATCGTCGCCGAATTCACCGTCGCCGGCCGGCATCGCGTGCACGTTGCTGGACGGGATGTCGACATGATCCAGCAACGCCTCCCGCGCCTGCTTGTCGTTGCGCTCGTCGTCGTCCTCGGGAACGTAGCGCTCGTCGCCCCAGAACAGCTGCACCCCCGACCAGTCGACGTGCTCACGCCGGGTGGCGAGGTACCGCAACACTCCGATGCCATTGCCGCCGCCGGTCAGCACGATCAGCGCCCGCCCGCGAGCCGCCACGGCGGCCGAAATGGTGTCGATCAGTCGCTGGCCCGCCGCCTCGGCCACCGCCTCGCCGTTGGGAAAAACCTCCACCGCAGCGCTCATACGTACTGCACCTTCTTCATCCCCTCCAGCGCCGTCAAATAGATCTCGTCGGCATCCAGCCGGCGCAGGTCCTCGGAGAGGCATTCACCGGTTTCCCTGCGCGCCAACGGAACCAGCGCATCGGGCCGGGCCGTGCGGCTCAGCGTGGCCGTCCTGCCATCCTGCGGCCGGCTCAACACGATGGTCTCGCTGTTGCGCGTGAGTTCGACCTTGAGGTCGCCGACGGCCCGGCGCACCGGCCCGTCGATCCGGCTGGCCAACCAGCCCGCCATGATGTCGAGGGCCGGTTCGGACTTGAGACCGGAAACCAGCGCGGACTCGATCGGTTCATGCGGCGGCTGGTCGACCGCGGAGGTCAGCAGCGCGCGCCAGTAGGTGATGCGAGACCAGCACAGGTCGGTATCACCCGCGGTGTAGCCGGGCAGTCGGCTCTGGATCGCCGACAACGGATCGGTGCCGTTGGTGGCGTCGGTGATCCGCCGGATCGCCAGCTTGCCCAACGGGTCCTCGGCGGGTTTTTCCGGGGCGACGTCAGGCCACCACGCCACCACCGGGATGTCGGGTAGCAGGAACGGGATGACAACGCTGGCGGCGTGGCCGGCAAGCGGCCCGGACAGCTTGAGGATCACCACCTCGCTGGCGCCGGTGTCGCCGCCGGTGCGCAACTGCGCGTCCAGGCGCGGTTCGTCGGCGTACGGGTCGCCCCGCATGGTGACGATGATCCGGCTGGGGTGTTCGTGGCTGGCGTCATTGGCGGCCTTCAGCGATTCCTCGAGCACGCCTTCACTGTCCGGCGCGACGAGCAGCGTCAACACCCGCCCCATCGTGACGGCGCCGGCCTGCTCGCGCAGCTCGCTGAGTTTCTTGTTGACGGCCGTGGTGGTGGTGTCGGGCAGGTCGACGATCATCGGCGGATCACGGCCGCCGCCATTCCCGGCCGGTGCGCCGCAGCATCTCGAACGCCGATTCCGGGCCCCAGCTCCCGGCTTCATAGGGGTCGGGTTTGCCGTGTGCAACCCAGTTGTCGAGCACGGGATCGAGGATCTCCCAAGCCAATTCGACCTCCTCGTTAACCGGAAAGAGGGAAGGCTCGCCGAGCAGCACGTCGAGGATGAGCTGCTCGTAGGCCTCGGGCGATTCCTCGGCGAACGCCGATCCGTACGAGAAGTCCATATTGACGTCGCGGACCTCCATGGCGGTGCCCGGCACCTTGGAGCCGAACCGCAGGGTGGTTCCCTCGTCGGGCTGTATCCGGATGACCATGGCGTTGGCGCCCAGCTCGTCGGTCATGGTCGCGTCGAAGGGCAGGTGCGGCGCGCGTTTGAAGACGAGCGCGATTTCGGTCACCCGACGGCCCAGGCGTTTACCGGTTCTCAGGTAGAACGGCACACCCGCCCAGCGGCGGGTGTCCACCTCGAGCGTGATGGCGGCGAACGTCTCGGTGGTGGAGTCCTTGGCGAACCCCTCTTCGTCGAGCAGCCCGACGACCTTCTCCCCGCCCTGCCAGCCGCCGGTGTATTGACCGCGGCTGGTGGTCTCGTCGAGCGGTTCGGCGAGTTGAGTCGCCGAGAGCACCTTGATCTTCTCGGTTTGCAGCGCAGCAGGATTGAAACTGACGGGCTCCTCCATCGCGGTCAGCGCCAGCAATTGCATGAGGTGGTTCTGGATGACGTCGCGGGCCGCGCCGATGCCGTCGTAGTAACCGGCCCGCCCGCCGAGCCCGATGTCCTCGGCCATGGTGATCTGCACGTGATCGACGTAATGCGAGTTCCAGATCGGGTCGAACAACTGGTTGGCGAACCGCAGCGCGAGGATGTTGCGCACGGTCTCCTTCCCGAGGTAGTGGTCGATGCGGAACACCGCCTCCTCGGGGAACACGGCGTTGACCGCCTTGTTCAAGGCCTGCGCGCTCTGCAGGTCGTGCCCGAAGGGCTTCTCGATGACGACCCGGCTCCACCTGTCACCCTGCGGCCGCGCCAAACCGGAGTTGTGCAACTGTTCGCACACCACCGGGAACGACTTGGGCGGGATCGCCAGGTAGAACGCATGGTTGCCGGCGGTGCCGCGCTCGGCGTCCAACTTCTCCAGCGTCTCGGCGAGGCGGCCGAACGCCGCGTCGTCATCGAAAGCTCCTGGGACGAAACGGAATCCCTCGGCCAGACGCTCCCAGTTCTCCTCTCGAAACGGGGTGCGGCAGTGGTCCTTGACGGCCTGATAGACCACCTTGCGGAAATCCTGGGTTTCCCAGTCCCGGCGGGCAAAGCCCACCAGCGAGAAGGTGGGCGGCAGCAACCCGCGATTGGCCAGGTCGTAAATGGCCGGCATCACCTTCTTGCGGGCCAGGTCGCCGGTGACCCCGAAGATCACCATGCCGCATGGTCCGGCGATCCGGGGCAACCGCTTATCCCTTTTGTCCCGCAACGGATTTCGCCAGTGCGTGGCGCCCCCGCGGGTACCCATCTTCGGGTTCGCCGGGGTCATTTGCCCTTATCGTCCAGTTGCTTCTGTGTCTCTTCCAGCAGCTCGGACCAGGACTCGACGAACTTCTCCACGCCCTCTTTCTCCAGCGCGACGAAGACGTCGGTCAGGTCGACGCCGACTCCCTCCAGCTTGTCGAACAACTCTTGGGCTTCCGAGGCCCGGCCCGTGACCGTGTCGCCCTTGATCTCGCCGTGGTCGGCGACCGCGTCGATGGTCTTCTCCGGCATGGTGTTCACCGTGTTCGGCGCGACCAGCTCGGTCACGTAGAGGGTGTCGGAGTAGTCGGGGTTCTTGACGCCCGTCGACGCCCACAGCGGGCGCTGCACCCGGGCGCCGTCCGACTTCAGCGCTGCGTAGCGGTCGCCGCCCTCGAAGACCTCCTGGTAGGCGGCGTAGGCCAGCCGGGCGTTGGCGACACCGGCCTTGCCGCGCAGCGTGAGCGCCTCCTCGGATCCGATCTTCTCCAGCCGCTTGTCGACCTCGGTGTCCACGCGGGACACGAAAAACGATGCGACCGAATGGATCTTGGACAGGTCGTGCCCGGCCTCGCGCGCCTTCTCCAGCCCGGCCAGATAGGCATCCATCACCGCGCGGTGCCGTTCCACGGAGAAGATCAGCGTCACGTTGACGGAGATCCCTTCCGCCAGAACGGAGGTGATGGCCGGAATGCCGGCCTCGGTCGCCGGAATCTTGATGAACAGGTTGGGCCGGTCGACGATCTTCCACAGCTCGACGGCCTGTGCGGTGGTTTGGCCGGTGTCGTCGGCCATCCGCGGGTCCACCTCGATCGAGACCCGGCCGTCGACGCCGTCGGTGCCCTCCCACTGCGGCCGCAGGACATCGCACGCGTTGCGGACGTCATCGGTGGTGACGGTGCGGATCGTGGCGTCGACGTCGGCCCCGCGCTCGGCCAGCTCGGCGATCTGATCGTTGTACGTGTCGCTGTCGGCGAGCGCCTTCTGGAAGATCGACGGGTTGGTGGTCACCCCCACAACACTTTTCGTGTCGATCAGCTCCTGCAGGTTGCCCGACCGCAGCCGCTCGCGCGACAAGTCGTCCAGCCAAACGGATACTCCCGCGGCGCTCAACGCCGCGAGGTTAGGGTTCTGACTGGCCATGTGAATCACCCTTTCTCAGTTGTCCACTACCTGTTCCGCGGCGGCAGCGACTGCTTCGGCGGTAAAGCCGAACTCACGGAACAACGTCTTGTAATCGGCGGATTCGCCGTAGTGCTCGATCGAGACGATCCTGCCGGTGTCACCGACCAACTTGTGCCAGGACTGCGCCACGCCGGCCTCGACGGCCACGCGGGCCGACACCGATGGCGGCAACACGCTGTCGCGGTACTCCTCGGGCTGGGACTCGAACCACTCCACGCACGGCATCGACACCACCCGCGCGACAATGTTCTTGTCCGCCAACAACTTCTGCGCTTCGACCGCGAGCTGGACCTCGGAGCCAGTACCGATCAGCACGACGTCGGGCTCCACATCTTCCCCGCCGCCAGCGTCTTTGCCCAGGATGTAGCCGCCCTTCGCAACCCCCTCGAGGCTGGTGCCCTCGAGGGTCGGCACGTTCTGGCGGGTCAGGATCAGGCCTACGGGGCCGCTGCCGTTGCCGCGGGACAGGACGGTCCGCCAGGCGTAGGCCGTCTCGTTGGCATCGGCCGGGCGCACGACCGACAGGTTCGGGATGGCCCGCAGGGCCGCGAGGTGCTCGATGGGCTGGTGGGTCGGGCCGTCCTCGCCGAGCCCGATCGAGTCGTGGGTCCACACATAGATGGTGTCGATGTCCATCAGCGATGCCAGCCGCACCGCGGGCCGCATGTAGTCCGAGAACTGCAGGAACGTGCCCCCGTAGGCCCGGGTCGGGCCGTGCAGCACGATGCCGGACAGGATGGCGCCCATCGCGTGTTCGCGAACACCGAAATGCAGGGTGCGCCCATACCAGTGCGCCGTGTAGTCCTTCGTCGAAATCGACGGCGGCCCAAACGAATCCGCGCCCTTGATGGTGGTGTTATTGCTCCCCGCCAGGTCGGCCGAGCCGCCCCACAACTCCGGCAGCTTCGGCCCGACCGCGTCGAGTACCGCGTTGGACGCCTTGCGGGTCGCGATCGGATCGGAGCCCGGTTCCCAGTGCGGCAGGTCGGCGTCCCAGCCTTCGGGAAGTTCTTCCGCTGTCAATCGGTCCAGCAGCGCCTTGCGCTCGGGTTCACGCTCCGCCCACGCGTCGAAGTCCTGCTGCCACTTCTCGTGGGCTTCCTTGCCCCGCTCGACCAGCTTGCGGGTGTGCGCGATGACCTCGTCGCGCACCTCGAAGTTCTTCTCCGGGTCGAAGCCCAGAATATTCTTGACCTCGGCGACCTCCTCGTCGCCCAGCGCCGCGCCGTGCGCCTTCCCGGTGTTCATCAGGTTGGGGGCCGGGTAGCCGATGATGGTGCGCAGCGAGATGAACGACGGCCGATCGGTGGCGGCCTTCGCATTCGCGATGGCCTCCTCGATCGCGACGACGTTCTCGCCGCCTTCCACCTCTTGCACGTGCCAGCCGTAGGCCCGATAGCGGGCGGCGGTGTCCTCGCAGAGCGCGATGTTGGTGTCGTCCTCGATCGAGATCTGGTTGTGGTCGTAGAAGACGATGAGGTTGCCCAGTTGTTGCACGGCCGCCAGCGATGACGCTTCGGACGTCACGCCCTCCTCGATGTCGCCGTCGGAGGCGATGACGTAGATGTGGTGGTCGAATGGGCTGGTCCCCGGTTCGGCATCGGGGTCGAACAGGCCGCGCTCGTAGCGCGACGCCATCGCCATGCCGACCGCCGAGGCCAAGCCCTGCCCGAGCGGGCCGGTGGTGATCTCTACGCCCGTGGTATGCCGGAACTCCGGGTGTCCGGGCGTTTTGGATCCCCAGGTGC
This sequence comes from Mycobacterium sp., assembly GCF_019247615.1. Lineage (GTDB taxonomy): Bacteria > Actinomycetota > Actinomycetes > Mycobacteriales > Mycobacteriaceae > Mycobacterium. The sequence goes on along the minus strand of NZ_JAFBAT010000084.1, from coordinate 12,652 downwards.
GCAGGGACTCGATGTCGGACAGTTCCAGGCCGAACCCGCCGAGGTAGAGCTGGATGTACAGCGTCAGACTGCTGTGCCCCGCCGACAGCACGAACCGGTCGCGGCCCAGCCAGAAGGCGTCGCTCGGGTCGTGGCGCATCGCGCGCTGAAAGAGGGTGTAGGCCAGCGGCGCCAGGCTCATCGCCGTCCCGGGGTGGCCGTTGCCGACCTTCTGAACCGCGTCGGCGGCCAGCACCCGGATGGTGTCGACCGCGGCCGAGTCGATTTCGGTCCAGTCGTCGGGGAGGTGTGGTTGGGTCAGCGTGGAGATCTCTTCGAGTGTGGTCACAGACGCACTCCTTGGTCATCGAGCTGATCAACCCCACCCTAGTGCGGTAGGGGCGGCGTTTGCAGCGGGGGATTTTCGGGTATGCGCGATGGCCGCCGAAACATGACGCGCCGGCGTCTCAGGCCTTGCGAACCGTCCCGCATTGGGCAAATTCCGCGTGAATGGACCCTTGGGGCCCGTCCCGGTCGACACTCGGTCTACCATCTTGCGTAGTAGATGCCGTGCGCCGCTGCGACCCGAGGAGTTATTGCGTGAGCGTTCGCGGGCGCGTCGCGCCGAGCCGAGTACCGGAAAGCGGCCCGGTGAGGAGCCGGGCAGTTGGCACCGCCTTGGCATACCTGGCGCTGACCAAGCCGCGGGTCATCGAACTGCTGCTCGTCACCGCGATACCCGCGATGCTGCTGGCACACCGTGGCGCCGTGAATCCCCTGCTGATCCTCGACACGCTGATCGGCGGGATGCTGGCCGCCGGCGGAGCCAACACGCTGAACTGCGTGGCCGATGCCGACATCGACAAGATGATGAAGCGGACCGCGCGCCGGCCGCTGGCACGAGAGGCGGTGCCGACGCGAAACGCCCTGGTGCTCGGGCTGGTGCTCACGGTGGGCTCGTTCTTCTGGCTCTGGTGGACGACGAACCTGCTTTCGGGGGTGTTGGCCATCGCGACCATCGCGTTCTACGTGTTCATTTACACGCTGTTGCTCAAACGCCGCACGTCGCAGAACGTCGTGTGGGGAGGTGCCGCCGGCTGCATGCCGGTGATGATCGGGTGGTCGGCGGTCACCGGCACCATCGGCTGGCCGGCGCTGGTGATGTTCGCGATCATCTTTTTCTGGACGCCCCCGCACACCTGGGCATTGGCGATGCGCTACAAGGACGACTACCGAGCGGCCGGCGTCCCGATGCTGCCCGCGGTGGCCACCGAACGCCAGGTCACCAAGCAGATCCTGATCTACACGTGGTTGACCGTGCTGGCGACGCTGGCGCTTTGCCTGGCCGCCGGCTGGCTGTACGCGGCGGTCGCCGCGGTGGCCGGCGCATGGTTCCTGGCGATGGCCCACCAGCTGTACGCGGGCGTCCGCGCCGGCGAGCCCGTTAAACCGCTGCGACTGTTCCTGCAGTCGAACAACTACTTGGCGGTGGTGTTCTGCGCGCTGGCGGTCGACTCCGTCATCGCGCTGCCGACCGTGCTGTGAGAACTGCCTTCTGTGCGCGTCTGCGCTGCCATCAAGGCAGCAGCACGATCGAGCCGGTCGTCTTGCGACCCTGCAGGTCCTCGTGGGCGCGGGCCGCGTCGGTCAGCGGATAGCGTCCGCCCACTTCCACGGTGATGGCACCGCCGGCGATCGCGTTGAACAATTCGGTTGCGCGCCAAGTGAATTCCTCGCCATTTCGGATGAAGTGCGCCAACGACGGCCGGGTCAGGTACACGGAGCCCGCGGCGTTGAGGCGCTGCGGGTCGAACGGCTGGACCGGACCGCTGGCGGCGCCGAACAGCGCCAGCGTCCCGCGGACGGCGAGGCTGGCCAGGCTGGCGTCGAAGGTGGTTGCACCGACGCCGTCATACACCGCCGCCACGCCGGTGCCTCCGGTCAGCTCGCGGATCCGCTGGCCGAACTCGGCCGCATCGCCGGGGTAGTCGAGCACCTCGGACGCCCCGGCATCTCTGGACAGTCGCGCCTTCTCCGGGGTCGAGACCGTCGTGATCACCCGGACCCCGAGGGAGCTGGCCCACTGCGTCAGCAGCAGCCCGACGCCGCCGGCGCCGGCATGTACCAGCACCGTGTCGCCGCTCTTCACCGGATACACCGACTTCAGCAGATAGTGTGCGGTGAGTCCCTTCAGCATCACCGAGGCCGCCGCCTCGGATGTCACGCCGTCGGGCACCTTCGCCGTCAAAGCCGCTGGTGCAGTTGCCAATTCGGCGTAGGCGCCGGACGCTGCGGCGGTGCCCACCCGATCGCCCTCCCGGAACCCGTCGACTCCTTCGCCGGTGGCGGCGACCGTGCCGCAGGTCTCTGTGCCGAGGATGAAGGGCAACTCCCGCGGGTACGCACCGGAGCGGAAATAGGTGTCGATGAAGTTGACGCCGATGGCCTCGGCCTTGATCAGAACCTCGCCGGGACCGGGCGAGGGTTGCGGGACGTCGACATACCGCAGGACTTCGGGGCCGCCGGTTTCACTGACTTCGATTGCATGCATGTGGCTATCATGCCCGGGCATGAAGCTAGCCCGGCCGGATGTTTTTCATCCGCGCATCGTGCTGGCGGGTTGGGCTCGGCAAGCCGCCGGTGACGGCGACGATGCCGGGCTCGTGCCCGCGCTGCGACATCGGGGGCTGCACGCCCGCTGGTTGGCCTGGGACGACCGGGAAACCCGCGACGCGGATCTGGTGATACTGCGGGCGACTCGCGACTGCGCCGACCGGGTCGACGAGTTTCTGGCCTGGACGACCGCGGTCGCCAATCTGCTGAACCCGCCCCAAGCCGTCGCCTGGAATCTGCGCGAGCGATATCTGCGCGATCTCGAACGTGCGGGCGTGCCGACGGCCGCGGCCGGTGGCGAGACGGCCCTGATCTTCCTCCAAGGCCGGGGATCCCACGCGTTTACTCGCGCGAAGCCGGTTGAGCCGGAGTTCGAGGTCTGGGATCTGGGCTACGCCGCACTCGCGTCGGCCGCCGAACACGTCGGCATCGGCGCCGACGGGCTGCTGTACGCGCGGGTCGACGTGAATGGGAACCGGGTGGTACGGCTCGACCTCGTCTCGCCGTCGCTGGGCTGGCGGCTGTTGGACGAGGAGACCCGGGAACAGGCTCAGCGTCGCTTTGTGCTCGGCGTGGAATCAGCGTGCGAGCGGCTGGGCCTCGGTCCGCTCGCGCAGGGAGGCCCATAGCGCCGCGGTGGCCGCCGTGCACGCCGCCGCGCCCGCCACGTGGACGGCGACCAGGGCGGGGGGCACCCCCGTGAAGTATTGGGCGGTGCCGACGGCGGCTTGGGCGCACACCAGGGTGACCAGCACGCCGAGGCGAAGGAGCACGGGCCGCGCCGCGCGCACCGCCAGCAGCCCGAAGCCGAGACCCACCAGCAGCGCCAGGTAGGAGACCAGCAGCGTCGAGTGCGCGTGCACCAGCGTGGTGATCTCCACCTTCAGTCGGGGCACGGTCCGGCTGGGGCTTCGATCGCCGGCGTGTGGGCCGGCGGCGGTCACCAGCGTGCCGGTGACCAGGACGGCGGCCAGGTTGACCGCCGTCAGCGCCGTCAGCGCCCGCAGCGGCCCGGGCACCCTGGTCCGGCAAACGCCGTTATCGGGCTCGCCGACCTTGACGTACAGCAGCACCGACAGCCACACCATCGTCATCGACGTGAGCAGGTGCACGGCCACCGTCCACCACAGCAGCCCAGTGCGCACGGTGACCCCGCCGATCACCGCCTGCACCACCGTCGATACCGGCATCAGCCACGCATAAACCAAGACCTCGCTGCGCCGGCGCGCGCGGGTGACGGCCAGTACCGCCAGCGCCGCCGCGATCACCACCGCGATGCTGACCATTCGATTGCCGAACTCGACGGCCTGGTGCACGCGCGGCACCTCGGCGTGCGCGACCGGCGTGAAGCTGCCCGGGAAGCACTGCGGCCAGGTGGGGCACCCCAGCCCCGATGCGGTGACGCGGACGATCGCGCCGGTCACGGCGATGCCGCCCTGGGTGAGGACGACGAGCGCAGCGATGACCCGCTGGACACGCAGGCTGGGGCGGGGAAGCAGATCCACCAACCGCAGCAGCGTTCGTCCGACGGGCACCGCCCGATGGTAAGCCAATGAAAACTACGCCCTGTAGTACGGCCGGCGAAGCCGCCCGTCAGGTGAAGCGGAACCAGCGCAGCGCGGCCAGCGCCGCCACCACACCCCAGGCCGCGAGAACGACGATGCCGAACCAGTCCACCGACAGGGTCATCGCCCGCGCGAGCGCCTCGGTGAGTGCACCGGACGGCGTGAGCCGGGCCGCCCACTTGACTCCCGTCGGGATCATCTTCATCTCCAGGGTCAGAGCGCCCAGCCCGGCGAACACGAACCACATGAGGTTCGCGACGGCGAGCACGATCTCGGCCCGCAGGGTCCCGCCGAGCAACAGCCCCAGGGCGGCGAATGCCGCCGTGCCCAGGGCGATGACGGCGGCGCCCAGCGCCAGGGCCGCCGCGGCCGGTCGCCAGCCGAGCGCAAAGCCGATGGCACCCAGGACCACCGCCTGTAAGAACACCACGGCAGTCACCGCCAGGGACTTCCCGGCAACGATGCCCCAGACCGGCAGCGGCGTGGCTCCCAGCCGTTTGAGGGCGCCGTAGCGACGGTCGAATGCCACCGCGATCGACTGACCGGTGAACGCGGTGGAGATCACCGCGAGGGCCATGATGACCGGAACGAAAGTGCCCGCGCGGTTTTGGCCGAACGAGCCGAACGGCAGCAGCGTGAGGCCGACGAGCAGCGTGATCGGGATGAACATGGTGAGCAGCAGTTGCTCGCCGTTGCGCAGCAACAGTTTCAGCTCGAGGCCGAATTGTGCGGCGAGCATGCGCGGCACGGCGTTGGGCCGCGGGTCGGGGGCGAAGGTCCCCGGGGGAAAGAGCGGCCCGTTCGCTTCGGTCACTGTCGCAGCCTCCTGCCGGTGAGCTCGAGGAAGACGTCCTCGAGGCTGCGTTGCTCGACGCGCATGTCGGTGGCCAGCACGTCGATCTGCGCGCACCAGGCCGTCACGGTCGCCAGCACCTGGGGGTCGACGGGGCCCTCCACCAGGTACTCGCCCGCGGTCACCTCGGTGGCCTGGTAGTCCTCCGGCAGGGCGGCGGCCAACAGAGACAGGTCGAGTCGCGGGGGCGCGGTGAACCGCAGCTGGTCTTTGGCGCCGGTCCGCATCAACTCCGCCGGCGTCCCCGCGGCCACCGTGACCCCATGGTCGATGATGACCAGCCGGTCGGCGAGCTCCTCGGCCTCCTTGAGTTGGTGGGTGGTCAGCACCACCGTCACGCCGTCGCGGCGCAACGCGTCGATCAGCTCCCAGACAAGCAGACGGGCATGGGCGTCCAGGCCCGCCGTCGGCTCGTCGAGAAAGACCAGTTCGGGACGGCCGACGAGCGCACACGCCAGCGCCAGCCGTTGCTGCTGTCCGCCCGAGAGCCTCCGATAGGTGGTACGGGCGGCGTCAGTGAGGCCCAACGTGTCGAGGAGCCAGGCCGGGTCAAGCGGGTCGGCGGCGTAGGCGGCCACGAGGTTGAGCATTTCCCCGGCGCGTGCCGCGGGGTAGCCGCCCCCGCCCTGCAACATCACCCCGATGCGGGCGCGCAGCCGCGCGTTGTCGGTGATCGGGTCGAGGCCCAGTACCTCTATCGTGCCGGCGTCCGGGCGCACGAAGCCCTCGCACATCTCAACCGTCGTTGTCTTGCCGGCGCCGTTGGGACCCAGCAGCGCCAGCACCTCGGCAGCCTGAACGTCCAGATCGAGATCGGAGACGGCGGTGTTGGCACCGTAACGTTTGCTCACCCCGCTCAGCCGTACCACTGTCTCGGGCACTTTCTGGGTGTCCGGGGCCGATCTCACGTGGAATCAGCGTAGGCGTCGGGCGCCACGGCCGGCCGTGGGACCGGTGGATCGGCCGTGGCCGGCAGCGTGATCACCGTCTGGCCGTTCGTTTCCGGACCCTTTGCCGGGAATGGCCGCCACGGCAGGCGTTTGTATGTCAAGGCGATGAGCACCAGCACGATAGCCGCGCTCGCAACGGTGGCGTCCACGATTTGAAAGAGGGCGAATCGGTCACCGTTGGCCGTCGGCCCGAAAATGCCGACGATCAGGGTGATGACGATCGCCGCCACGCGGAAGCCGGTGCGCGTCGCCCACGCGGCCAGCGGGATGATCGCCCACAGCAGATACCAGGGTTGCACGACAGGAAACAGCAGCACGGTGACGCCCAGCGCGACGCCGAGGCCGCCGATCGGATGTAACCGGCCGCGGAAAACGGCCACCAGCAGCCAGGCCACCATCACCATGATGATCAGCACGCCGATGGCACGGGTCAGCCCCAACACCGCCGTGGTGTGATCGCCCAGGCCCAAGAGGATTCCGACCTGTCCCGTGCCGAGCGCCAGCAGGGTGGGCGGGGACATCCAGCTGCGCACCACATTGGCGGTGCCCAGGGTGTAGATCCAGCCGAAACCGAGCCCGCTGGCCCAGCCCACCAGGGCCATGACCGCCAGCGACAATGCCGCCATGCCGCCGGCGGCCAGCGCAAGCGCGCGCAGGTTGCCGCCGCAGCGGTAGGCCAGCGCCATCGTGACGAATCCCAGCGCCAGCAGCGACGGCAGCTTGACCTGCGATGACAGCGTGATCAGAACGGCGCCGAAGACCAGCATGCCCAGCGGTTCCCAGTCGCGGCCCAGCCGCCAGGAGGTCGGCATCAGGCGGGATCCCTTGATGCCGGAGACACCCCGCAGGGCGAATTCGGCACCGGCGAGCATCAGTCCGAGCATCAGCGCCTCGTTGTGGACTCCGGCGACCAGGTGCATCAGCAGCAGCGGATTGGCGGCGCCCAGCCACAGAGCGCTGACCTCGGCGACGCCGCAGCGCCGTGCCAGCCGCGGCGTCGCCCACACGATCAGGCCCACGCCGATCAGCACCACGACGCGGTGACACAGCACGGCGGCGACAATGTTGTCCCCCGTCAGGGCGGAGATTCCGCGCCCGATCCACAAGAACAACGGGCCGTAGGGCGCCGGCGTCTCCCGCCACAGCGTGGGGACGGACAGCGTGAAGATATGGGACAGGCCGAGCCCGGAGGCCGGACCGACCCGGTAGGGGTCGAGTCCTTCCAGGGAGATCTGGCTCTGGGCGAGGTAGGAGTAGACGTCCTTGCTGTACATCGGGGGCGCCGGCAGCAGCGGCAGCATCCACAACATCAGGGTGCGGTCCAGGTCCCCGCGCGACATCCGCCTGTTGCCCAGGGCGAACCGGCCCAGCATCAACCACGCGAGGGCCATCATGACGGCCCCGGTGGTCGTCATCGTCAATGACACCGTCTGGATCCGCGACGGCAGATTCAGCAGTCGGACGCCGAAGGTGGGGTCCTGGACGACGGGGCGGGCGCCGGCGCCGAGGGCGCCGATAGCCATCAGGACCGTGCCGGTGGCGCCGAAAAGGCGGGTGCGCTGCAGCGCGGTGAGCTCGGTATCGTTCAGCGGCGAGCCAACGGTCGGCTCGTCGCCGTGCAGGCTGGCGATCGACGAGCTGAGCGTATGGTGGCGGGCTGCCATCAGAGCAGCGTAGCCGCCTCTCGGAGATCCGCGTGGCAGCGGCGACGGTGTGACCAGCGCGACGAGCGCAGAGGGCACCCTTGCTAGACCGATCCCCGGAATTGCGTCACACTGGTGTTGTGAAAATCCAGACCAACCCCGATGGCACCGCTGCGGCTGCCTTCGGCGCGGCGCTGCCTGATGGTCACACCCGTCGGGCCATTGTGCGCCTGCTGCTGGAATCCGGATCCATCACGGTCAGTGAGATCGGGGACAGGCTGGGGCTGGCGGCAGCCGGTGTGCGCCGCCATCTCGACGCGCTGATCGAGGCGGGCGACGCTGAGTCGGTGTCTGCCGCGTCCTGGCAGCAGGTGGGCCGCGGTCGGCCGGCGAAGCGCTTCCGGCTGACCGCCGCCGGTCGGGCCAAACTCGACCACGCCTATGACGATCTGGCGGCGGCCGCCATGCGGCAGCTGCGGGAAATCGGCGGCGAGGACGCCGTCCGGACGTTTGCGCGGCGGCGCATCGACGCGATCTTGGCCGACGTGGCGGCGCCCGAGAGCGCCGACGACGCCGATGTCGAGGCGGCCGCCGCGCGGGTCGCCGAGGCGCTGACCAAGGCCGGCTACGTCGCCACGACGACGCGGGTCGGTGGGCCGATTCACGGCGTGCAGATCTGCCAGCACCACTGCCCGGTGTCCCATGTCGCCGAGGAGTTCCCCGAGTTGTGTGAAGCCGAGCAGCAGGCCATGGCGGAGGTGCTCGGGACCCACGTGCAGCGGTTGGCGACCATCGTCAACGGCAACTGCGCCTGCACCACCCACGTACCTCTCACCGTGCCCATACCGACGGCGCCCAGCCCGCGCCGCCGCACCACGAACCCCGAAGGAGCGTCGCTATGACCCTAGAGGCCGACAAGGCCACTGGAATCCCAGCCCAGCCGCTGACCCAGGCGGAGGCGATCGCCTCCCTGAGCCGCTACGGCTACGGCTGGGTGGACTCCGATACCGCGGGCGCCAGCGCCCAGCGCGGGCTGTCGGAGGCGGTGGTGCGCGACATCTCCGCGAAGAAGAACGAGCCGGAGTGGATGCTGCAGACTCGCCTCAAGGCGCTGCGCATCTTCGAGCGCAAGCCGATGCCCACGTGGGGTTCGAACCTCGAGGGCATCGACTTCGAAAACATCAAATACTTCGTGCGTTCGACAGAAAAGCAGGCCGCGACTTGGGATGATTTGCCAGAAGATATAAAAAATACTTATGACCGGCTCGGAATTCCAGAAGCAGAAAAGCAACGATTAGTTGCTGGGGTAGCCGCCCAATATGAGTCAGAGGTGGTGTATCACCAGATCAGAGAGGATTTAGAGGCTCAAGGAGTCATTTTTCTTGATACTGATACTGGTTTGCGGGAGCACCCAGAAGTATTTAGAGAATACTTTGGAACAGTAATTCCGGCTGGTGATAACAAGTTTTCTGCATTGAATACCGCGGTCTGGAGCGGCGGTTCCTTTATTTACGTCCCGCCCGGCGTGCATGTCGACATCCCGCTGCAGGCCTACTTCCGGATCAACACCGAGAACATGGGCCAGTTCGAGCGAACGCTGATCATCGTCGATGAGAACGCTTACGTTCACTACATAGAGGGATGTACTGCTCCCGTTTACAAGTCCGACTCGCTGCACTCTGCGGTGGTCGAAATCATCGTAAAGCCCGGTGGCCGTTGCCGTTACACCACGATCCAGAACTGGTCGGGCAATGTCTACAACCTGGTCACCAAGCGGGCCCGCGCGGAAGCCGGCGCCACCATGGAGTGGGTCGACGGCAATATCGGTTCAAAGGTGACGATGAAATACCCGGCGGTCTGGATGACCGGCGAGCACGCCAAGGGCGAGGTGCTCTCGATCGCGTTCGCGGGCGAGGACCAGCACCAGGACACCGGCGCCAAGATGCTGCACCTGGCGCCCAACACGTCGAGCAACATCGTGTCCAAGTCGGTGGCGCGCGGGGGCGGCCGCACCTCCTACCGCGGCCTGGTGCAGGTGAACAAGGGCGCGCACGGCTCGCGTTCCAGCGTCAAATGCGATGCGCTGCTGGTGGATACGGTCAGCCGCAGCGACACCTATCCATACGTCGACATCCGCGAGGACGACGTCACGATGGGCCACGAGGCCACCGTGTCGAAGGTCAGCGAGAACCAGCTGTTCTACCTGATGAGCCGCGGCCTGACCGAGGACGAGGCGATGGCGATGGTGGTGCGCGGCTTCATCGAGCCGATCGCCAAAGAGCTGCCGATGGAGTACGCCCTCGAGCTCAACCGGCTGATCGAGCTGCAGATGGAGGGCTCCGTTGGATGAGAGTCGGGTGACCGCCCTGGCCCTCAACAAGGGAGAGCTGTTCGCCTCCTTCGATGTCGACGCGTTCGAGGTGCCGCACGGCCGTGACGAGCTATGGCGGTTCACCCCGCTGCGGCGGCTGCGGGGGCTGCACGACGGCTCGGCGAAAGCGACCGGTAGGCCCCAGGTCACCGTCAGCGAGCAATCCGGCGTGCGCGTGCAGAGCGTGCGCCGCGGCGACGAGCGGCTCGGCCAGGGTGGCGCGCCCACCGATCGTGTTGCAGCCCAGGCGTTCTCGTCGTTCAACTCCGCGACCCTGATCACCATCGGGCGCGACACCCGGATCACCGAGCCGGTCAACGTCACGGTCACTGGGCCCGGCGAAGGCGCGACGGCCTACGGCCACCTGCAGATTCGGGTCGAGGAGCTGTCCGAGGCCGTCGTGGTCATCGACCACCGCGGCAGCGGAACCTACGCCGACAACGTCGAATTCGTCGTCGACGACGTCGCCCGCCTGACCGTGGTGTGGATCGCGGATTGGGCCGACGACGCGGTCCACGTCAGCGCCCACCACGCCAGGCTGGGCAAGGACGCCGTGTTGCGCCATGTCGCCGTCACGCTGGGCGGCGAAGTGGTGCGCATGTCGGCCACCGTGCGCTTCGAAAGGTCGGGCGGGGACGCGGAGCTGCTGGGCCTGTACTTCGCCGACGACGGCCAACACCTCGAGTCCCGGCTGTTGGTCGACCACGCCCGGCCCGACTGCCGGTCGAACGTGCTGTACAAGGGTGCGCTGCAGGGGGATCCGGACTCCCCGTTGCCCGACGCGCACACCGTGTGGGTGGGTGACGTGCTGATCCGCGCCGAGGCCACCGGCACCGACACGTTCGAGGCGAACCGCAACCTGGTCCTCACCGACGGGGCGCGGGCCGACTCGGTGCCCAACCTCGAGATCGAGACGGGCGAGATCGTTGGCGCCGGGCACGCCAGTGCCACCGGACGTTTCGACGACGAGCAACTGTTTTACCTGCGCTCCCGGGGCATTCCGGAAGAGCAGGCTCGCCGGCTGGTGATTCGCGGCTTCTTCGGCGAGATCATCGCCAAGATCGCGGTGCCCGAGGTACGCGAACGCCTGATCACCGCCATCGAACACGAACTGGCCATTACAGAATCAAAGGCAACGGAGAAAACAGCAGCCTCATGACCACACTGGAAATCAAAGACCTGCATGTCAGCGTCGACGACCCCAACGCCGCCGAGGGGGAGCGCGAGATCCCCATCCTCAAAGGGGTCGATCTGACCGTGAAATCCGGTGAGAAGCACGCCTTGATGGGCCCGAACGGTTCCGGCAAGTCGACGCTGTCCTACGCCATCGCCGGGCACCCGAAGTACCGGGTGACCTCGGGATCGATCACGCTCGACGGCGAGGACGTGCTGGCGATGAGCGTCGACGAGCGCGCGCGGGCGGGGATATTCCTGGCCATGCAGTACCCCGTAGAGGTGCCCGGCGTCTCGGTGTCGAACTTTCTGCGCTCGGCCGCGACCGCCATTCGCGGGGAGGCCCCGAAGCTGCGCCACTGGGTCAAAGAGGTCAAGGGGGCGATGGGCTCGCTCGACATCGACCCGGCGTTCGCCGAGCGCAGCGTCAACGAGGGTTTCTCCGGCGGGGAGAAGAAGCGTCACGAGATACTGCAGCTGGAGCTGCTCAAACCGAAGATCGCGATCCTCGACGAGACCGACTCCGGATTGGACGTCGACGCGTTGCGGGTGGTCAGCGACGGCGTGAACCGGTACGCCGATTCGGAGCACGGCGGCCTATTGCTGATCACCCACTACACCCGGATCCTGCGCTACATCCGTCCCGAGTTCGTGCACGTGTTCGTCGGTGGCCGTATCGCCGAATCCGGCGGCCCGGGGCTGGCCGACGAACTCGAGCAGAACGGGTATGTGCGCTTCACCCAAGCGCCCGAGAAGGTTTGACGGGGCCTGATATGACCGATGTGCTTGACATCGACGCGATCCGAGCCGACTTTCCCATCCTCAAGCGCGTGATGCGGGGCGGAAAACAGTTGGCGTACCTCGACTCCGGCGCCACGTCGCAGCGGCCGGTGCAGGTGCTCGATGCCGAGCGGGAATTCCTGCTGACCTCCAACGGCGGCGTGCACCGCGGGGCGCACCAGCTGATGGAGGAGGCCACCGACGCATACGAGCAGGGCCGTGCCGACATCGCCGCGTTCGTCGGCGCCGACGCTGAAGAGCTGGTGTTCACCAAGAACGCGACCGAGTCGCTCAACCTGGTGTCGTATGTGCTGGGGGACAACCGCTTCGAGCGGGCGCTGGGGCCCGGCGACGTGATCGTCACGACCGAGCTCGAGCATCACGCCAACCTGGTGCCGTGGCAGGAGCTCGCCATGCGCACCGGGGCGACGTTGCGCTGGTACGGCGTCACGGAAGACGGCCGCATCGACCTGGGCTCGCTAGAGCTCGACGAGCGGGTCAAAGTGGTTGCCTTCACGCATCATTCGAACGTCACCGGGGCGCTCGCGCCGGCAGATGAGCTGGTCGGCCACGCCCGGGCGGTGGGCGCCGTGACGGTGCTGGATGCCTGCCAGTCGGTGCCCCACCGGCCGGTCGACTTCCACGCGCTCGGCGTCGACTTTGCGGCGTTCTCCGGACATAAGATGTTGGGACCCAACGGAATCGGCGTACTCTACGGACGCCGC
>NZ_JAFBAT010000079.1 GCF_019247615.1 Mycobacterium sp. | reverse complement strand
GCTTCAGCGTGCGGTAGTTGATCGTCTCCGGCTTCTTGACCTCGCCGTAAGACCATTGCCTGATGTCCTCCGCGGTGGCCAGGCCGATACGGAGTTCATCGAAGAAGTTGACGTCGAGCACGTAACTCCCTTTCCCCTTGCGGGTTTGGATACTTAAACGTTAATTAAGCCAGGTCCTCAACGGACGCAGATTCGTTGCGGGACAAGTTGATTCCCAGGTTGGCCGCCGCCCGTTCGAGGTCCTCGTCCTCGCCTTCGCGAAGCTCGATGGCCGCCCCGTCACTCGACAGCACCTCGACGTTGAGGCATAGCGACTGCAGCTCCTTGAGCAGCACCTTGAACGACTCGGGAATGCCCGGCTCGGGAATGTTCTCGCCCTTGACGATCGCCTCGTACACCTTGACCCGGCCGACGGTGTCATCGGACTTGATAGTCAACAGCTCCTGCAGCGTGTAGGCGGCGCCGTAGGCCTGCATGGCCCAACACTCCATCTCGCCGAACCGCTGGCCACCGAACTGGGCCTTACCACCGAGCGGCTGCTGGGTGATCATCGAGTACGGCCCCGTTGAGCGAGCGTGGATCTTGTCGTCCACCAGGTGGTGCAGCTTCATGATGTACATGAAGCCGACGGTCACCGGGTACGGGAACGGCTCACCGCTACGGCCGTCGAAGAGCACCGCCTTGCCGTCGCCATCGACGAGCACTTCGCCGTCACGGTTGGGGAGTGTGGCCGACAACAGCCCCTGCAGCTCCGCCTCTCGCGCGCCGTCGAACACCGGCGTCGACACGATCGCGTTGGGCTGGGCGTGCAGCAGGTCCTCGGGCAGGTTGGCCGCCCAGTCCGGAACGCCGTTGCCGGTGTCGACCTTCCAGCCGCTGTGCGCGCACCAGCCCAGGTGGGTTTCCAGGATCTGGCCGATGTTCATCCGTCGCGGCACACCGTGGGTGTTCAGGATGATGTCCACCGGGGTGCCGTCCGGAAGGAACGGCATGTCCTCTTGCGGCAGGATCTTGCCGATCACGCCCTTGTTGCCATGCCGGCCGGCCAGCTTGTCGCCGTCGGAGATCTTGCGCTTCTGGGCCACGTAGACGCGGACCAGCTCGTTGACACCGGCGGGCAACTCGTCGTCGTCCTCGCGGGAGAACACCCGGATGCCGATGACCTTCCCGGACTCGCCGTGCGGCACCTTCAGTGAGGTGTCGCGGACCTCGCGGGCCTTCTCGCCGAAGATGGCCCGCAGCAGCCGCTCCTCCGGGGTCAGCTCGGTTTCACCCTTCGGGGTGACCTTGCCGACCAGGATGTCGCCGTCGCGCACCTCGGCGCCGATGCGCACGATGCCCCGCTCATCGAGGTCGGCGAGGACCTCGTCGGAGACGTTCGGGATGTCCCGGGTGATCTCCTCTGCACCCAGCTTGGTGTCGCGGGCATCGATCTCGTGCTCCTCGATGTGGATCGACGTGAGCACGTCCTCTTCCACCAGGCGGTTGGAGAGGATGATCGCGTCCTCGTAGTTGTGGCCCTCCCACGGCATGATCGCCACGAGCAGGTTCTTGCCCAGCGCCATCTCGCCGTTCTCGGTGCACGGGCCATCGGCGATGACCTGGCCGGCCTCGACGCGGTCGCCCGCGTCCACGATCGGCGACTGGTTGGCGCAGGTGCCGTGGTTCGAGCGGGCGAACTTACGCATCCGGTAGGTGTGGCGGGTGCCGTCGTCGGCCATCACGGTGATGTAGTCGGCGGAAACCTCCTCGATCACACCGGACTTGGCGGCCACGACGACGTCGCCGGCGTCGATCGCCGCACGCAACTCCATGCCGGTGCCCACCAGCGGCGCCTCGCTGCGCACCAGCGGGACCGCCTGGCGTTGCATGTTGGCACCCATCAGGGCGCGGTTGGCGTCGTCGTGCTCGAGGAACGGAATCATCGCCGTCGCCACCGACACCATCTGGCGCGGCGAGACGTCCATGTAGTCGACCTCGGACGAAGGAACGTACTCGACCTCACCCGCCTTGCGGCGGACCAGGACACGCGGCTCGAGAAACCGGCCGTCATCACTGATCGGCGAGTTGGCCTGCGCCACGACGTGGCGGTCCTCCTCGTCGGCGGTGAGGTACACGATCTCGTCGGTGACCACACCGTCGACCACCTTGCGGTACGGCGTCTCGATGAACCCGAACGGGTTTACCCTCGCGTACACCGACAGCGAGCCGATCAGACCGATGTTCGGACCTTCCGGGGTCTCGATCGGGCACATGCGGCCGTAGTGCGACGGGTGCACGTCCCGAACCTCCAGCCCGGCGCGCTCCCGCGACAGGCCACCGGGGCCCAGCGCGGACAGCCGGCGCTTGTGGGTGAGGCCCGACAGCGGGTTGTTCTGGTCCATGAACTGGGACAGCTGGCTGGTGCCGAAGAACTCCTTGATGGCCGCGACCACCGGGCGGATGTTGATCAGCGTCTGCGGCGTGATTGCCTCGACGTCCTGAGTGGTCATCCGCTCCCGGACGACGCGCTCCATCCTCGACATGCCGACCCGGATCTGATTCTGGATCAGCTCACCGACCGTGCGCAGCCGCCGATTCCCGAAGTGGTCGATGTCGTCCGTCTCCACCGGCACCTCGACGCCCCCGGGGACGGTCATGATGGCCTGCCCGTCGTGCAGGCGCACCAGGTACTCGATGGTGGCGACGACGTCCTCCTCGGTCAGCGTCGTCGTGGTGATCGGGTTCGGAGAATCCTTCGCGTTCAGTCCGAGCTTCTTGTTGACCTTGTAGCGGCCAACCCGCGCCAGGTCGTAACGCTTCTCCTTGAAGAACAGGTTTTCCAGGAGGGTCTGCGCCGATTCCTTGGTCGGCGGCTCGCCGGGACGCAGCTTGCGGTAGATGTCCAACAGGGCCTCGTCGGTGCCCGCGGTGTTGTCCTTCTCCAGCGTCGACATCATGATCTCGGAGAAGCCGAACCGCTCGGTGATCCGCTCGGCGGTCCAGCCCAGCGCCTTGAGCAGCACCGTGACCGGCTGGCGGCGCTTGCGGTCGATGCGCACACCGACGGTGTCGCGCTTGTCGACGTCGAACTCGAGCCAGGCGCCGCGGCTGGGAATCACCTTGACGCTGTGCAGGGTCTTCTCGGTGGACTTGTCTATGGTCTCGTCGAAGTACACCCCGGGCGAGCGCACCAACTGGCTGACGACGACGCGCTCCGTGCCGTTGATGATGAAGGTGCCCTTGTCGGTCATCTTCGGGAAGTCGCCCATGAACACCGTCTGGCTCTTGATCTCGCCGGTGTTGTTGTTGATGAACTCAGCCGTGACGAACAGCGGTGCCGCGTACGTCATGTCCTTGTCTTTGCACTCGTCGACCGGCGCCTTGACCTCGTCGAAACGCGGGTCGGAGAACGACAGGGACATCGAGCCGGAGAAGTCCTCGATGGGGGACAGCTCGTAGAGCACCTCTTCGAGACCGCTCATCGCGTTGCTGTCGCCCCGGGCGGCCGCGGCGTCACGCCAGCGCTGCTCACCCGTCAGCCAATCGAACGAGTCGATCTGCACCTCGAGAAGCCCCGGAACCTCAAGCGGTTCGCGGAGCTTGGCGAATGAAACTCGGTTGGGTGCTCCGGGGACGGAGCCGTTGGTGGAACTTGAGTTTTTGGTAGAACTCTGGTGGCGACTCTTGCTCTGGCGGGAATCTGCCAAGATGCATCCTTCCAGCACCTCGTGCGACTCACGGGAACCCGGACCACCGGGTCTGTTCGCCGCAACATTTCGTGGGTCAGGCCGGCGAACGATCTGCCCGGATCTCACGCGCGCAACTGAGTAGCTGAGCCGCAGAGGGGACCCAGGCTAGGACCACGACGTCTTTGGCGGCCAAGTGGCGATTGTGAGATGGGCAGGAGGTAGCCAGCGCAACGTCCAACAATAGCGGAGGACCGCGCATTCCTCAACTACCCACGACGACCAACCCATGGGTGATCGGCGCTGGCTGGCATCTCGACTTTCCCGTGGGACATGCTGCCCAACAGATTGACCCGTTTAGGCCCTGCCGTCAAGAGGGCGGGGCGGCAAGTTGCACCAAGTTATCGCAAAATTTTCGGCCCTCAACGTCGGCGGCGCATCAAGGGCGCTTTGGCGAACGCCTTCGACGCCTACTCGCCGATTTCGTGGGCGCGGTACTTGTGCGTGCCCTCGAGGTCGTCGAGGATCGCCATCTGAGCGTTCTTGGGCAGTGTGTGCAACATCTCCCGCACCCGCGCCTGGCGGCGGGCGACGGCCTTGCGCTCCGGCATGCCCGGGGTGGCCTGGATCTGCGGGGGCACACCTTCGATGTCCTCCACGCCACCGGCGTGCTGGCCGGCGTTAACCATCGCCTGCTCCTCGGCCATCGTCGCCTCGTCCTTCTCCTCGGACATGCCGATCGGGCCGATGCGGCGACCGTTGAGGAACTGCCGAACTACCGGTTCGTCGCTGGTCAAGAGCACCTCGCGCGGCCCGAACATGACCAGCTTGCGGCGGAACAGCATGCCCATGTTGTCCGGCACGGTGCGGGCGATGTTGATGTTGTGCGTGACGATCAGGATGGTGGCGTCGATCTGGGCGTTGATGTCCATGATCAGCTGGCTCAGGTAGGCGGTACGAACCGGGTCCAGACCCGAGTCGGGCTCGTCGCAGAGGATGATCTGCGGGTCGAGGACCAGGGCACGCGCCAGGCCGGCACGCTTGCGCATACCGCCGGAGATCTCGCCCGGGAACTTCTTCTCGTCGCCGCCCAGGCCGACCATCTCGAGCTTCTCCATGACGATGTCACGGATCTCGCTTTCCTTCTTCTTGGTGTGCTCGCGCAGCGGGAAGGCGGTGTTGTCGAAGAGATTCATCGAGCCGAACAGCGCGCCGTCCTGGAACAGCACGCCGAACAGCGTGCGGATCTCGTACAGCTCCTTCGCCGAGCATTCGATGATGTCCGTGCCGTCGATGACGATGGAACCCCGCTCCGGCCGCAGCAAGCCGATGAGGGACTTCAGGAACACTGATTTGCCGGTACCCGACGGCCCCAGAAGGACGCTGACCTCCCCTGCGGGGATATCGAGCGTCACGTCTTCCCAAATCCTCGAGGAACCGAAGGACTTCGTCAGTCCCTTCACCTCGATAGCGACGCCCATGGGGAATCCTTCCGTCGACGATCGTGCCCGCCACCTGCCCTTTTCTGTGGCATGAGTCACTGTAGCGCACGGTTGGCGCCCGTTATCAGGGGTTGCATGTCACCGCCGGCAAAAATTAGCCGACCTGAGATCCCGGCGCGCCTCGCCGAGGCACGCAGTTGGACGCGCGTTCGAGGATGTCGTTAGCCAGTCGGGGCCCAATTGCCGTGGAAGCCCATCGGTACGCGCTGCGGCAGATGCACGGTGGCAGTCACCTCGAGCGTCGGGGCATCGAGCAGCAGCAACTGGCCTTCGTCGCGGCCGCGGTGGTAGGCGTAGCCCATCAAGGTGCCGTCGTCCTCCGCACCCGCGGAGGGGTTGGGCACGAAAGACATCTCGCCGAGCAAAAGGTCCGGATCGAGCGGGGCGACCGCGGTGGAGCCGGTGACGTAATCGTGCTTGTACAGCGGCGTGGCCATGTGGGCGGCGTGCAGCCCCGCGGCGACGAACCCCCCCTCGAGACCGACGGCGTAGCCGAACCGATGCCTCCGGCCCAGCAGCGTCTCGTTGATCCGCGGGAATTCCTGCGAGCGGTCGTCGTGGCATTCGGTGGTCACCGCGCCGGTCGTCAGGTCGACCGTCCAACGGTCCAGTCGAGGCGTGGTTTCGCCGGGACCGCGCCGGTCGCGGTCGAACATCCGCGAGTAGCGCACCACGTCGAGGACCAAAACCTCGGAGCTGCCCCGCACCTCGGAGTAGGCGTTGAGGGGGTGATAAACATAGCAGGGTTCGATGTCGAACCACCGCACGTCGTCGTTCCCGCCTTCGCGGGGCATGACCCCGATGCGTGCCGGATAGTGGGGGTTCCATGCGTAGGGCATCCGGTCGGAGTGGTGGGGATCGCGGTTCATCATCGCGGTAATCGGGCCCGGCACCCGGACGCGTCCAATGAGCGACTGGAGCGCCAGCCGGGCGGGCGCGCTCAGCCAGCGCGGCACGCTCGTCGGCAGCACCTGCACCGGGTCGAAGGTCACCGGCAGGTCGTAGAACACGACATATTTGTCGGTCAGCGAGAAGTCGTGCATCATCGGCGATCCGGACACCTCGATGTCGACGGTGCGGCGTGCTCGTCCCCTGTTGTCGATCACCGAATACTGCACGGTCCGCCCGCGGGCGTATGAGTACGAGACGGCGTGCAATTCGCCGGTGCCGGGGTCGCGGTGCGGATGAGCGGTGAAGCCGCCGGCCAGCGTGCCGTCGAAGTCGCACGTGCCGACGGTGTCGAGCTCCTCGGTCAGCTCGTAGTTGGCGGCCCCGCCCTCGACCAGCGCGAGCGTGCGTCCCGCGTGCGTCAACACGTTGGTGTTGGCGCCGAAGGCGATCATGCCCGCACGCGGATCGAGCCGGGCCGGAGGTTGCTCGCCGAGGGCGGCGCACACCGACAGGCTGCGGACCCAGCGGTTGCGGTACCAGCGGGCCTGCCCCTCGCGCAGCGAAACGCCGTGCACCATGCCGTCGCCGCTGAACCAGTGGTAGGTGGCCGGGTCAACCTCTTCGGCCGGGTTGGGGCCATTGCGCAGATAGCGCCCATCGAGGTGCTCCGGGATGTGCCCGGTGACCTCGAGATCGGTGGCGGTGACCTCTGCGCCCACCGGGGCCAGAAAGCCCTCGAGGTACGGATTTCGGGTCGGGGCGGTTTGCAGGGACGTCATCGCCAACTCCTATAACATTGTTATTTCGCTGTTATTGGCACGCTACGCCTTCGGTGGGAAGATGACAAGGATGACTTCCGAGATGACTTCGCCGGCCGAACGCAGCGTTCGCAGTGTCCGTGACGAGATGCTGCACGCGGCCGTGGGCTTGCTGGACGACGAGGGCCCGGACGCCTTACAGACCCGACGGGTGGCCAGCGCGGCGGGAACGTCGACGATGGCCCTCTACACCCACTTCGGCGGGATGCGCGGACTCATCGGGGAGGTCGCCGAGGAGGGCTTGCGCCAGTTCGACGCCGCGTTGAGCGTGCCACCGACGGAGGACCCGGTCGCCGACTTGTTCGCCGTCGGCGCCGCATACCGGCGCTACGCCATCGAGCGCACGCACATGTACCGGCTGATGTTCGGCAGCACCAGCGCGCATGGCATCAACGCGCCGGCGGGCAATGTCTTGACGCTGACGGTCGCCGAGATCGAGGAGCAGATTCCCAGCTTCGCGCATGTCGTGCGCGCGGTGCAGCGGTCCATGCGGGCGGGGCGGATCACCGTCGGCTCCCCAGACGACGACGCAACCGTCATTGCCACCGCGGCCCAGTTCTGGGCGCTGGTACACGGGTTCGTGATGCTCGAACTGGCCGGCTTCTACGGCGACGACGGCACCGCCGTCGGACCGGTGCTCGGCGCCATGGCGTCGAATTTCCTTGTCGCTCTGGGAGATTCGCCCGAGCGCGTGAGGCAGTCGGTGCGGGCGTTCGCTGCCCGTTGACGAACCCCCGGAACCCGCAAGGAGGGGTTCCGGGGGCCCGGAGGCTCCGTGAACTGACTACTTGACGGTGACGGTGGCGCCGGCGGCCTCGAGCTTGCTCTTGGCCTCGTCGGCGGCCTCCTTGGCGACCTTCTCGAGCAGCGGCTTGGGCGCGCTGTCGACGAGGTCCTTGGCCTCCTTGAGTCCCAGACCGGAGACGATCTCACGGACCACCTTGATGACGCCGATCTTCTTGTCGCCGGCGGCCTCGAGGATGACGTCGAACTCGGACTGCTCCTCAGCGGCCTCGGCGGGCGCCCCGCCCGCGGCGGGGCCGGCGGCCGCGACGGCGACCGGGGCGGCCGCGGTCACCTCGAAGGTCTCCTCGAACTTCTTGACGAAGTCCGAGAGCTCCAGCAGGGTCATTTCCTTGAACGCGTCGAGCAGTTCGTCGCTGGACAGCTTGGGCATGGTGTTGGGTCCTTCCTGGTTTCGGGTTGGGTTTACTCGGCTTGCGCCGGTGTCTCGGTGGCTGCTTCTGCGGCCGGTTCCTCGGCAGGCGCTTCGGCCGCGGGCTCATCGGCGGCCGCCGGTTCCGTGGCCTTTTTCTCCTGCAATGCGGCAGCAAGGCGGGCGAACTGCGAGGCCGGAGCGCTGAACAGGCCAGCCGCCTTCGCGAGGTTGCCCTTCATCGCGCCGGCCAATTTGGCCAGCAATACCTCGCGAGACTCCAGGTCCGCGATGCGCTCGACCTCGGCCACCGTCAACGGGTGACCGTCCATGTAGCCACCCTTGATGACCAGCGCCTTGTGTTCCTTGGCGAAGGTCTTGAGAGCCTTGGCGGCGTCGACCGCCTCGCCGGTGACGAACGCGATTGCCGTCGGGCCGGCGAACAGCTCGTCGAGGCCCTCGATCCCGGCTTCCGACGCGGCGCGCTTGATCAACGTGTTCTTTGCCACCGAGTAGGTCGCCGAGCCGGCGAGAGACCGGCGTAGCTCGGCCAGGTTGGCCACCGTCAAACCGCGGTATTCGGTGATGAGTGTGGCGGTCGACTCTTTGAACTGCTCGGTGATGTCTGCAACGGCGGTGGCCTTGTCAGCCCTGGCCATGCATACCTCCTGTGAGTGAAAACCCTTGCGACTGTGTCTTCTAGCTGTCGTCTGCCATCTACCGCGGAACGACGAACGCCCCGGCGCAGGTAGCGGCCGGGGCGTGAAGGCGCGCCGGCGCATGCCGGCGCGAGTGCCTCGTCCTCCTGCGTGGGCCGCCCGGATGTTCCCGGACCTTCAACCGATAGCTCGGTGACCGACGGTCTTCGGTGGATCGGCAACCACCATAGCGCGGCCAGCGGCGATCAGCCAAAACTCGCGAGTCTGGCCGCTCCGATGAGGCCGGCCTCGCCTCCGAGCTCAGCCGGCACCACACGCAGGCCGGCCAGAAAATTCAGCCCCGCGAATTCGGGCAGCGCCGCCCGCAGTGGGTCGAAGAGCAGTGAGCCGGACCCGGCGACGCCGCCGCCTATGACGACGAGGTCCAGGTCGCACACCGCAGCGACCGAGGCGATCATGGCGGCGAGCGCGGTGGCACCCCTGCGAAAGGCCCGGGCGGCCACCGGATTCCCCGCCGTCGCCGCGGCGGCGAGGTCGTTCGCGCCCGCTGCGGACGGCGCGGACCAGCCGTTGGCCCGCGCCCAGCGCACCAGCGACGGGCCCGACGCGACGGTTTCGACGCAGCCCCGGCCACCGCAGGCGCAGGGTCGGCCGTCCGGTTCGACCACCACGTGCCCGACGTGACCGGCATTGCCGGAGCGGCCGGTGTAGGGAACGCCGTCGAACACCAGGCCGCCACCCACGCCGGTGGACACCACCATGCCGAGCAGGTACCGCGCCTTGCGGCCGGCGCCGCGCCAGTGCTCGCCGAGCGCCATGCACACCCCGTCGCCGCCGAGCCGCACGGGCACCCCCGGCGCCCCGGGAATCATGGCCGCGACCCTTTCTCGTAGCGGGAAGCCGCGCCAGGATCCGATGTTGACGGGGCTGACGGTGCCGCTGTGCAGGTCGATGGGACCGGCCGAGGCGATCCCGACCGCGGCGACGGGGCCATTCAGGCCGTCGGCTGCGTGCAAAGCGTCGGCGACGATGGCGGCGACGGCGGCCCAGACCTCCTCGGACGAGCCGCCAGCAGGGGTAGGCCGGCGGACGGTGTGAACCAGCGCGCCATCCGGGTCGATCAGGCCCGCCGCGATTTTGGTGCCGCCGATGTCCAGACTGAGGGTGAGCATGGCGATCAGTGCCGGTGGGTGTTGTCGGGTTGGCGCGGATCGCCCGGATGCTCGTACCCGGGAGCGAGGCGGACCAGCTCCGCCCGGCGCCCGTCCAGCCAGATGCGGAAGGCGCGCCGCCGCGCGGCGCCGCGCAGATGCTCGACGATCGCCGAACGCACCTCCGGCAGCGGCGGGCCTGCCGGCGCGGCGGTGCGCCAGCCGTGACGGCCGGGGTGCGGCGGGGCGAACCGGAGCGGGTTGCGGGCGTGGTAGTCGGCGACGTCGTCGTCGCTGACCGTTACCCCGGCGGTGACGTCGGCGAACAGCACCCGCGCGCGGGGATCCGCCAGCGCGGCCGCGGCCACGCTGCCCAGCTCGAGTCGCGCGGTCACGTCGGGCAGCAGCTCGGCCTCGGTGGGCGCCTGCGCTCCCGTCAGCCCGCGTGCGGCCGCCTCGGCGGCGACCACTCGCTCGGTCACGATCAGTTGTGTGAGCCAGCGCCGCAGTTGACGGCCCTCGCTCGTGCCGGGGGCAGGCAGCGCGGCCGCGCGCGCGCCGCGGCGCAGCCGCGCCTCCGCCGCGTCGACGTCGGCGACCGGCACCGGGGCGCCGCCCACGGTGGCCGCCAGGTGGGAACTCATGTCACCGTCACCTTCACCGCCGGCGAGTAGAGCAGCCGCCCCGCGCAGCCCACCCGCACCAGGGCCCACCACTCCCCGGGCTCTTGCCACACGGGTGGGCAGACGTCGAAACGGAGTTCGACGGTGCCGCCGGCCGGCAGCTCGGCGCCGAGCGCCGCGGGGCCGATCCACTCCCAGGTGCCCCAGGGGCTGATCACGTGGGCCTCCAAGGCCAGGCCGGCGCGAGCATGGCTGCCCACCGTGACCGTCAGCCGGGCCGCCTCCCCGGGGCCCAGCTCGACGTCGGCGAGCCCGGGCTGGCTGTCGGCGAGGTAGACCAGCTCGGTCTCGTGGGGCACGCCGACCTCGACCACACAGACGTCCTCGACCACCTGCCGCCAGGCCGCCGGGACATCGTCGCCCCTGATGCGGAGTTGGGCGCGGAGCGGGTAGAGCCCGGGCTGAGTATCGATCGGGATCGTGACGACCACGTCGGCCTCCCGGTGATCGCCGCAGCGCAGCGTGAACGGCAGATCGGCGGGCGCTGCCGCCCAGCCGCGGGGACACACAAGCGTCACGGTGCCGTCCAGCGGCGCATCGGTGCAGTCGCTGGCGGCGGTCAGACGCAACGTCAGGTTGCTGCCCGGGGTGACCGTCACCCGTTGGGGGTGTAGGTGCGCGACGGCCGGCAGTCCCCCGAGCGGCGCAGGCCCCCGGTTGTGCAGCCAATAACGCGCGTAGAGCGGCTGCGCGGCTTCGCCGTTCGGGGCCAGCTCAGCGAAACCGCTTGTCATACTCGGCATTTCGATCTGAGCCAGCACCGTCGCCACCTGGTAGCCGTGCAGCTCGACCGAACTCGTGCGCTGGTGCGGCTTTTCGAGCAGGTCGGCGAGTTGCAGGCTGTTTATCGCACCCAGTTCCGAGCCAATGGCGACGCGGGTGCCCGATCCGGTCGTCTCGACCAACCGCATGGCCACCGCGCTCGGCTCGACCGGGCGGGCGCGGCCCGCCGCCAGTGGGTTGCCGGCCGCCTTGAGGGCCGCCAGGTGGACGGATTCGGCGGGCTCGACACGAAGTAGCGACCCGACCGGCGACAGTTCGCCGCGTCGCTGCGCCGGCCGGACGGCCAGCAGCGGGTGGGCGAACTGCGCGCTGCGGCAGGGGATCTCGGCCTGTCGCCAGTCGCCGTCGTCGCCGATCAGCGCGTAGTCGAATACGTGTGTCCAGTGCTGAAGTTGGAAGTTGGAGCCGTCGGGCGCGGTCCGGCGCGGATCGTCGATCCAGGTGCCGGACGGCCAGCCCGTGCAGGAGCGCATCAGTGCGGTGTGCAGAGTGCCCTCGGCATCGACGGCAAAGCTCGGCACCCCACGGTTGACTAACGCGACGGTGCGGTCTTCAAAGGGGGCTTCGAAGGGGTCGAGTCCCGACGGAGGCGCTTGCCTGACTGCGATCTCGGCGTCCGCCAGATCGTCGACCAGCGACGCGATGGCGGCCGCCAGGGTGGCATCGTCTGGGCCGTCGATCACCAGCACCGGCAGCGCGCGCGCGGCGCGGACGTCGGCACCGGGGACCCAGGCCGCCGCCAGCGGGGTCGCCGCGGGTACCCAGACCCTGGCCTCGCCCGAAGTGGCCAGCTGGCGCTCGAGCTCGGCGGCGTAGGCCGGATCCGCCTGGGCCAGCAGGCTTTTGGAGAAGGCGTTGCGAGTGGGGCCGCCAAGCGCGATCCGCAGGTCGGGCAGATTCGAGTCCACGTCCAGATTCCCGTATCGCGGCTTGTCCGCACCGCTACAGGTGGCCGTGACGCCGGCACGCACCAGCGCGACCATCAGGTCGCGCGCCAGCGGTGCCGACACCGCCTCGGCCGGCGACACCACCTCGGCCACCGATACCGCCCGCACGCCCTCGCCCGAGGGGCCGCCGACGCGGACACGCACCGCCGAGGAGAGGCCGAACCAGCCGTAGGCCGGGTTGTCCAGCGTCCACAGATGCCGCGCGGTGTCCACCGCTTCTGGCCCGTCGTGCAGCAACGCGAAGCCGCGCCCGATCACGGCGTCCCCCACCTCACTGACCGGCATGGCGCCCGGCACCGGGCAGGGCCAGCGCAGACGCACCAACCGGTCGGCGCCAGTGAACTCGTCGATGGCGGTGCGGCCGTCCACCCGGGGCACGCCGCGCCACAGGGTCAGGGTTTGGGTGTAACGCAGCAGCCCGCCGATGCGGCCCCGGACCACGAGCCGCTGACCGAGCGGGCCGTGGTATGCGCGCACCTGCGCTGGCGACTCCGATGAACACACCACCGGGCCCTTGGTCAGCAGGTGCCACGGGCCTTCCCCCTGCCGAGGATGCGCCGGGTATTCCTCGTAGACGGCAAGCTCATTGCCCACCCGGCCCTCGCCGATCAGCTCGCGTCCGCCCCGCAGCAACGACACGACCGCGCCGCCGCGGGCGGGGTCCACCTCGAGCCGGTAGTGCTCGTTGAGGATCTGAAACCCGGGCACCGGTTCCCAGCCGGTCGGCTTGTGGGCCGGCTTGTCGGTCGGCCTGAGCCGGTAGGCCCGCCAGCCCAGCGACGGCACGTCCCGCGCCAGCCAGGTGATCGAGCGGCCGTCGTGCTCGACCTGTGCCGGCAACTCGCCGCCGTCGGCGTCGACGACCCGCACCCCCCGGCCGGCCGGCGGGTCGAGCCGGGCGGTGACGATATCGCTGCGCGGCTGTGCCAGCGGGTTCCACACGACGACGTCGCCCGCGTGCTCATCCAGGGCACTCGACAGCGCCTGCAGTGAGTTGTCGCGCGCCGCGCGGCCCAGCTCCCACGCGTCGCGCCAGCCGGTCAGCAGGTCGAGGTAGACCTGGTCCGACTCCGAGCCGGTGATGCCGTCGTGGTGGGCGCCGTAAGCCAGCTGAACCCAGGCCTTGGCCAGCGCCGCCTGCGGGTATTGGGCGCCGGTCAGCAGACCGGCGAACACGGCGAAGCGCTCCGCCTCCAACACGGCGTTTTCGGCGGCCCGGTTGGCCTGCTTGGTGTCGATGTACGACACGTCCTTGCCGGTGTAGATCGGGTTCATGTCGCGGGTCTGCGGCGACGGGGCGCAACCGCGCCGGGCCACTTCGGCGCGCACCGCCGCAAAAAACTCCCGCGGGAGCGCGCACACAAATCGCGGCCAGGTGTACCGCGCGGCCCAGTCGCGGTGGATCTCGGTGACCCACTTGTTCGGCGGGGTGTAGTCGGTGCCGACAGGCAGCAACACGTTGCGCGTCAACGCGACCTTCTTGAGCCGAGCGAACAGCGCCCAGGTGGCGGCCTCCGCCTCGGCCAGCGAGACCGATTCGTCCATGCCCCAGCCCGCCCCGTAATGCGCCGGCATGTAGTGAGTGAGCAGGCCGCGTCCCGACGGCGCGATCCACTCGAACTCGCTGCAGAACTGCATGCGGTCCACGTCACCGCCTTGCATGGGGCCCCACTGGTGGTGCGGTCCCCGCGCCCACGAACTCGAGGTCAACCCGGCATCGGCGGCCATCCCCGGGAATTGCGGGTCATGGCCGAAGACGTCCAGCTGCCAGGCGGTGGCCGGGTCGGCGCCCAGTACGTGACGCTGAAAACCCGTGCCGTGCACCAGGTTTCGGATGGTCGTCTCCGGGCTCGTGAGGTTGGTGTTGGGTTCGTTGTAGGTGCCGCCCATCACCTCGACGCGGCCCTCGGCGATGAAACGGCGCAAGTCGGCGCGGTCCTCGGGCCGGGCGTCCCAGTACGGCTTCAGGTAATCCACTTCGGCCAGCACGAACTTGTACTCGGGCTCGCGACGCGCCATTTCCAGATGCGCGTGGACCAGTGCGAAGCCGTTTGCCTGCCGCCCCGGCGGGTCCTCGGTCCACTCGCTCGTGTATGCGCCCTGCGTGTTCCACCAGACGGGGTCGTAGTGAAAGTGACTGACCATGAACATCGTCCAGCCGGGCTCTGCGATGCAGAATTCGAAGGTGAACTCGAAACCAGTGCCGTGCGCCCGCGCGCCGCGCCGTTGCCCGACCACCGGACGCGAGACAGCGACCGGGACCTCGACCACCTCTTGGCCCGCGGTGGCGACGACCTCCCCGCTCAGGCCATCGCCGTCGACGCGGATGGGCGTCGGCGCCTCGCACCCGGAGACCGTGACGCGCGCCAGCTGCAGCGGCGCTTCGGGGGGCCCGACGAACAGCTCGGTCGACTCCGCCGAAAGCACTTGCATTCCCGCACTTTACGGCGGCGCGCCGGCCCGGCGTAGCCGGCCGGCGACCGCCTGGCCGACCAGCTCGACTGGCACTGGGAGCACAGCTCCGCCCCCGCCTGGACGGCCTGTCCGAGGACGAGTACTTCTGGCAACTGGTGCCCGACTGCATGGCCAAACCATCACCACACAGGAGGATTGAGAAATGCCCGCGCTTGCCCCGCCCGTGACCGACGAACGCAGCGCCCTGCGTGAGTACCTCGCCTACCACCAAAGCGCCTATTTCGCCGTCTCTCACGGCCTCACCGACGAGCAGGCCCGCTCCGGCCCCTCGGCGAGCGCGCTGTCGGTCGGCGGGCTGATCAAGCACGTCACCGCCATGCAGCGCACCTGGATGGCGCGCGTCGCGGCCGCGCCGGACGCGCCCCCGACAGACCCGCGCCCGTTCGAGGAGATCGCCAAGGAGTACGGCGACCAGCACGTGATGCGCGAGGACGAGACGCTCGACGGGCTGCTGCGCGCATTCGACGCCCAGAACGCCGAATCGCTGCGCCTGGCCGAAACCGCCGACCTGGACGCTGCGGTGCCGGTCCCGCAGGACATCCCCTGGTTCCCCAAGAACCAGAAGGCGTGGTCGGTGCGCTGGGTGATCCTGCACGTGATCAACGAGCTGGCCCGCCACGCCGGGCACGCCGACATCGTCCGGGAAACGATCGACGGTGCAACCATGTTTGAGTTGATCGCCGCGCGCGAGGGCTGGGCGATCGACGGATGGGTGCAGCCCTGGACAAAACGCTAGCCGCAGGCCCGGTGAGCGCGCTCACAGGAATTGGGACTTGACAGTGCGGGTTTGGCAGACTGCTGGGATGAGTTCTACCAAGCACCGCGAGGTGGCCAAACTCGATCGGGTGCCGCTGCCGGTCGAAGCGGCGCGGGTGGCAGTCACTGGTTGGCAGGTCACGCGCGCCGCCGCCCGCGTGGTCACCAAGCTGCCCGCCAAGGGGCCGTGGCAGCAGAAGGTGATCAAGCAGCTTCCTCAGACCTTCGCCGATCTGGGCCCGACCTACGTGAAGTTCGGACAGATCATCGCGTCCAGCCCGGGTGCTTTCGGCGAGTCGCTGTCGCGCGAATTCCGCGGATTGCTCGACCGGGTGCCCCCCGCCGACACCAAGGAAGTCCACGAGCTCTTCGCCGAAGAACTCGGCCGCCAGCCATCCGAGCTGTTCGCCGCGTTCGAGGAGGAGCCGTTCGCGTCCGCGTCGATCGCTCAGGTGCACTACGCGACCCTGCACAGCGGCGAGGAAGTCGTGGTCAAGATCCAGCGTCCGGGCATCCGCCGCCGCGTCGCCGCCGACCTGCAGATTCTCAAGCGCTTTGCCCAGGCCGTCGAACTGGCCAAGCTGGGCCGCCGGCTGTCGGCGCAAGACGTCGTCGCCGACTTCGCCGACAACCTGGCCGAAGAGCTGGACTTCCGGCTCGAGGCACAGTCGATGGAGGCCTGGGTGTCGCACCTGCACGCGTCACCGCTGGGCAAGAACATCCGCGTGCCGCATGTGCACTGGGAATTCACCACCGAACGCGTGCTGACCATGGAGCGAGTCCACGGCATGCGCATCGACGATGCCGCCGCGATCCGAAAGGCCGGGTTCGACGGCGTGGAGTTGGTGAAGGCGCTGCTGTTCAGCGTGTTCGAGGGCGGTTTGCGACACGGGTTGTTCCACGGCGACCTGCACGCGGGCAACCTCTACGTCGACGACCAGGGCCGCATCGTGTTCTTCGACTTCGGCATCATGGGCCGCATCGATCCGCGCACCCGGTGGCTGCTGCGCGAGCTGGTATACGCCCTGCTGGTGAAGAAGGACCATGCGTCGGCCGGCAAGATCGTCGTCCTGATGGGCGCCGTCGGCACCGTCAAGCCGGAAGCCCAGGCCGCCAAGGATCTGGAAAAGTTCGCCAGCCCGCTGACCATGCAGACGCTGGGCGACATGTCCTACGCCGACATCGGCCGCCAGCTTTCGGCCCTTGCCGACGCCTACGACGTCAAGTTGCCGCGGGAGCTGGTGCTGATCGGCAAGCAGTTCCTCTACGTCGAGCGGTACATGAAGCTGCTGGCGCCGAAGTGGCAGATGATGTCCGACCCGCAGCTGACCGGTTATTTCGCGAACTTCATGGTCGAGGTCAGCCGCGAGCACCAGACCGACGTGGAGGTGTAGGGCCACTCCGATGGACATCCGCACCGGTAACGCCATTTCGGGTGACGTCAAGCTGTACTACGAGGACATGGGTTCCGTGGATGACCCGCCCGTGCTGCTGATCATGGGGCTGGGTGCACAGCTGCTGCTGTGGCGGACCGCATTCTGCGAGAAGCTGGTCGGCCGGGGCCTGCGGGTCATCCGGTACGACCATCGCGACGTCGGTCTGTCCACCAAGGTCGAAGCCTCCGAATCGGGCCGGCCGATGGTGGTCCGGTTGTTCCGGTTCTGGCTGGGTTTGCGCGGGAAGGCCACGTACACGCTGGAAGATATGACCGACGACGCGGCCGCTGTGCTGGACCACCTGGGCATCGAGCGCGCTCACATCGTCGGCGCATCGATGGGCGGGATGATCGCCCAGATCTTCGCGGCCCGATACGCCGAGCGGACGAAGTCGCTCGCGGTCATTTTTTCGAGCAACAATCGACCCTGCCTGCCGCCGCCGGCACCGCGCGCCCTGCTGTCGCTTATCAGCGGACCGCCGCCGGGCTCAACCCGCGAGGCGGTCGTCGACAACGTGGTTCGAGTCAGCAAGATCACCGGCAGCCCGCGTTACCGCAAGAGCGAGGAGCAGATCCGCGCCGACGCCGCGGAGAGCTACGACCGCTGTTTCTACCCGCCGGGCGTTGCCCGGCATTTCAGCGCGGTCATGGCCAGCGGCAGCCTCCTCCCCTACAACCGCCGGACCGTCGCACCGACCGTGGTGATACATGGTCGAGCCGACAAGCTGGCCCGACCCTTCGGCGGTCGCGCGGTCGCGCGCGCCATCGCGGGGGCTCGGTTAGTGTTATTCGACGGCATGGGCCACGACCTGCCCCAGCAACTTTGGGATCGGCTGATAGGTGTTCTGACAAGCACCTTCGCCGAAGCGAGCTGAGCGAAAATCACTCGAGGAAAATGGTTCCCTGCCGACTCAGTCGCAGTCGCCCGGGTTTACGGTTGTCGAAGGAGGTGGGTCAACCGATGGCCGAGCTGAAGCCGTATTACGAAGAGTCGCAGGCAACCTACGACATTTCAGACGACTTCTTCGCGCTGTTCCTCGACCCC
This sequence comes from Mycobacterium sp., assembly GCF_019247615.1. Taxonomy (GTDB): domain Bacteria; phylum Actinomycetota; class Actinomycetes; order Mycobacteriales; family Mycobacteriaceae; genus Mycobacterium. Next base: position 11,371 of record NZ_JAFBAT010000079.1, on the reverse strand, counting down.
AACATGGTGTATACCTGCGCCTATTTCGAAAAGGACGACATGACCTTGGCCGAGGCCCAGGTCGCGAAGCTGGACTTGGGGCTGGGCAAGCTGAATCTCGAGCCGGGAATGACCGTCCTCGACGTCGGGTGCGGCTGGGGCGGGGCCGTGGTCCGCGCCCTCGAGAAATACGACGTGAATGTCATCGGTATCACGCTGAGCCGCAACCACTACGCGCACACCAAAGCGCGCCTGGACGCCATCCCGACCACGCGGCGGGCGGAAGCCCGGTTGCAGGGCTGGGAGGAGTTCGACGAGCCAGTCGACCGGATCATCAGCTTCGAGGCCTTCGACGCCTTCAAAAAGGACCGCTGGCCCGCGTTCTGGGATTGGGCCTACAAGACCCTTCCCGACAACAGCCGGATGATGATGCACAGCATATTCACTTATCCGCAGTCGACGTGGAAAGAACGCGGCGTCCAGATCACAATGTCGGATCTGCGTTTTTTCCACTTCCTGGGTAAGGAAATCTTTCCCGGTGGGCAGATGTGCGGCGAATCCGATATCGTCGACTACTCGCAAGCCAGCGGTTTCTCGATCGAGCAGATTCAATATCTGCAGCCGCACTACGCGCGGACCCTGGACATCTGGGCTGCCAATCTCCAGGCGAATCGCGAGCGGGCCATCGCCATCCAGTCCGAAGAGGTCTACAACCGTTTCATGCGCTATCTGACAGGCTGCGCGGACCTGTTTCGCAAGGGCATCTCCAACGTCGCGCAGTACACCCTGACGAAGTGAGGTTGAGTTCATGCCCAAGGACCTGACGCCCCACTTCGACGACGTGCAGGCGCATTACGACCTGTCGGACGATTTTTTCCGGCTGTTTCTCGACCCCACCCAGACCTACAGTTGCGCCTACTTCGAGCGCGATGACATGACGCTGGAAGAGGCTCAGCTCGCCAAGATCGACTTGGCACTGGGCAAGCTCGGGCTGCGTCCGGGAATGACGCTGCTCGACGTCGGATGCGGCTGGGGCGCGACCATGCGCCGGGCCATCGAGACCTATGACGTGAACGTCATCGGGTTGACGTTGTCGAAGAACCAGGCCGCCCACGTGCAGAAGATGTTCGACGCGATGGACAGCACGCGGGACAAGCGGGTGTTGCTGGCCGGTTGGGAACAGTTCGACGAATCCGTCGACCGCATCGTGTCCATCGGCGCGTTCGAGCACTTCGGGCACGAACGCTACGACGACTTCTTCGAACTGGCTTACGGCCTGCTGCCGGAGGACGGGGTGATGCTGCTGCACACCATCACCGGCCTGACGGGGACGCAGTGCGCCGAGCGGGGCATCCCGCTGACATTCGAGATGGCCCGCTTCATCAAGTTCATCGTCACCGAGATCTTCCCGGGCGGCCGGCTGCCCTCGATCGAGATGGTGGGAGAACGCTCGGCGAAGGCGGGATTCACGCTGACGCGCCGCCAGTCCCTGCAACCGCACTACGCCAGGACGCTCGACCTGTGGGCCCAGGCGCTGGAGGCGCACCGTGACGAGGCCATCGCCATCCAGTCCGAAGAGGTCTATGAGCGCTACATGAAGTACCTGACCGGCTGCGCCAACGCGTTCCGGATCGGCTACATCGACGTTAACCAGTTCACACTCAACAAGTAACGACCAGGCATTTTCCGGCGAACACCCGTCCGGTCGCCGGGTCGCCTGTGGCTTGGTTCGGTATTGTCTCCACCGGAAATCACCCGGGAGAACACGACTGGTATGTCTGACCTATCTACTGACCCGCACCGAGCACCGACACCCGTCGGCAACGGGCAGGCGCACCACGACTTCGTCATCGTCGGCGCCGGCTTCAGCGGCATCGGCGCGGCGATCCAGCTCAATCGCCTCGGCTATGACGACATCGTCATCCTCGACCGCGAGGACCATCTCGGGGGAACCTGGCACGTCAACCGGTATCCCGGCCTTGCCGTCGACATCGCGTCCACCACCTACTCGTACTGGTTCGAGCCCAACCCGTACTGGTCGCGACTGTTTGCGCCCGGCCCCGAAGTGAGGCGGTACGCCGAGCACGTCGCCGACAAGTACGACGTGCGCCGCTACATGCGGTTCAACACCGTCGTCGAAGGTGCACGTTGGGACGACGACGCGCACGTGTGGCGCGTCGAGCTGGCGGGCGGCGAATCGCTGACGGCACGCTTCCTGATCACCGCCACCGGCTTCCTGTCCCAGCCGCGCAACCCGGACATACCCGGAATCGAGAGTTTCGCGGGCAAGGTCGTCCACACCACGGCCTGGGACGACGAATACGACTTCGGTGGGCGCCGCGCGGCGATCATCGGAACGGGCGCGACCGCGGTCCAGCTGATCCCGGTCCTGGCCGACCGGGTCGCGGACCTGACCGTGTACCAACGCACGGCAATCCACGTGGTTCCCAAGATCGACTTCGCCATTCCGGGCTGGCTGCAGCGGACGTTCGCCCGGGTGCCGCAGTTACAGCGGCTCATGCGGCATGTGACCGACTTCTTCTTCGAAGTGATGGTCGTGACGGGGCTGCTGCATTTCCGCACCTTCCGGCCGCTGAACACTGCCGCCGCGAACCTGTCCAAGATCAGCCGCTTCGTGTCGATACGCGACAAAGAGCTGCGTCGCAAGCTGACACCCGACTACGACTTCGGCTGTAAACGCCCGACGTGGTCCAACAGCTACTACCGCGCGTTCACCAAACCGAACGTGCATCTGGAGACCACCAGAATCGAGCGGATCGAGCCCGACGGGATCGTCACCGCCGACGGGCGCAAGACCGTCATCGACACGCTGGTGCTCGCCACCGGCTTCGATCTGTGGGAGGCCAATTTCCCGGCGATCGAGGTGATCGGCCGGCAGGGCCGAAGCCTGGGTAAGTGGTGGCGGGAAAACAGGTTCCAGGCCTATCAGGGCATGTCCATCCCGTACTTCCCGAACTACCTGAGCCTGGCCAGTCCATACGGATTCTGCGGCCTATCGGTCTTCAACAACGTCGAATACCAGATGCGCCACATGGACCGGCTCTTCGGTGAGTTGCAGCGCACGGGCGCAACCGAGTTCGAGGTGACCGAGGACGCGAACGCGCGCTTCCTGGACCGGATGACCGAGCTGCTCGACGACACGGTGTTCTACGCCGGCAACTGCGCCACGTCGCGCTCGTACTACTTCAACGACAGCGGCGAAGCGAGTTTGTTGCGGCCCACACCGACCGAGAACGCGGTGGAGGAGGCATCCACTTTTCCGCTGAGCGACTACCAGATTCGCTGACCCGGATCCCAGACATTCCCGGCCAGCGACCATAGTTCACGCTGATGAACTGAACTTCTGTATCGTTGCGCTTCAGACATCTCTACGACGCGTGCGCGCGTGTTCCAGCGGCAAATTTCATCGGGAGAGCAAAACGAGCATGGCAAAGCAAACCGGCCTGACGACGACGCGGACGCGCTTCGAGAACATCCAGACGCACTACGACGTCTCCGACGACTTTTTTGCCCTTTTCCAGGACCCGACGCGCACCTACAGCTGTGCGTACTTCGAGCGGGACGACATGACGCTGGAAGAGGCCCAGCTCGCGAAGATCGACCTCAACCTCGACAGGCTCGACCTCAGGCCGGGCATGACCCTGCTGGACATCGGCTGCGGCTGGGGAACCACCATGAAGCGCGCCGTCGAGAAGTACGACGTCAACGTCGTCGGCCTGACGCTGTCCAACAACCAGTACGCCCGCTCCGAGCAGGTGCTGGCGGACCTTGACACGAACCGTTCCCGTGAGGTTCGGCTGCACGGGTGGGAGGAATTCAACGATCCGGTCGACCGCATCGTGTCGATTGAGGCCTTCGAGCACTTCGGCCACGAGAACTACGACGACTTCTTCAAGCGGTGTTTCGACATCATGCCCGACGACGGCCGGATGACCGTCCAGAGCAGCGTCAGCTACCACCCCTACGACATGGCCGCACGGGGGAAGAGGATCACTTTCGAAACGGTGCGGTTCATCAAGTTCATCATCACTGAGATTTTCCCGGGCGGCCGGCTGCCCTCCAACGAGATGATGGTCGAGCACGGCGAAAAAGCGGGTTTCGTTGTGCCCGAACCCCTTTCGCTGCGTCCCCATTATGTCAAGACGCTGCACATCTGGGGCGATGCGCTGGAGTCGAACCGGGAGAAGGCCATCGAGGTCACCTCTGAAGAGGTGTACAACCGCTACATGAAGTATCTGCGCGGCTGCGAGCACTACTTCAGCGACGAGATGCTCGACTGCAGCCTGGTGACCTACCTCAAGCCGGGTGCTGCCGCGTAAGCCCTGTCGGATTGTGGGCGCACCATTCGTCGAGTAGGTAGAGAGTGAAGCACAGGGTTTCGCTCACTACCGGAGGTGACGACAAATGCAGTACTTCGCCTTATTGATCAGCCGGGAACGAGAGCTCACTCCCGACGAGGGAGCGGCCGAGATGGCGGCTTACGAGGCCTTCCACGAAAAGGCGGCCTCGGTGATCCGCGGGGCCATCCGCGGCGGTGACGCCCTGTTGCCCGCGGCGACCGGGGTGCGCATCACCGGCGGCCCGGACGCACCGGTTATCACCGACGGCCCCTTCGCCGAAGGCGCCGAGGTGGCGGGCGGCTATTACGTTTTCGAAGCGGAGAACTTGGACGACGCGCTGGCGTTGGCCCGCGACATCCCGGCCGCCAAGCACGGCGCCGTAGAGGTGTGGCCGATGGTCCACTCGCTGGAGACGTCTCGCAAGCTCACCGGCAACGACTGGCTCGCGCTGCTGCTGGAACCACCCGCGTCCAACCACGCACCGGGCACACCGGAGTGGGAGGCGGTGGCGGCCCGGCATGGGGATTTCGGAGCCGCCGCGGGCGATCACATCATCGGCGGTGCGGCATTGCACGACCGATCCACGGCGACCACCGTGCAGGTGCGCGACGGCGAGACCCTCATCACCGACGGTCCATACGCGGAAGGCGCGGAAGTGGCCAGCGGCTTCTACCTGCTCGGCGCCGCCGATCGCGACGAGGCCGTGAAGCTCGCCGCGATGATCCCCGCCTCGGCCGTGCAGTTGCGGCAGCTGATGGGCGTCTCCGGCCTCTAGATGCGCGGATGACCAACCTGGACGGCGTCTTCCGTCGGGAATGGGGACCCGCCGTCGCCGCAATCGCGCGATGGTCCGGCGACCTCACCGTCGCGGAGGACGCCGTCCAGGAGGCCTGCACCGAGGCGCTGCGCACCTGGCATCGCGACGGTGTGCCTGACAACCCCGGCGGGTGGCTGATGACCGTCGCGCGCAACCGCGCCCTGGACCGGCTGCGCCGCGAATCGGCGCGTCCCGGAAAGGAATTGGCGGCCGTAATGGACGACATCCGGGCGCGCACTGATCACACCGAACCCCATCCGGTGCGCGACGACGAGCTGCGGATGATGTTCACCTGTGCACACCCGGCGCTGGACCGGCAGTCACAACTGGCGCTCACACTGCGACTGGTGTCCGGCCTGACGGTCAACGAGATCGCGCGGGCACTGCTGCAAACCGAGGCGGCTATCGGCCAACGAATCACGCGCGCCAAGAACAAGGTTCGGCACGCCAACATCCCGCTGCGAGTGCCCCCCGCCGAGTTGCTGCCCGAGCGCACACCGCACGTGCTCAGCTGCATCTACTCGGTGTTCACGGAGGGCTATTGGTCGACGGCGGGCCCGTCGGCGATCCGCGACGAACTGTGCGACGAAGGCGTCCGGCTCACGGGCGAGCTGTGCGCGCTGATGTCCGAGGAGCCGGAGGCACACGCCCTGGCCGCGCTGGTCCTGTTGCACGACTCGCGGCGAGCAACCCGCGTCGACGACGCCGGCATGCTGGTGCCGCTGGAAGACCAGGACCGGCGCCGCTGGGACCGCGGCCGCATCTCCCGCGGGCTGGACCGGTTGCGTCGGGCGCAGGGGTCCACGGGTCCTTATCTGATGCAAGCGGTGATCGCCGCGCTGCACGCGACCGCGCCGTCCTGGGACCGGACGGACTGGTCCGCCATCTGCGCGGCATACGACCGGCTGCTGCGGATGACCGATTCCCCGGTCGTGCGGGGCAACCGCGCGCTGGCAATCGGTTTCCGAGACGGCCCGGACGCCGGCCTGGCCGCCCTGGACGAGGTGGCTCACGATCCCCGGCTGGGACGTTCCAATCTTGTCCCCACCGTGCGCGCCGATCTGCTGCGGCGCGCCGGGCGGCCCGCCGAGGCCGTCGTGTGGTACCGAAAGGCGTTGGAGGGCAACGGCTCCGAGCCGAGCCGGGCGTTCCTGCGCCGGCGCATCACCGAGTGCTCGACTTGATCGGCCGAACACCGACTTGTTGGGGTTCCGCACTCGCGAAACCGCGCAACATGTCGAGGTTCGGCCCAAAAATTACGCCTCGGCGAAGTGGCGAGTTACGGACGGGTCCACCGGAATGCCGGGGCCGGTGGTCGTCGACACGGTGATCTTCTTCAGGTAGCGGCCCTTCGACGCCGACGGCTTGAGCCGCAGCACCTCGTCGATCGCCGCGCCGTAGTTCTCCGCCAGGCTCTTCTCGTCGAAGGACGCCTTGCCGATGATGAAGTGGAGGTTGGCCTGCTTGTCCACGCGGAAGTTGATCTTGCCGCCCTTGATGTCGGCCACGGCCTTGGCGACATCGGGGGTGACAGTGCCGGTTTTGGGGTTCGGCATCAGGCCGCGCGGACCCAGGATGCGCGCGATGCGCCCGACCTTGGCCATCTGGTCGGGCGTCGCGATCGCCGCGTCGAAGTCCAGGAAACCCCCCTGGATCTTCTCGATCAGGTCGTCGCTGCCCACGATGTCGGCACCGGCGGCCTGCGCCTGCTCGGCCTTTTCACCCACGGCGAACACTGCGACGCGGGCAGTCTTCCCGGTGCCGTGCGGAAGGTTGACGGTGCCCCGCACCATCTGGTCGGCCTTTCGCGGGTCGACGCCGAGCCGGATCGCCACCTCGACGGTCGCGTCCTGCTTCGCCGACGCCGTTTCCTTGGCCAGCCTGGCGGCCTCCAGGGGGGTGTATAGGTTGTTGCGGTCCACCTTCTCGGCGGCGGCCCGGTACGCCTTGCTGTTCTTGCTCATTGACTCATCCAATCTCGTGGTTGGTTGTGGTTGCGACGGGCCGAAGCTGGCCCTCCCACGGTGTTCGATTACTCGACGGTGATGCCCATCGACCGGGCGGTCCCGGCGATGATCTTTGCGGCCGCGTCGACGTCATTGGCGTTGAGGTCGGACTTCTTGGTCTCGGCGATCTCGCGCACCTGGTCCCAGGTGACCTTGGCGACCTTCGTCTTGTGCGGTTCGGCCGAGCCCTTGCCCACCCCCGCCGCCTTGAGCAGGAGCTTGGCCGCGGGCGGCGTCTTGAGCTGGAACGTGAAGCTGCGGTCCTCGTAGACGGTGATCTCCACCGGGATGACGTTGCCGCGCTGGTTCTCCGTGGCAGCGTTGTACGCCTTGCAGAACTCCATGATGTTGACGCCGTGCTGGCCGAGCGCGGGCCCCACCGGCGGCGCGGGGTTGGCCTGTCCGGCGACGATCTGCAGCTTGATCAGCCCGGCGACTTTCTTCTTCGGGGCCATGAGATGTGGTTTTCCTTCCTACAGTGGTCGATTGCCGGGCTAGATCTTCGAGACTTGACCGAACGTCAACTCGACCGGCGTCTCCCGGCCGAAGATCGATACCAGCACCTTGAGCTTCTGCTGTTCGGCGTTGACCTCGCTGATGGTGGCCGGCAGCGTGGCGAACGGTCCATCCATGACCGTCACCGATTCGCCGACCTCGTAGTCGACCTCGACGACCGGGCGTTCCAGGCCACCCACATCGGCGGCGGCCGCGGTGCTGGCCGCACCCTTGACGGCCTTCTTCGCGGCCCCCCGCGGGAGCAGGAACTTCACCACGTCGTCGAGCGTCAGGGCCGACGGCCGCGACGTCGCGCCGACGAACCCGGTGACGCCGGGGGTGTTGCGCACGGCGGCCCACGAGTCGTCGGTCAGATCCATCCGCACCAGGATGTAGCCGGGCAACACCTTGCGGTTGACCTGCTTGCGCTGCCCGTTCTTAATCTCGGTGACCTCCTCGGTGGGCACCTCCACCTGGAAGATGTAGTCGCCGACGTCGAGGTTCTGCACGCGGGTCTCGAGGTTGGCCTTCACCTTGTTCTCGTATCCCGCGTAGGAGTGGATGACGTACCACTTGCCGGGCTTGCTGCGCAGCTCCGCCTTGAGCGCGGCGGCCGGGTCGGCCTCTTCGGCCGGCTGAGCCTCAGCGGGAATCTCTGACGTCTCACTGGCCTGAGTGCTCTCGGCGGTCTCCTGCAGGTCGACCGCTTCACCCGCGGACGTGTCACCGTCGAAGGTAGTCACGGTTGTCGTAGTCCTCTCTATCTGTCGCTCAGCCGAACACCAGCAGCACGAGCTTGGTCAGCCCTAAATCCGCGAGGCCGACCAGCGCCACCATGAAGGCGAGAAACACCAGCACCACCGAGGTGTAGGTGAGCATCTGCTTGCGGTTCGGCCAGATGACCTTCCGCATTTCCGCGACGACCTGCTTGAGGTAGTTGTAGACGAACAGGAACGGGTTGGTCGGACGGTCGACCGGCTTCCTTGGCTTCTTGGCCGCCTTGGTCTTGGCGCGCTTCTTCGCCTTCTCCTCTTTAGAGACCTCGACCTCTTCCGTCGCCGCTACGTCGGCGTTCTCCCCAGCAGCGGCCGCTCGCTGCCGGGACCGCTTGCCGCTCGGCCGTTGCGGCCGCGCCGCGGGTTCGGTCACCACGGCGGTCCGGCCAGCGCCTGAGCCGCCCTCGTCACTGTCGCCGCCGTCGCGTGCGGCGCCGTTGGCAGCACCCATGTCGGGGCCCTCGTCGCTCACCGCATGCTCCTTTGTTTGCCAATGTCCGCGAGCCGTCCGATCGCGGTGGTCACCATATCCAGTGTCCACCATGCCACGGGTAAGCCTTCAGCAGGGGCGACAGGACTTGAACCTGCAACCTGCGGTTTTGGAGACCGCTGCTCTGCCAGTTGAGCTACGCCCCTTCGCGGTTGGCAGCCCAACCTGCGCTTACCTGTCGGGGCTCACATGACGCACGCGACCCCGATCGGCGATCGCGAACCGACGGACAGCGTGCTGGTGTTGGGAAAACCCCGAGGTACGAGTGTACATCGAGGTGGGAGCCACCTACTAATTACGCCGTTCGCACGACCTGTCCGGATTCGTTGTCCCATCTCAGGTTGGCGGACCCATCGCCGTACTGGCTCATCAACGTGGTGTAGGAGTCCATGATCACCTCACCCTGATCATTGGTGCAGATGTTCTTGGTGACCACGATGTCGGCGCCGAAACGCTCGTCCACCGACACGATGTCCATGCGGGCCCATAGTCTCTCGCCGGCCTTGATCGGCTTGTGAAACACGAACCGCTGGTCGACCTGGACGATCACAAGGGTTTCCATGCCGATGTCGACATGCCGGAAGAAATCCAGCTGGACCAGCTTGGCGAAAATGGTCGCAAACGTCAGTGGTGCCAGGATGGCGTCGTGGCCGAGTTCGGCGGCCGCATCTTCGTGGAAGTAGGCCGGGTGGTCATTCTTGACGGATCGTGCGAACTGTCGGAGTTGTTCACGGCCCACAACGAAGCTGTCCGGATACCGCCAGATCATCCCGCGAATATCGGTCTTGAGCGCCATGAGCTACGCCAGTTTCGCGGACGCGATCGCCCTACCAAAGATCTTCTTGCCACCGGTGGTCGCGGTGAGTGCGATGGTGACCGACTTGTTCGACGGATCTACGGACTTCACCCGGCCGCTGAAGACCAGCTCGGCGCCCTTGCCGTCGTTGGGTACGGGGACCACGGCGGTGAACCGCACGTTGTACTCGGTGACCGCGCCCGGGTCGCCGATCCACGAGGTGACGTAGCCTCCGCCGATGCCCATGGTCAGCATGCCGTGGGCGATCGCGGTGTCCAGGCCGACCACCTTGGCAATCTCGTCGTCCCAGTGGATCGGGTTCAAGTCACCGGAAACCCCGGCGTAGTTCACCAGGTCCTGGCGGGTCAGCGGGTAGGTCCGCTCCGGAAGTTGGTCACCGACCTTGACCGAATCGAACTCACGTAGTGGCATCGCTAAACCCCTTTTCTCCATCCTCGCCGGCGCGTCCCGCCAAGGTCGTGTAAGTCTCCTGTACGACGTCACCGGCTTCGTTGGTGATGATGTTCTTGGTGACAATGATCTGAGTTCCGTGCGCTTCACGCACCGAATCCACGTACACGTCACAGTAGAGCTTGTCGCCGGCCACGATCGGCTTCTCGAACTTCAGTACTTGGTCCACTTGGACGATCTGCTGGTCGGTCACCGCGATACCCGCGTGCTGAAAGAATGAGGACTGGGCCTTATAGCCGAACACACAGATGAACGTCAATGGCGCCGGTAAACCCTGGTAGCCGAGTTCGGCCGCCGACTTCTCCTCGAAGAACAGCGCGTCGTCGTTTTGCACGGCGACGGCGTACTCGCGGATCTTCTCGCGCTCAACCTCGTAATGTTCGGGATAGCGGTAGTGCATCCCGACGATGTTTGTGGACAACTCCACGGCTTTAGAACCTAACTAGTCGACTCATTACGTGCGCGAGACTGGCTACCGCGTTTCGCGGTGCGCCTGGTGCTTCCCGCAGTTCGGGCAGAACTTCTTGAGCTCCAGCCGGTCGGGGTCGTTGCGACGGTTCTTCTTGGTGATGTAGTTACGGTGCTTGCACACCTCGCACGCCAAGGTGATCTTCGGCCGCACGTCGGTACTGGAAGCCATGGAATTCTCTCTCGAATCGGAAGTTTGCGTCTGTTCAGTTGTAGCGATGGCCGGACTCGAACCGGCGACCTAACGATTATGAGTCGTTCGCTCTAACCGACTGAGCTACATCGCCTCCGGGTCACCCCGTTTAGGGCTCGGGACCGCCGCCGTGCTCGGCGTCCGCCGAGCCCCCTAACGGAATCGAACCGTTGACCTTTTCCTTACCATGGAAACGCTCTACCGACTGAGCTAAGGGGGCCGTTCGCCCAAGCGACCAGTCGCCCCGGCCTAAAAGAGGGTACAGCCTGGCGCGCAACGTCACCAAACCACCAACGCGGCGGCGAGTCAGCGGGCCGGGACGTGTACGAGTGCGCCGGACGATTACCCGCTGTCGCGATTACGGCGAGGTTCCCAGGCGCTGAGGTCGCTGAACTCGTCGTACTCTTCTTGATCGTCTCCGCCGTCGTCGCCCAGCAGGCTACGCAAGACGAGGTGGATGGCTTCGCGCGTGTCAGCCAGCTTGTAGCGACGTATCGCTTCCTGGACCAGCTCGTCGTC
>NZ_JAFBAT010000051.1 GCF_019247615.1 Mycobacterium sp. | reverse complement strand
GCTCGATCCAGTCGCCGACGGCGATCTTTGCGGCTGCCTTGGTCGGCCAAAGCCATCAGGCTAGGACTCGACTTTCAATGTGGTCCAAAAGGATTCCTGCTGGCTATCCCAGCATACGGCGGTGCGGCCCACGGAGCGGACCAGGTTGTGCTGGCGGGCGAACCGGGCGAGCTGTGTTGAGGCGTATTGGCATCCGCGGTCGGCGTCCAGGGATCACCTGCTCGGCGAGCTCGTCGCGCATCACTACAGCCATAAAGCTGAGGCCTTCTGGGCCACAGTGAAAGTCGAGTTCTACGCCCGATGCCGATGGCCGACTCGATCGAACGAGCTATAACCTGCGCAGACGCCACTCAGCCATCGCTATGATCAGCCCGGTCGATGTTGAAGATCGACTCGCTCGGTCGGCACAAGCTGCCTGACCTCCTGGGTTCCGTCGAGGATCTGACTGTGAGTGTTTCGGAGGAAGGTGAGAAGAGGCGTTTCGGGCGCCCGTGAGCGGGCTGTCGCAGATTTTGTAGCGAGCGAGCTGGGCTGTCAGGTTGGCCGAGTCGTGAAGCTCGATGCGTTCGCCGGCAATGCTGTTTATGAAATTGATGCAGACGAAGGCCACTTCATCGTGAAGGCGTCGACGAGCCGTGATGCATTGAGAGCTGAGGCGTGGGCGAATGGGCGGGCCGCAGCTGCTGGCTGCGCTGCTCCAGCCATCATTGGGCGCAGCTGTCTTGGCGCCGAGGACGGTATGTGCGCCGTGATCATGCGGCGTGTCGTGGGCCAGCCGATCGCGGCCGGTCATCCCGCATTCGTTGAGGTCGGCGCCGACCTGCACCGCTTGCACGGCGTGAAAATGGCGGGCTTTGGCTGGCTCGCGCAGGCATCGTGGGACGAATCTGGCGAGTTCACGCTGGGTCACCCGTCGTGGCTCAGCTTCCTGCAGACCATCTGCGACGACACTCGCGCACTGGCAGATAGTTACGGGTTGGCCGCCGCAGTCGCCGACGCGGCGACATCCACGATCACCGATCATGCCCAGACGCTGGCCGCCGTTGAGGTAGGGGTACTGTGCCACGGCGATCTGAAGCCCGCTCACATCCTGATCGATGAGGGGCATCTTGCAGGGGTAATCGATTGGGGAGACTCGGTCGTCGCCGACCCGTGGTGGGACATCGCACGGTTTGCGCACCGTGCAGACGCGGCGTCGGTGTCCTTGCTACGTCAGGGCTACGGTCTGCCTGATCCGGCGAACACCGAGGAACTCCCGTGGCGCCTTCCGCTGTACGAAGCGCTCTGGATGCTCGTCGATGCCTACGTCGCTCACGGTCTAGGGCATCGGGTCGACGCCGCCCTCCAAGAAGCCATGAATCACTTAGAGCAAGTACCCGGCTAAGCTTGTCCGCGAGAAGCTCAGCGGCACAATGGCTTTTGCGAGACGACCCATGCCTTCCTCCCCTGCAACCAGTTCGGACGAAGGATGCCGGCGAATGGGTCACGTAGTCGTCAAATCCGTCATCGGTGAGCAGCCGGTAGCGGCACATGATCGCGTCGCATAGTTGCGCGGCAATGAGGAGACCATTTTTCCAACCTGCGCGTGGGCCGGTGCGACGATGCTCCCGTCGGGCAGCCCGAGTATGCGGTCCAACGTCAGGGCATGAAGCCTGAATCTGGTTGCCAGACCGTCGATTGCGCGGTCCCGAGCGGACTCATCGGCCGCGTCGAGCACTTCGAGGATGCTCGTGTTCGTGCGTGCGGCGAGCGCGTAAATCATGTCGGCGACGCCCTCAGGGTCGAATGTGTCATAGATGCCTGCAGCGACCCCCTCCGATACCAGCCTGGTCAGCAACGGCCCGAAAACAGCCTCCTCGGCGGCGACGATTTGTGCGTACAAATGCGCGTTGGCCGGGCGCAGCAACGAAACTGCCCCGGCTAACAACTCCGGTGTTCCTGCTCGCATCTTGACGTCGAACCCGGCCTGCAACACCGCGTTGAGCCGGTCCAGCGCGTCACCGTTGCATTGCGAGAGGGCTCGCTCGACGGCGGCGAGTCCTTGACGTGCGCTGCGTTCGGCCAGCGCCGAAATTAACGCGTCTTTTGACGGAAACCAATGGTAGAAGGCTCCTTTGGAGACCCCAGCGTCGGCGATCAGATCGTTGAGGCTGACATTGTCGTAGCCACTGCGCAAAAATGCGGCCATCGCGATGTCGAGGATTTCGGCGCGGCGGACGTCGGGATGTTTGATCACGCGAGGCATGCACACTACCCGCCGGAGCGCTGAGAAGCCGACACCGACCTGTCGCGGGATGCCGGTTTGGCAACCCAGCCAACGTAAGTCAGATACAACCCGCCCACGGCCAGAACTACGAAGAACAACCGGGTCGCCGTACTCACGGCACCACCTCGCTCAAGGGTGTCACCGGCCGCGATATACGCATGCGGAAAAAACAGTATCGTCAGCCCACGCACCAGCGCTACCCAGCCGAAAACGGAAATGATGATTGCCGGCGCCCCTCGCCAAGATCGGTGGTTCGCAATAACGAATATGCCGATGAAAACGAGCAGCGCGCCGAAGAACCACTGCCACATCGGGTCGGAAACGAACACCTTGAACAAGGTCTTCATCCAGGTGTTGAAGTGGATGGCGACCGCCGAGGGAACAATGAGCATGTATGGGCCAAGTGTTCGGGCGAACTTGCGCGTAAGGGCGTGGGCTGACTCGGGAGTGCTAATTTGTCCATCTCCTTCGGCCGCTCATCGGGTGCTGGGGACCACGGTTTGCATTGAGCAAAACGTAACAGACCGACGGTCGGTTTGACAGACCTCCGGTCCGTTAGGTCCTTGGGTCGAGGGGGGTCGCCTGAGGGCCGCCCCATCGAGTGTGGGCCCTATGGTCGACTTCGGCGGCGATCACGTACTTGGGGCCCACGCTCGGCGTCCACGTAGAAGCCCGAAACCTATCCCGTTCAGCCGACCCCCGTTACGAGGCGAGCTCGACCAGGGTGGCGTTGGCCGTGCCGCCGCCCTCGCACATGGTCTGCACACCGTAACGAATCCCGTTGTCGCGCATGTGGTGCGCCATTCGTGTCATCAGCACGGCGCCGGATGCGCCCAGCGGGTGGCCCAGCGCGATGGCGCCACCAAGCGGATTGACCCGACCGGGGTCGGCACCAGTTTCGGCCATCCACGCCAGCGGGACGGGCGCAAAGGCCTCGTTCACCTCGAAGACGCCCACCTCCGACAGCGGGATGCCGGCCTTGCGCAACAGCTTCTCGGTTGCCGGTATGGGGCCCGTGAGCATGAGCACCGGATCTGCGCCGGTGACGGCGCCCGCGCGGTAGCGCACCAGCGGCGTCAGCCCGAGCCCGACCGCCATCTCCGATGTGGTCACCAGGAGCGCAGCCGCGCCGTCGGAGATCTGCGAGGAATTCCCGGCGTGGATCACGCCGTCGTCGACGAACACGGGCTTGAGGGCGGCCAGCTTGTCGACCGTCGTCCCGCGCCGCACGCCTTCGTCCGCGGCAATGACGTTGACGGCGGCTTTCTCATCGGTGAAGACGGGGACGATCTGGTCGGTGAAGGCGCCGCCATCCTGCGCTGCGGCCGCGCGTTCATGGGACTGGACCGAGTACTCGTCGAGCCGGGTGCGGGAGAACCCCCACTTCTTGGCGATCATCTCGGCCGACAGGCCCTGATTGAAGGAGAAACCGTCATACCGTGCAAGGACTTTCGGACCGTATGGCATTCCGGTCGCCCTCGCCGCGCCCAACGGAACCCGGCTCATCACCTCGACTCCGCCGGCCACCACGACATCCTGTTGGCCCGACATCACCGCCTGCACCGCGAAGTCGAGCGCCTGCTGGCTGGAACCGCAGGCGCGGTTGACCGTGGTCCCCGGGATGCTCTCCGGCCAACCGGCGGCCAGGACCGCGTAGCGACCGATGTTGCTGGACTGGTCGCCCACCTGCGACACGCATCCCCAGACCACGTCGTCGACGATCTCCGGACCGATACCGACGCGTTCCAGCAGTTCGTTGAGCACGATCGCGGACAAATCGGCGGCGTGCATGCCGGACAATCCACCGTTGCGCTTCCCCACCGGCGTGCGTACCGCCTCGACGATGACCGTCTCACGCATGTTCACTCCGATTGCTCCTGGTCTGATTTTGCTAACGCCCACTGACCAGTAAACGACGGCTCCCGTCGGTGCTTGAAGGCGGCATAGGCGGCCGCCGCGTCTGTCGTCGCAAAATTGACGGCCTGCGCGCGCGCCTCGTTCACCAGCGCATCGCGCAGGGTGCGGTCGGCGCCCTCGTTGAGCAATGCCTTGGTTTGCGCGAGCGCCACCGGCGGGCCGCCCGCCAGTCGGCCGGCCAGGTCGGTGACGAAGGTGTCGATGTCGGCGGCCGGCACGACCCACGTCACCAGGCCCAGGGCATGGGCCTCCGCGGCGTCGATCGTTTCGGCCAGCAGCGCCAACCGCTTGGCCTGTTGCAAGCCAACGAGTTTCGGCAGCAGCCAGGATCCGCCCAGGTCGATCGACAGGCCTCGCTTGGAAAAGATCTGGCAGAACGTCGATTCCGGCGACGCGACGACCAGATCGCAGCCCAGGGCGAGGTTCCATCCGGCGCCGACGGCGACGCCGGTCACCTTCGCGACGGTCGGAATCGTCAGCTCGTGTAGCGCCAGCGCGACGTCGGTCAGGCGTTGCAACTTGTATCTGGGATGCACGTGGTCGCCTTCGGAGATGTCGGCGCCGGAGCAGAAGCTCCCTCCGGAGCCGGTGATCACGAGAGCGCGCAGGCTGCGGTCGTGACCGGTGTCATGGAGCGCGTCGCGTAGCGCGACCCACAGCTCCGGGTTGATCGCGTTCTTTCGGTGCGGACGATTCAGGGTCAGGGTGCGCACACCGTCGATGTCCTCTGACAGCAACACGGGACTGTCCGAGACGCTCATCAGTAGCTCCTGGGCAGTCCCAGGGTATGGGATGCAAGGAAGTTCAAGATCATCTCCTGGCTGATCGGCGCAATCTTCATCAGCCGGGCCTCGCGGAAGTAACGCGCGACGTGGTACTCCTCGGCGTAACCCATGCCGCCGTGCGTCTGCAACGCCCGGTCCGCGGCGGTGAATCCCGCGTCGGCGCACAGGTATTTTGCCGTATTGGCTTCGCGCCCACAGGGTTTGCCGTGGTCGTACAGCCAAGTGGCCTTGCGCAGCGTCAGCTCGGCCGCGTCCAGCCGGGCCAGCGAGTCGGCGAGCGGAAACTGGATGCCCTGGTTCGTACCGATCGGCCGACCGAAGACCTCGCGATCGTTGGCGTACTTCACCGCTTTGTCCAGGGCAACCCGCCCGATGCCGAGCGCCTCGGCGGCGATCAGCATCCGTTCCGGGTTCAAACCGTGCAGGATGTACTGAAACCCATTGCCCTCCTCGCCGATTCGGTCGGCGGCCGGCACCTCGAGATTGTCGATGAACAGTTCATTCGAGCCGACGGCGTTGCGGCCCATCTTGCGAATCGGGCGGATGTCGACCCGGTTGCGGTCGAGATCGGTGAGGAACAGCGTCATCCCGTCGGTCTTCTTGGTCACCTCGTCGTAGCTCCGCGTGCGGGTAAGCAACAGGATCTTGTCGGACTCCATCGCCTTGGAGATCCACACCTTGCGGCCGTTGACGACGTAGCGATCGCCATCGCGTTTGGCGAACGTGGTGATGCGCGACGTGTCGAGGCCCGCACCGGGTTCGGTCACCCCGAAGCACACGTGCACCTCGCCGGTGGCGACGGCGGGCAACGTGCGCGCCTTCAGTTCCTCGGACCCGTGCACCACGACCGGTTGCATGCCGAAGATCGACAGGTGAATTGAGCTCGCAGCGTTCATGCCGCCGCCGGATTTGGCGACCTCTTCGAGCAGGATGGTCGCTTCGGTGATGCCAAGGCCGTGGCCGCCATATTCGGTGGGGATCGTCAAGCCCAACCAGCCACCGTCGGCGATGGCCCGGTAGAACTCCGCGGGGAATTCGTGGGCCTGGTCTTTGTCCATCCAGTAGTGGTCGTCGAACTTGCGCGCCAGCTCGGCGACTGACCGGCGGATCAGCTCTTGGTCCTCGGTCAGCTCGAAGTTCATTCCGGAGGCGTCTATGTCAGTCCCTGTTGCCGGTGAGTTCCTTCGCGTTGGCCGCGAAGTCGGCGAACGACGAACCTGCCCTGGTGTCTTTGTGGTGGCTGAGCGCCCGTATCGACACGTCGTGCCCCTCGGCCGCCTTGCGCAGCGCCCCGACAGTCGCCTGCTCCGGCGTGATGTGGGTGAAGGGGTCGAACGAGTACCACCGCATGGCGTTCTCGTGGGTGATCTTTCTGATCTCGTCGTCGGGCACGTCGTTCACGGACAAAACGTCCCATAGCTCCTCGGGCGCGCCCGGCCACATGGAATCGCTGTGCGGGTAGTCCGCCTCCCAGCAGATGTTGTCGATGCCGATCATGTTGCGCAGTGCCACGCCCACCTTGTCGCTGATGAAGCACGTCAGGAAGTGCTCGCGGAAAATCTCGCTGGGAAGCTTGCCGCCGAAGTTCTGGTGCGTCCACGTCGAATGCATCTCGTAGGTTCGGTCAGCCCGCTCCAGGAAGTAGGGGATCCACCCGGTGCCGCCCTCCGACAGCGCGATCTTCAGGTCCGGGTACTCCTTGATGGGTCGCGACCAGAGCAGATCCGCGGCGGCCTGCACGATGTTCATCGGCTGCAGTGTGATCATCACGTCCATCGGCGCATCGGGCGCCGTGATCGCCAGCCGGCCCGAAGACCCGATGTGGATGTTCATCACGGTGTTGGTGTCGCACAACGCCTTCCACAGCGGATTCCAGTACTCGTTGTGGAAACTGGGATACCCCATCGCGGCCGGGTTCTCGGTGAAGGTGAGCGCGTGCACGCCCTTCTTGGACACCCGCCGCACCTCGGCGGCACACGCCTCAGCATCCCAGATCACCGGTATCGCCATCGGGATGAACCTGGCCGGGTACGCGCCACACCACTCATCGATGTGCCAGTCGTTGTAGGCCTGCACCAGAGCCACCGAAAACTCCGGATCTTCGGTGGCGAACAGCCGCCCGGCGAAGCCCGGAAAGGACGGGAAACAGATCGAGGCCAGGATGCCCCCGGCGTTCATGTCCTTGATCCGCTCGTCGACGTTGTAGCAACCGGGCCGGATCTCGTCGAGCCCGGTTGGC
>NZ_JAFBAT010000005.1 GCF_019247615.1 Mycobacterium sp. | reverse complement strand
AGAGGTAGTCGAACAACGCGTTGAAGAGTTGCGGGATAAGGAAGTTCGGGGCGAACGCCTGATAGGCGTACATGCCGGAGATGGCCTCACCGACCGTGATCTGGAACTTGGCGAGACCCGGCAGCGCTTTGCCGATGTTGTCGCGGTTCTTTTCCAGCATCGCGGTCACCCGGTTAAGCCTCTCCAGCGTGGGCGCCAATATGGCTTCGTTGTCGTGCACCAATGCCGTCAGCTGCTTGGCCACCGCCGACGTGTTGGCCAGCAGGTCCACGATCTCTTGCCGCCGCGCCACCAGGACTTGGAGCAGGTCATCGGAGTTGAGGATGAGCTTGTTCACCTGCTGGCTGCGTTGGGAGAGTATGCCCGTGACGTCGCTGGCGCTCTTGAAAAGGTCGCTCAGGTTCTTGTTGCGACTGTTGAGGGTGCGAGATAACCGGGTAAGCGCGTCGAAGGCCGGGCCCATTTGGGGTGCGATCTGATCGAGCGTCGCCGACAGGGTGTCCAACGACTGATTCAGCGCCGCGGTGTTGGTTTCGGCGGTGTTCGATGCGAAGTCGCTGACCGCTTCGGTCAGCGAGTAGGGCGAGGACGTCCGCGAGACGGGGATGAGCGCCATTGGGTGCATCGTGCCGCTGCCGGCGGACTCCACCGTCAGCATCCGCTCGCCCAGCAGCGTGCCGGTGCGGATGTGCGCGGAAGTGTCCGACCCGAGCAGGATGTTGCCCTTCATCGTGAAGGTCACCAGAGCATCGCCGTGGCGCAGCTTTACATCCGACACCGTGCCGACCTTCATCCCCGACACGACTACGGGGTTGCCCACCGCCAGGCCGCCGGCTTCCGAAAACAGCGCCTGGTAGCGGACCATTGTCGCCCATGCGATGAACCGGTCGGGCGACAGGCCCATTAGGATCACCAGCACGATCAAGATCGCGCCGATGAATCCGGCCTTGATGAGCCCAGCTCCGCGATACTTCAGCATCAGGGTTCCGTGCACCTTCCCGCATCTGACCGAAAGATATTGGCGCGCACGGTCTTTCCCTGAAGGTCCGTGCCGCGGAGCCCGAACTGGCAGAGGTAGTACGGGATGGTGGCGCCGTTCACGCCGAGTCGGACCAGCTTGCGGTAGTTGTGCGGCGCCTTGGCGATTGCGGCGTCGAGGCGGTCCCTATCGTTATCGAGTATCGGCGCCAGCCGATTCAACTGAGCTATGGTGCCGGATAGCGGCGGGCGGGCCTCGGCAAGCAGATCCGCCAGCGAGGCGGTTCCCTGGTCCAGGGCGTCAATGGCGGACCCGATCGTGTCGCGGTCGTTCGACAGGCCGCTGACAAGCTTCTCGAGGCGATCGATCGTGCCGGAGAAATTGCCACCCTCCTTGTCGATGTAGGCCACGACAGTGTTGAGGTTGTCGATCAGTTGCTGCACGGTTTGATCGTTGTCGGCCAAGGCATTCGAAAACGATGTCGTCTTGGTGAACAGCGACTCGAGAGTCCCGCCTTGGCCCTGGAAGACCTGCAACAATCCCGACGTCAATGTGTTGACATCGCGCGCGTTCAGGCCCTGGGTAACGGGTTTCAGTCCGCCGAGCAGCAGATCTAGGTCAAGCGCCGGCGCGGTGCGGTCGACGGGAATCTGACCGCCGGCCGCCAGATGCCTGGTCGACCCCGGACCATCGACGAGTTCGAGGTAGCGATCGCCCACCAGGTTGAGGTAGCGGACCGCCGCCCTGGTGCCCTCGGTAAGGACGACGTTGCGGTCGGCGTCGAAATTCACCACAACTTTTTTGTCCGGCCGCAGCGACACGCTATTGACCGTTCCCACCCGGATCCCCGCGACCCGCACCGACTGCCCCGCCTTGAGGCGGGATACGTCGGTGAACACCGCCGAATACTCGGTCGTCGAACCCGTCCGGTACTGGCCGAAGATAAAGAACAGGAAGGCAGTAAGGACCGCCATCACGACCGCAAAGATCGCGAACTTGACCAGCGTGGCGCGCGTTCTCATCCCGGCATTCCAATCTGGGCGGAGTTGCGTGGCGGCCCGGCGATCGGCCCGTACAACAGCTGTTTGAGGAGGTCGGAGTTGAGCAGCAGCTGCGGGTTTCCGTACTGCGTCGGATTGGCGCCGATATCGGCGATCAATTGCGGCGGGGCCGAGTTGAACGGAATCCTCGGCAGGCCCACGCACCGCGGGCCGCCCGTCGCCGCGACCTTGGGCAGGTTCGTCGGATACCGGTAACGTTCGGCGCCCCACGTGAGGCTCGCCGAGATGTTGATGCTCGGTTCCGACAACGGCGCCCCATGCGAAATCTGGATGAGCCCGCCCAAGGTACAGGTGAGCGCCTCGTGGTACTCGTTGGTCAGATCGGTGGTCGGCACCAGCAGATGCAGCACATTCGTCAGCGGCTCGCGGTTCGTCGACAAGACGTCGTTGCCGATGTCGGCCAAGCCGATCGCACTGATCAGCAACGCATCCAGGTTGTGCTGCTCGTCGACAAGGGTCTTGCTGATCCGGGCCGCGTTGGCCACGGTCTTCACCAGGTTCGGTGCCGCGTCAGCGTAGGCGTTGGATACCTCCGGTAAGACCGCGAGGTCATGCCTGAATGCGGGAAGGCTCGGCTCCAGCTTGGCCAGAAACGAATCCAGGTCACCCAGGGCCTGGCCGAGCTGTGGGCCCCGCCCACTGAACGCTTGTGCCAGCGCACCCAGTGACTCGTTGAGCTTCGGCGGGTCGATGTGGGACAGCACCGACACCAATTGCTGGAAAACCGTGTTGATTTCGACCATGACGTGCTGGCCCTGCAGAGTCTGGCCGCTGCGTAGCCGCTGTGCCGAGGGCTGGTCGGGTGGCACCAGCTCGACGGACTTCGCGCCGAACACCGTCGATGACGCGATGTCGACGAGCACGTTGGCCGGAATGTATTTCAAGTCCGAGGGATTCATCGCCAAGTGAATAGCCGCTTCGCCGTTCGGCAGCGGGTCGATCGAGGCGACCTTCCCCACCTGCACACCGCGCATCTTGACCTTGGCGTCCGGGTTCATGACCAGACCGGCGCGCTGCGAGATCACGGTCACCGGCACGGTTTCGCTGAAGCCGCCCTGAAACAGCGTTATCGCCACGGCGAAAATCGCGCAGATGACCGCGACCGTGAGCAGTCCGAGCAGGGGTGGTACGTAGTTGCGCGACGCGGCCCGGCTGGCCGGCCGGACATGCGCCGTGCGTGGGAGCCGGCCGCCGACTGAACCCCGACCCGCTGGCACGTTCTGCGTCACTGCCGTCCCACCTCCTCTGCTACCCGGATAGGTTGAAGTTGCCGTTGCTGCCGTAAATAGAAAGCGAGACCAGCAGCGTTACCGATACCACGACGATAAGCGAGGTGCGCACCGCGTTACCGGTCGCTTGGCCGACGCCGGCAGGTCCACCGGCGGCGAAATAGCCGTAGTACGTATGTATCAGCAAGATCGCGATCGCCATCAGTGCGGCCTGTAGGAACGACCACAACAGGTCGATCGGGTTCAAGAAGGTCGAGAAGTAGTGCTGGTACAAACCGCTCGACTGCCCGAACAGGAACGTCGTGGTGAACTGGCTGGCGACGAATGACAGGATGACGGCGATGCTGTACAACGGCGTGATCGCGAGCATCCCCGCGATGATCCTGGTGCTCACCAAGTACGAAATCGGCCGGATGGCCATGCTTTCCAGCGCGTCGATCTCTTCGTTGATCCGCATGGCTCCCAGCTGAGCGGTGACCCCCGCGCCGAAGGTCGCCGCCAGACCGATCCCGGCCACCACGGGTGCGGAGATGCGCACGTTGATGAACGCGGCCAGGAATCCGGTCAACGCCTCGATGCCGATGTTGCCCAACGAGCTGTATCCCTGAACGGCGAGCGTTCCGCCCGCGGCCAGGGTCAGGAAGCCGACGATCACGACGGTTCCGCCGATCATCGCCAAAGTGCCTGCGCCCATGCTGATCTCGGCGACCAGGCGGATGACTTCGCGCCGGTAATGAACCGCGGCGAACGGCGCCCCGGCGAGCGCCTTCCCGTAGAAAATGGTGTGGTCGCCGAAGCGGCCGAAGGTGTTGACCGGGCGCTCGAGTTGCCGGAAGAACCTGGGGTAGGCAGCTCGCAGCGTCATCGCATCCGCCCCATCACTTCGCCGTCATCTTGATGCCGACCGCGGTGACGACCACATTGACGACAAACAGCGACATGAAAGCGTAGACGACGGTCTCGTTCACGGCGTTGCCCACGGCCTTGGCACCGCCACCGCTGATGATCAGGCCGCGATAGCAGGCGACCAATCCGGCGATGAGGCCGAAAAGCAATGCCTTGACACAGGAAATGATCACCTCGGGCACGCCGGTGAGCAGCGTGATACCGGCGGCGAACGCGCCGGGATTGACGTCCTGCACGAGTACGGAGAAGGTGTAGCCGCCCAGGATCCCAATGATGCACACCAGGCTGTTGAGCAGCATCGCCACCAACCCGGAAGCCAGCATGCGAGGCGTGACCAGGCGTTGCACTGGGTTGATGCCCAGCACCTCCATCGCGTCGATTTCCTCGCGGATCGTTCTCGACCCGAGGTCCGCGCACATTGCCGTGGCCCCAGCGCCCGCCACGATCAAGACCGTGACCAACGGGCCGACCTGGGTGACGGCACCGAACGCAGCACCGGCACCGGAGAGGTCCGCGGCGCCCAGTTCGCGCAAGAGGATGTTGAGCGTGAAGCTGACGAGGACGGTGAAGGGGATGGCCACCAACAAGGTGGGCGCCAGCGAGACTCGCGCGACAAACCAGGATTGCTCCAAGAACTCCCGCAATTGAAAGGGCCTGCGAAACGCGAACTTGATCGCGTCCGCCGACATCGCGAACAATCCCCCAACGGCCTGCATGGGCCCGGAGAGGTCAAATTTCAGTCTCAGCGCGGGCAGTCCGGGTGACCAGCGGTCGTCGCGCCTATCGGCCATGGCCCGACAACCCTTCCGGCACAACAAGACCGGTAGTCTGAAAAGTCTTCGGAACCGACTGCGAAGGCACGTCGCCGGGGCCCAAATGCCTAGCGGCTAGCCACAATCCAGCGTCTATCGCCGGGTTGACAACCGCTACCATCCTCACGCCACTCCTCCGTTCTGTCGCGTGAGTTGGCGCTCCGAAACCAGGGGCTCGATGTCTCGAAGCGTCCGGCGATTATGACTCATGCCGCGTCCCGGGGGAACGAAAAAATAAAACCGTTACCGCCACAGCCCATGTTCGGCTTCGACATCAAAGGCGATCGCCCGGTCCCCGTAGTGCTCATGTGACCGCGCCGGCCGTCTTCAGTTCGATGATGCGGTCCCAATCGAGCCCGATCTCCATCAGGATCTCGTCGGTCTGCTCGGCGAATCCTGGCGCCGGTCCCGTCTGCGGCGCGGCGACATCGAACTGGACCGGATTGGCCACCAGGTCGAGTTCGCCTGCGCGAACTAGATACTCGTTGGCGCGGATCTGTGCGTCGTCGACCGCCTGCAACGTGTCCTGCACCGGCGCCCAGGGGCCCGCAAGCGTGGCAAAGCGTTCGCTCCACTCGGCAAGGGTGCGGGTGGCGATCACCTTGGTCAAGATCTCCACGGCATCGGCGGTGTGGGCGGCGATGCATTCGGCGGTGGCGAACCGCGGGTCGTCGGCCAGTTCGGGTAGGTCGAGGTGCCTGCACACGTCGGCCCAGAACTTGGTGGGCTGCATCATCACCAAAGAGATGTAGCGGCCGTCGGCCGTCGCGTAGACGCCGACCAGCGGGTTGACCGGTGAGCCGTGGATGCCGGGCGGCGGCGCTTCCAGCCGCTGCCCGAGATGCTTCGTCAACGCCACCGTGTGACCCAGCGACCACAGGCCGCTGCCGAGCAGCGACACGTCGACGACGGACGGCTCTCCGGTGCGTTCGCG
Organism: Mycobacterium sp.; assembly: GCF_019247615.1. Lineage (GTDB taxonomy): Bacteria > Actinomycetota > Actinomycetes > Mycobacteriales > Mycobacteriaceae > Mycobacterium. The sequence goes on along the minus strand of NZ_JAFBAT010000005.1, from coordinate 23,835 downwards.
CTTGAGTAACGCCGCCGCGATGCCGCCCGCAAGGTTGGTGCCGGAGATGGTGTCGCCGTAGGCGGGGCCGGGCGGATTGATCATCCCGTCGTAACCCAGCGGCGTAATGGTGGCCGCCGTCCCGGCGCGGCACCAGAAGGCCGTCATGTCGTAGCCGCCCTTGGTCGCCTCCTGGCCGCGCGGGCCGAGCGCGCTTCCGCGCGCGTAGACGATCGACGGGTTCACCGCGCGAATGTCGTCGATGTCGATGCCGAACTTCTGCCGGGCGTCGGGCAAGAAACTGGTCAGGAAGACATCGGAGCGGCGGGCGAGCTCGTAAAGCACCTCCCTGCCCTCGGGCACCGACATGTCCAGACCGATGCTGCGCTTGCCGCGGTTGGCGTGTTCGATGTTGGGATTCGGGTCGCCTTCGACGCGCAACATGCCGGTCTGGCGCAGCCCGCGCTGCGGGTCACCGGTGACGGCGTGCTCGACCTTGACCACGTCCGCGCCCCACTCGGCCAGCACCGCACCTGCCGACGGGACGAACCCGTACATGGCGACCTCCAGCACGCGGATGCCCTCGAGCGGCCTCATGCGGGCGCCCCCACAACCGGAACCGCAAAAGTCTTGCGCTCCAAGAACTCCTCGAGTCCGGCCACGCCCATCTCGCGGCCGATGCCGGACTGCTTGAAGCCCCCGAACGGACTGTCGGCGCTGAAGTAATTGCCGCCGTTGATGGAGAACGATCCGGTGCGGATCCGGCGCGCCACCGCCAGGGCGCGGTCCTGGTCACGGCTGAACACCGCGCCGGCCAGGCCATAGATCGAGTTGTTGGCGATGCGCACCGCGTCGTCGTCATCGTCGAAGCCGATGACGACCAGCACCGGCCCGAACACCTCGTCCTGGGCGATCTCGCTGTCGGGGTCGACGTTGGTGAGCAACGTGGGCGCATAGAAGTAGCCGGGATCCAGCCGCTTGCCGCCGGTGACCAGGGTCGCCCCCGCGGCGACAGCCCGTTGCACCATGCCGTCGACTTTGTCGCGCTGGCGCTCGTTGATCAGCGGACCCATGAACGTTTTCGGATCGGCCGGGTCACCGTGGCGCACCTTGGCGAAGTTCTGCGCGATCAGCTCGACGATTTCGTCATGGCGCGACTTGGGCACCAGCAGCCGCGACGTGAGCGCGCAGCCCTGGCCGGCGTGGGTGACCATGCTGAACGCCGCGAACATGGCCGCGCTGGCGAAATCGGCGTCCTCGAGCATGATCACGGCGGACTTGCCGCCCAACTCCAGGAAGACCCGCTTGACCGTGTCGCTCGCGGCGGCCATGATCCGCCGGCCGACCGCGGTCGAGCCGGTGAAGGTGATGACGTCGACGTCCGGGCTGGCGGTGAGCGCCTCGCCGGCCGCGGCGTCCGACGACGTCAGCACGTTGACCACGCCGGGCGGGATATCGGTGTGATTGGCGATCAGCTCTCCCAGGGCCAGCGTGACCAAGGGGGTGTCCGGTGCGCCCTTGAGCACGACCGTGCATCCGGCGGCCAGGGCCGGGGCCAGCTTGGCCAGCGCGAGCTGGTTCGGATAGTTGTAGGCGATGATGGCGCCCACCACGCCTGCGGCTTCCCTTTCCACCCAGCGGTGATGCCGCATGCCCCGCGATTCGATCTCGCCGAGGTCTTCCACGAACTGATAGCTAGGCAGCAGGTCTGCGTAGAAGCGCACGATCTTGATCGGGTCGTCGAGCTGGGCGCCGTGGGTTAGCGCGCGGGTGGCGCCGACTTCGGCGATGGTCAGCTCGCGCAATTCCTCGGCGTGCTCGACCAGCGCCCGGTGCAGCTGGTCCAGGCAACGGATTCGCAGCTGGACGTCGGTCGGCCAGCTCGTCGTGTCGAACGCCCGCCGGGCCGCCGCGATCGCCGCTTCGGCCTGCTCGGCGCCGGCATCCGGGGCATGCCCGATGACCGCGCCCGTGGCCGGATTGATGGAGGGGAAGGTCCTGCCGGCGCTGACCAGTCGACCGTCGATCAGCAGCCGACGGTCGATTCGTGGTTTGGGCGCGGCATCGGCGATCATCCCTGAGGTGCTCCCCAAGGCGGCCTCGGCCGTGTCCTGCGCTGCCATTCCGTACCCTTACTGTGATGACGGACACGAAAATTTCATTCTCTTCCCGGGCGAATCTTACATTCGGATCTCGATAATTCAAGAAAATCTCAGGAAACCGGATCCGGCCGCTGACCAGGTCGAAAGTGGCAGTCGTCAGCCTCTTGGCGCAGGCCAGCGCCGTTTTGTACGCATGTTGCATGCCGCTTCACGCCGAGAGTAAGGTTCTCATAATCGTAAGCGTGATTCTTTGTGGCCGAGATGGCCACCCGCTTGGAAAGTAAAGGCTCGAGGTGAAGACGGCTGTTGTCACCGGTGGCGGCTCCGGCATCGGTCACGCAGTTGCCCAGCGCCTGCGCGCCGATGGTCTTGACGTCGCCACCATCGACCTCAGGCCGTCGGACAGCGATCTCGCCTTCACAGCCGACGTTACGGATCGCTCGCAGGTAGAGGCCGCTTTGTCCGCGATCCGCGCCCGACTGGGACCGATTGCCATTCTGGTCAATGCCGCGGGATTGGACGGGTTCAAGCGCTTCAACCACATCACCTTCGAGGAATGGCGGCGGGTGATCGACGTCAACCTCAACGGGGTTTTCCACATGATCCAGGCCGTGCTGCCCGACATGGTCGAGGCCGGCTGGGGACGAATCGTCAACATCTCCTCGTCGAGCACACATTCCGGTGCGCCGTATATGGCCCACTACGTGTCGGCCAAGTCGGCGGTCAACGGCCTGACGAAATCGCTGGCCCTGGAGTACGGGCCACGTGGCATCACCGTCAACGCCGTGCCACCGGGTTTCATCGACACCCCGATGCTGCGAGCCGCCGAGAAGAACGGGTTCCTCGGCGACATTGACGAGACCATCGCCCGCACCCCGGTCCGCCGAATGGGCAAGCCGGAAGACATCGCTGCCGCGTGCGCCTTCCTGGTGTCCGAGGAAGCCGGCTACATCACCGGCCAACTGTTGGGCGTCAATGGCGGTCGAAACACCTGAACCGTGAGGGAGGAGGAGACATGGTGAAGGTCTGGGTCGATCCAGATCGCTGCCAGACGGTGTCAAGTTCAAAGAGGGTGAGCGACTGCGGATTTCGTGGCCGTGGCCAACCGTGATCCCGCCGTCTTCACCGACCCGGACAAAGTCATCCTCGACCGAAAGCGCAACCGGCAGTTCAGCTTTGGCATCGGCGCGCACTGGTGCATCGGCTCCAACGTCGCGCGCGCACCGTATTCAAATCGATGCTGACTGCCCAGGGCATGCGCAAGCTGCACGCCCGGTCGCAGGATGGGAGCCGGCTGGACGAGACGCTGGAGAAGCTGCAGCGCATCGGCGACGAACAAGAGCTGGCCAGACCCGTCATCCAGCGCACGGAAGCCGCGGTCATCGACTAGCGATACGGAGCCCGTTGACCAGCTCGATTTTCCCGAGTAGGCCTGGTCAGCGTAACCGCGCCTTATATTTAGGCCAACCGCGTGTGCGCAGATGGGAGAGGCAACGGTGAGGTTGTTCGCAGTGAGCCTTGCGGTGACCATGGCAGCGTTGATTCTCCCGCCGGCCGCCCATGCAGACATGCAGGTTGCCAACTACCGGTTGGACACCAACCGGGACCCCGGCCACAGCTGGATTTGGGCGGTTCGGCCGTGCACCTCTCGCGAACCGGGATGCGTGCGAATCCAAGCGATACCTCAGCCCAACGGGCAAGCGGCACCCTATGCCGCAGACGCTCACCTGTCCGACGGCCGGTACACCATGATCGTCGACGTGCCCGATGGTGTGCGCTGCGTGATCCAGTTCTTTCCCTCCCATGATGTCTACTCCTGGGATGCGGTGTCACTCGCCGGTCAGGTGGTCTCCACCTTCGACACCGGATGCGGCGGCGGACCCGGGGGCACCACCACTTACCCGTTCTCGCTCGTGCGATGGTAGCCGCGGCCACACTACGAGCGATCGGAGCTCGGTCGACGAGCACGGTGACGGGCGGAGCGCGCGGTGACTGAGGCGAAAGAACCGCCAGAACATTCGGCTACGTCGAAAGCCGAGGCGATGGCGTTGCTCGAAGAGGCCGAGGCGGAAGCCACCGAAGCTGAGGCGCTGGCCGCCGCGGCACGCGCCCGCGCCCGCGCCGCCAGGCTGCGCCGCGAAGCGCTGGCCCAGGCCGCCGACTCCCCGGAAACCGCAGAATCACCAGCCGACGAGATCGATCAACAATCAACGGCCGACGCCGAACCCGTCGACGACACCGCCGAAGATCTCGACGCGAAGACCGACGGGACGTCCCCCGAGGCGGGCCCCGCGGAGACTGCCGAGGCGGGTCCCGAGAAGACTCCCGAGGCGGTCGAACGGGAATCGCAGGTGCCCAGATGGCGACGCCGGCTGCCGTCGCTGTCGGTGACCGCCAAAGCGATCGCGATCATCCTCATCTGCACGTTCGCCGGCGTCAGCGGATTCATGGCGTGGCAGGACCATGAAGCCGGCGAGCGCGCCCAGCGCGCGGCGAACTTCGTCGCCGGAGCGCGGCAGGGCATCATCAACATGACCTCCTTGGACTTCAACCGAGCCAAGGAAGACGTCCAGCGGGTGCTCGACAGCTCCACCGGCCAATTCAGGGACGACTTTCAGCAGCGCGCCAAGGATTTCGCGTCGGTGGTCGAGCAGTCCAAGGTGGTGACCCAGGGAACGGTGACCGCGGCGGCCGTCGAATCCATGGACGAGCATTCCGCATCCGTATTGGTCTCGGCGACATCGCGGATCACCAACGCCGCGGGCGCCAAGGACGAACCACGGATGTGGCGGCTCCGCGTGACCGTGACCGAAGAAGGCGGGCAGTACAAGATGTCGAAAGTGGACTTCATACCGTGACGGATGAGATCCGCGACGCCGAAACCACCGCGACCCCGGAGCCCGCGGAGCCCGCGGAGGCCGCGAAGCCCGCGGAGGCCGCGGAGGCCGCGAAGCCCACGGGCGACGGCGCGCAAGCCGGAGGTGACGACTCCCCCAAGCGAGCAAAACGCCGGCGGACTTGGTCGCGCACGCTGCGCAACGTGCGGGTCGTTCCCGCGACCCTGGTTCTGCTGCTGCTGATCTCCGGCAGCGGGGCGGCGTGGCTCTATTTCGAGCGGTATCAGCCGAACAAACAAACCGACCCCAGCGTTGCGCGCGCGGTGGTCGAGGCGGCCTCGGACGGGACGGTTGCGTTATTGTCCTACTCACCCGAATCGCTCGACAAGGACTTCGCCAACGCGAAAACGCACCTCTCCGGGGATTTTCTGTCGTACTACAACCAGTTCACCGAGCAGATCGTCGCGCCCGCGGCCAAACAAAAGTCGCTGAAAACGACCGCACACGTGATCGGAGCCGCGGTGTCGGAATTGCATCCGGCTTCGGCGGTGGTCCTCGTGTTCGTCGACCAAAGCACCACAAGCAAGGACATGCCCGATCCCTCGATGTCGGCAAGCAGCGTGCTGGTGAGCATGACCCGAGTCAACGGCAACTGGCTGATCACCAAGTTTGATCCGGTGTGAGCTAGTAAGCGCCTGCCGCCAGGCGAGGCGGTGCGTCACCGGCAGCGGTCGTCGCAGAACACCTTGTCTCCCAAGATGATTCATCGCCGCGAGACGACGGGCCGATAGACACACCCGGGCCTCCGGGGGAGGTTGCAGTTGCTCTGCGGCTGGCGATCCTCAGCCAGGGGTGGCCGTTTCGCCCTGCTCGTGTAACTAGCCGCGAGGCAGGCCCAGTACTCGCTGGGCAATGATGTTGCGCTGAATTTCTGAGGTCCCCCCGGCGATCGTGCCGGCAAAGCTTCTCGCGTAACGCTCGAACCAGCTGCCGAAATAATGGTCCAGGTTCATGTGCGCATAAGGGCCCGTCTGCCCGGGGTGGACCAGACCTTCGGGTCCCGCGCTGTGCAGCGCGTTTTCGAACCCGCGCAGCTCGGCTTCCGAGCCGAACAACTTCAGCACGGAGATCGCGGCCACATCGTCTTCCCCGCGCGCGGCGCGAGCCAACGCCACCGAACCCAGCAGGCGCAGTGCGTGTTTGTCCATGATCGTGGTCGCGTACTGGTCGCGTTCCAACTCCGTGGACGGGCGCCAATCGGCGATCAGATTGTCCATTCGATCGGCGAAACCCAGCCACATCATCGTGCGCTCGTGCCCAAGCGATCCGTTGGCGACCGACCATCCCAGGTCGAGCCCGCCGACCAGGTTCTGCACCGGGACGCGCACGCCGGTGAAGAACACCTCGTTGAAGTCCAGATCGTCGACCGCACAGATCGACGGAAATGGGCGACGCACCACTCCCGGCGTCGCGGTCGGGATGAGTAATGCACTGATTCCCTTGTGCTTCGGCGCATCCGGATTCGTCCGGACGAAGGTCAGCAGCACGTCGGCGTCATGGGCCCCCGACGTCCAGACTTTCTGGCCGTCGACCACGAAGTGGTCGCCGTCGAGCACCGCCCGGGTGCGCAGCGCGGCCAGATCGGACCCGGCGCTGGGCTCGCTCATGCCCAGCGAAGCGGTGATCTCGGCGCGCAGAATCGGAACCGCCCAACGCCGCTTCTGCTCGTCGCTTCCGAACGACAACAGCGACGCCGCAACGATGTTCACGCCTTGCGGATTGAAGCTGTGGTAAATGCGCCGCCGGCACAGTTCCTCGAGATGAACGAACTGCTGGACGACCGTTGCGTTGCGTCCGCCGAATTCGGGCGGTTGACCTGGCAGTAGCCAGCCGTTGTCGAACAGCAGTCGCTGCCAGCGGCGTGCCCACTGCGGCATATGGGACACCGACCGGGGGCGTTCCAGCGTTTCGCTGGCGGCAGGAAGGTTTTCGTCGAGGAACACCCTAAACTCGTCCCGAAAGGCCTCGACGTCGGGATCAAAAGTCAGCTGCACGGTACTCCTCCGCGATTCGTGCCCGATGCTCCGCGGCGCCACCGAGCATCAACTCACCGGCCTTGGCGCGCTTGAGCGCGAACTGCAGGTCGTTCTCCCAGGTAAATCCCATCGCACCGAAAAGCTGTAAGCCGTGCCGGAATACCAGCGACTGGCACTCCCCCGCCGACGCCTTTGCCATCGAGGCGGCCAGCCGCCGGCGGGGATCGTCGGCCGAGATCGTCAAGGCGGCGAAGTAAGCCAACGCACGGGCCCGTTCCACCGCGACATGGATGTCGACGGCCTTGTGCTGGACGGCCTGGAATGAGCCGATCGGCACGCCGAATTGCTGCCGGTTTCGGACGTGATCGAGAACGAGGTCGAGGATGCGCTGGCACGCCCCGACCGTCGTGATTGCCATGCCCGTCAACGCAAGATGTCGTGCGCGTTCCGGGTCGGCCCGCAAGCGGGCAGTGTCGGCGACGCGGACCTCGGCGAACGAGAGATCGGCGACGTGCAGGACGAGGTCGAACACATCCGATCGGCGCGAGGTGACTTGGTTGGCCGCGACGATGAACACCCCCGCATCGGTCACCACCGCCAACCGGTCGACCCGATCGCCGTCCAGTACGTGGCGCGCCGTACCGTCGAGCACCCAGCCCTCGGCGTCCCGGTGCGCGGCAATCCCGTTGTAGATGGCGGTGCCCGACTCGTGCGGGTCGAACGATTCGGCCGCCAATGGCGCGAACTGGCTCATCGTCGCCAGAAACGGCGTGGGGTCGGCCGCGTGCCCCAGTTCTTCCAGCACGATCGCCAATTCCACCGCGCTCGCCGGGTCGTTGAGCTCGGTCCAGCCTTGGTCCACATACGCCTTCCACACGGCCTTCCACAAGTCGGCGCCGTCCTCGGCCACGCCGCGCACTAGCGTGGGCGGACACTGCTTGGCGACGACGTCGCGCACCGTGCTCTGCCACAGCCGCTGATCGGCATCGAACTCCAACAGCATCGGGGCCGCCTCCTGTCGTCAACGCCCAGTGAGAATACCATTCTCGGAACGCGGAAGTAATAATCTCGAATTCGGATTATGTGCTGACTACTTGCGGAAAACGTGGGCGGGACAAATCCCCGATGACGGAGAGGAAAGCGCCGGCCGGCTCACCTCCCGGCGGTCGAGGTCGACGAATTCGGCGAACTCCCAGCTCTCCGCCGCGGGGGACCCGCCGTGAGGCGCCGCTCGGCAGGCCGCATATGCGAGAATGATATTATCGTCATTCAAGAGCGTGACTCGCCTGAGTGACGAGATATCGATAGCTACCAGGGCCGATGACTAATCGAAACGCTTACCGGAAATCCATTGATCGGCGGTCCGGGAGAATGTTAGGTTATCTATCAGTTGACCCGGCCTGGCTCGCTTGCGCCCCGCGAGCCGAAGGATGGCTTTCGTGATCGAGCATGCTGACGGAACCCGAACGCCGGTGATTGACGCCAGCGTGCACATCTTCTTTCCGTCGAACAACGACTTGCGCTCCTTCCTGCGCGAGCCGTTCAAGAGCCGCGGATTCCCCGACTACGAAATGGATTGGTACGGCGCGCCCGGCGGCGAGTACGCGCCGAACACCCAGGGCCCGGACCGTCAGTATCCGGGCTCGGATCCGGAATTCGTTGCCGCGGAGCTATTTTCGAGGCGCGGCGTCGACGTGGCGGTCCTGCACCCGATGGGACGCGGCATCATGCCCGACCGGCACCTGGGCACCGCTTTGCATGCCGCCCACAACGAGATGATGGTTGCGCGCTGGCTTGACTCCCCCGCTTTCGGCGAGCGCTTCCGCGGCACGATCCGGGTCAACCCCGACGACATCGCCGGCGCCGTGCGCGAGATCGGAAAATGGCGGGACCACCGGCGAGTGGTCCAGGTAGGCGTGCCGCTCCAGTCACGCGAGCTTTATGGCAAACCGCAGTTCTGGCCGCTGTGGGAGGCCGCCGCCGAGGCGAATCTTCCGGTCGCGGTGCACATCGAATCGGGCGAGGGCATCGGCTTCCCGCCGACGCCGTCCGGGCACACCCTGACCTACGAGCAATACGTCAGCTTCATGGCGCTGAACTACCTCTATCACCTGATGAACATGATCGCCGAGGGCGTGTTCGAGCGCTTCCCGACGCTGAAGTTCGTGTGGGCCGACGGGGCCGCGGACTTTCTGACCCCGTTCATCTGGCGAATGGACACGTTCGGCCGGCCGCACCTGGAACAGACGCCGTGGGCGCCGCGGATTCCCAGCGATTACCTCCCCGGGCACGTGTACTTCGTCCAGGGCGCCCTCGATGGTCCGGGCGACGCCGAGTTCGCCGGTGAATGGTTCGGCTTCACCGGCAAGGACGACATGGTGATGTTCGGCTCCAGCTATCCGCACTGGCAGTGTGGCGACATCACGAAGCTGCCCAAGGCGCTGTCTGCCGAACAACGCGCGAAGGTGTGCTGGCGCAACGCGGCCGACCTGTACGGGATCGACATTTCGGTCGACCTCGCGGCGGGCTAGTCGCAGAATATGGACGAGGGACTGAGGAGACAGAGATGACGCTGACCCACATGCACGAACGTGTTCCCGCCGCCGAGCGGATAGCCGTCCGGTGTGTCGACTCGGACGTCCATCCGGTACCCAAACGTGGCGAGCTTACCCAGTACATCCCGGAGCCCTGGCGCAGCAAATTCTTTTTGGAACACAAGGTGGGCGAGCTGATCTACTACGACGCTCCCGACTACGCCCACAGCTTCGCGATGCGCGCGGACACCTTCCCGCCCGACGGCGAATTCCCGGGCAGCGACCCGGACATGGCGTTTCGCCAGCTGATCATGGAAGCCGGCTCCGACATCGCCATCCTCGAGCCCGGGGCGCGTACCCCGCGACTGGCCGAAGCCCACCAGGCGTTCTCCAGCGCGCTGAACGACTGGCAGGCCAACCACTGGCTCGACAGCCACAACAACTGGCACCAGCGCTGGCGCGGTTCGATCTGCGCGGCGGTCGAGGATCCCGAGGGGGCGGCCCGGGAGATCGAGAAGTGGGCAGCACACCCGTACATGGCGCAGATTCTGATCAAGGCCGAGCCGCGCCCATCATGGGGCCATCCGAAATACGACCCCATTTGGGCGGCGGCCACCAAGCACGACATCGTGGTGAGTTGTCACCTGTCGCGCAGCAACTACGAGATGCTGCCGACGCCGCCGGTCGGCTTCCCCAGCTACAACCACGATTTCATGGTGACGTACTCGCTGCTGGCCGCCAACCAGGTGATGAGCCTGATCTTCGACGGTGTCTTCGACCGGTTCCCGACCCTGCGCATCGTGTTCGTCGAGCACGCATTCAGCTGGATCCTGCCGTTGATGTGGCGCATGGACGCGATCTACGAGGCGCGCAAGTCACGCGTGGAGATCAAGCGCAAGCCGTCGGAGTACGTCAAGGAGCACATCAAGTTCACCACGCAGCCGCTGGACTACCCGGAGGACAAGACCGAGTTGACGCGCGCCATGGAGTGGATGGAGTGCGACAAGATCCTGTTGTACTCCTCGGATTATCCGCACTGGACGTTCGACGACCCGCGTTGGTTGGTCAAGCACCTTCCCAAAGCGGCCCGGGAAGCAGTGATGTACAAGAACGGCATCGCGACCTACCACCTTCCGGACACCGTGCCGGTCCTCGAGGGCCAGGTCCGGGTGCTCTGAATTGAGGCCTGAAAACGAAGGGCTGGCCGGCACGCAGCCCCAACCCCGCCTCGCGCAGGGCCGTGAGCACGTCGTCGCGACCGTGGACGAAATCCCCCCGGGCAGACACAAACTGGTACCCATTGGACGCCACGGTGTCGGTGTCTACAACGTCAAAGGAACCTTCTACGCCATCGCGAATTACTGTCCGCACCAAGGCGGACCGCTATGCTCCGGGCGCGCCCGGGGACGGACCATCGTCGACGAAACCGCCGCGGGCGACGCGATCATGGTGCGCGATCTGGAGTACATCTATTGCCCTTGGCATCAATGGGGTTTCGAGTTGGCGACCGGCACAACCGCGGTCAAGCCCGAGTGGAGCATCCGCACCTATCCGGTGCGAGTGGTTGGCAATGACGTCCTGGTGATGGCGTGACGGTACGGGAGCATCGGTGCCTGCTATCGAGGTGAACGGCGGAAACGTTGTCTACGAGATTCTCGGGGACACAGGAGATCTCATCGCCCTGACGCCCGGTGGGCGATTCAGCAAGGAAATTCCCGGCCTGCGCCCGCTGGCCGAGGCGCTGGTCGACGGCGGCTACCGGGTGTTGCTGTGGGACCGGCCCAATTGCGGCGCCTCGGACGTGCAGTTCTACGGGCAAAGCGAGTCACACATGCGGGCCGAGACCCTGCGCGGCCTGCTCGGTGCGCTCGGTGTGCAGCGGTGCATCCTCGCCGGGGGATCCGGCGGCGCGAGGGATTCGATGCTTACCACCATGCTCTACCCCGAACTGGTCGAGAGGCTCGTGGTGTGGAACATCGTCGGCGGCATCTACGGCACGTTCGTGCTCGGCTCCTTCTACATCGTTCCCAGCATTCTCGCGGCGCGCGGCACCGGAATGGACGGTGTGATCAAGGTTTCCGAATGGCGCGAACGCATCGAGGAAAACCCGAACAACAAACAGCGATTCCTCGCGTTCGACAAGGATGAATTCCTGAAGGTGATGCTGCGCTGGCTCAACGCGTTCGTCTCCAAGCCCGGCCAGACGATTCCCGGTGTCGAGGACGAGATGTTCGACCGCATCAAGGTTCCCACATTGATCATCCGCGGCGGTGAAAACGACTGGGATCATCCCAAGCGTACTTCGCTGGAAGTCAGCTGCCTGATCAAGGGGTCGAAGCTGATTGATCCGCCATGGCCGGAGGACGCGTGGGAGCGTGCCTCCGAAGAGCGCGCGGCGGGACGCGTGCAGCACTTCAACATGTTCGACACCTGGGTGCTCGCGGCACCGGCAATCCTCGAATTCCTGGGCTCGTGATGTCTCACAGTGCGATAGACGGTGCGCTACACAGTGCGGATGTGAACCTCACAGTTGAGCGATGCCTCCAGCGCGGTGTGGATCCGGCTCTCCGGGATGCGCTCGAGGTCGGCCTCCCGCAGCGTCACGTGGACGATGTCGAAGCCGTCCTCGCCGGGCGACCGGACTATCTCGCCGGTGAGCCCGAACGCGGACAGCACGCCACGCGCGTCGTCGTCGGTTCCCCTGCTGATGAAGGTGACCACGCCGGCTACTGGATCGGTCGCGAAGGCCTTGGCGCACAAGCCTGTTCCGGTGCGCTTCACGGAGTCGACATCGTCACCGGTGATGAGCAACTCCACCTCGCGCCGCCCGGTCGGCATGGACGCGAGATCGTTCTCGACAACCTTTGCGCCGGCCTCGTCGGCGACCCCGAGGAGGGCGGTCATGCCCTCGGTTAGCCGAGCAGTCGTGAGCGCACCGCAGGGGTCGACGTTCACGCGCACCACAGCCGTTCGCATGAGCGCAAGATTAACCGCGACAACTAATTCCGTGGAGAGCTAGCCATGCAATCCAGGCCCGCAACCAGCGCCGCGCCGGCAATCAGCGTCGCCACCTGGCCCGGGTGTCCGTCGCGACTGCTGGGTGACCGACCCGGTGAGTCGCGGGAAAATCACGAGACCTACCGGGCGCTCGGCGGTTACCGGGCCCTTGCACACCCCGACGAATTGCTCGACGAAGTCGAACGTGGAGGGCTGCAGGGCCGCGGCGGCGCGGCCTTCCCGCTCGCGGTGAAGCTGCGTGCCGTCCGTGATAACGGTCGCCGGGCGGGCGGCTGCGTGGTCGTCGCCAACGGCGAGGAGGGCGAACCGGCGTCGATCAAGGATCGCTGGCTGCTGCGGCACCGGCCACACCTGGTGCTTGACGGCCTGCGACTGGCCGCGGCGGTGGTAGCGGCCGACCGCGCCTACGTGTATGTCTCCGACGCGGAATCCGCCCGCAGCGTGGAAAACGCGTTAACGGAACACGCGTTCGGAAACCTCACGATTGAGCTGTTCGAAGTCGAACCGGGCTACATCGCCGGCGAGGAAACCGCGGTCACCCGCGCGATCAACGGCGGCCCGGTCAAGCCGACGGACAAGCCGCCCCGGCCCTTCCAGCAGGGCGTCGGCGGCCTGCCCACCCTGGTGAGCAATGTCGAGACTTTGGCCAACCTGCCGTTCCTGCAGCGGCACGGCTCTGCGGCATTCCGCTCGCTCGGCACGCCGTCCTCCCCCGGGACCCTCCTGGTGACCCTCACCGGCGGCGGCGGTCCACCGGGTCTTTACGAAGTCCCGCACGGCTTGCCGTTCCGTGAACTCCTTGCGCTGCATGGTATTTCGTCCGAAACGGTCCAGGGTGCGCTGCTGGGCGGCTATTTCGCCGGGCTGCTCGGTCGGGCCGTGCTGGAAGCCGCGCTGGACCATGAGGCGCTGCGCGGCCTCGGCAGCGGGCTCGGATGCGGTGCGATCGCGGTGATCACCGACGAGTGTCCCACCGCGGTCGCCGCGTCCGTGCTGGCCTACTTCGACCGCGAAAACGCCGGGCAGTGCGGCTCGTGTTTCAACGGCACCGCGGCGATGGCTGCCGTCGCCGGCGCGCTGCGCGACGGTGTTGCCACCCAAGAGGACCTCGACCGGTTGCGGCGCTGGTCGGTGGTGTTGCGCCGCCGCGGAGCCTGCGCCACGCTGGACGCCGCGACCAACGTGGCGGCAACTCTGCTCGACCAGTTTCCGGAGGCTGTGGCGCGCCATCTCGCCAACGCTTGCGAGACCTGCACTAGCCACGTGTTCCGTGCCCGGCGGCCCTACGAGGCGGAGGCGCAGGTGTACGCGTGAACGACGGCATGAGAATCCATCTCGATCGCACGCTCTGCGACGGTTTCGGCATCTGCGCCAAGCACGCGCCCGCCTACTTCTCGCTCGACGACTGGGGCTACGCGTGCGTGATCGGGGATGGGACCGTTGCTGCTGCCGACCGCGACGCCGTCATGCGCGCGCTGATGGATTGCCCCGTGCACGCCATCATGGAGATGGACGAACGTCGTCCCGACGACGTGCCGCCGCACGCCGGCGGCGACGAGGATCCCGCCGCGCACCTTAAAGTCGAGGCGAACGAAGCCGAGTGGGGTTTCACCCGCTGAGCCGCCCTCTGGTTGCGGCGGCCGCGCGGGCATAAGCTGAAAACAGCAATTTGTCTCCGACTGTCCCTCGGGGAGGCCTGCGATGAGGTGGTTCGATCGTCGTCTGGCCGGCGTTGTCGCGGTCGCGTTCGTGCCGGTGGTGGCGGCGATCGCTGCGCCGCCGGGAGTCAGTTCGGCCGAGTGCGGTCCCAACATGTCCTGGAATCCGGTGACCAACGTGTGCCAACTGCCGCCGACGCCGCCGGACTGGTATCGGGCTCCCCCGCCATACGCGCCCGCATATGCACCGCCGGACGTCCCCCCGCCTCCTCCAACACCATCGTGGGCACGAACGGACCCGGTTTGGAGTGACGGATTTCAGCGTTGGGGCATTGTCGTAGGCGGGGTTTGGGTGCCGCTCTGACACCGGGACATAATCAGCTCGCCACAGCGGCAACAGAGCGTTCAGTTGCGCCCACAGAACTCACCTTGCCGCTATTGGGCAGCGACAACCGGATGACCTTATGCCACGCGGATGCGACCTGGCGAACCAGCGAGCCGGATGCGTAAGTGAGCTCGTACTTTTCGAAAACCGCGCTCACCTGCGGGGCGATTTCCTGATACCGGTTGGACGGCAGGTCGGGGAACAAGTGATGCTCGATCTGAAACGACAGGTTGCCGGTCATCAGGTGCATGAAACGGCTGCCGCTGATGTTGGCCGAGCCGAGCATCTGACGCAGATACCACTGTCCACGCGTTTCGCCGTCGATGCTGTCGTACGCGAAGGTTTCGACACCTTCGGGGAAGTGCCCGCACATGATCACCGAGTGCGTCCACAGGTTTCGCACGACGTTGGCCGTGAGATTGGCCGCGAACGTGGGCAGCGCGCTCGGCCCGGACAGCAGCGGATGGACGAGGTAGTCGCGGGTGGCATGCGTGCGCACCTTGCGTAAGGTCGCCTTCACCCGTGTCCGGAATTGCGGATCGTTCCGGCGCTCTTTGCTTTTGAGGTTTTTGCCGAGTTTGAGGTCGTATGCGGCGATGCCGTACTGGAACATGAAGGCGTTGATCAGGTTCCACAGCGGCTGGCCGAGATGAAACGGGTGCCACGGCTGTTCCTCGTCGACCCGCATGATGCCGTAGCCCAGGTCACCGTCCTTGCCGATCACGTTGGTGTAGGTGTGGTGCTCCTGGTTGTGTGCGTGCTTCCACTGCTCGGCCGGAGAAGCGTTGTCCCACTCCCACGTCGTGGAGTGAATCTTCGGATCGCGCATCCAGTCCCACTGCCCGTGCAGCACGTTATGGCCGATCTCCATGTTTTCGAGGATCTTGGCGACCGAAAGACCGGCCGTGCCGGCGAGCCAAGCCGGCGGGAAGAGGGAAAACAGCAGCACGATTCGGCTCGACGCCTCCAACGTGCGCTGGCCGGCGATGACGCGGCGGATGTACGTCGCGTCAGGTGCGCCTCGGGTGTCGAGCACCTGTTGGCGGATCGCGTCCAGTTCCTTGCCGAGGTCTTCGATGTCTTCGACAGACAGGTGGTCGATGGGACTGACGGGTTTGTTCTGAATCGTGGTCATTGAATGTCCTTCGGATAAGTCAGATATCGAGTTGGCACGGTCCGGCAGCGGCGGAGATACAGGTCTGCACCAACACGCCATCGCCGGGATTGGCTGAGGTGAGGTCACCGTTGCGCACGTCGCGCACAACCCCCCTGCGCAAGGGAACCACGCAACCGAAGCAGACGCCCATCCGGCAGCCGGAGGGCATGAGCACGCCGGCCTCTTCGCCAGCCTCGAGAAGCGTTGCACCAGTGGCTGTTTCGGCGGTAACACCGGAGCGGGTGAAGCTCACCGGGCCACCGTCACCCGTCGAAACCGCGGCGGCGCGGAACCGCTCGGTGCGCAATTTGGTCTCCAATCCCGCTGCCGTGTACTGGTTTTCAAGGTCATCGAGTAAGCCGCCCGGGCCGCACGCCCAGGCGTCGCGCCGCCTCCAATCGGGTACCACCTCAGTCAGCTCCCGAGCGGTCAGCCGCGGGCGCCCGATGGTGTGGTGTTCGATCAGCCGGATCGCCCCGTCGCGGGCGAGCGCCCGGAGCTCTTGACCGAAGACGACGTCATCGGGGCTGCGCGCGCTGTGCACAAGCACCACGTCGCCGAGCGTCTCCGCGTGCGCACGGAGCATGCCCATGACCGGTGTGATGCCGCTGCCGGCGGTGACGAACAGCAGCTTGTCGGGCAGGCGGGCGGGCAGCATGAACTCACCGGCGGCCTGGTCGAGGTGGACGAGGGTACCGACGGTCGCCTCACGCACCAGGTAGTTGGAGACCAGACCGCCGGGGATTGCCGTGACCGTGACCGTGATGTGTGAGGTCTGTCGCGGTG
This sequence comes from Mycobacterium sp., assembly GCF_019247615.1. Lineage (GTDB taxonomy): Bacteria > Actinomycetota > Actinomycetes > Mycobacteriales > Mycobacteriaceae > Mycobacterium. The sequence goes on along the minus strand of NZ_JAFBAT010000005.1, from coordinate 7,344 downwards.
ACGATGTGATCGAGTAGGTCCGCCATTGGCGCACCCCGTCGATGTCGATTCCCAGGCGCACGTACTGGCCCGCACGGTGGCCGCCCCAGCCGCGGCCCAGCCGGATCCGCAGAGTGGCACTGGTTCCGGACGCGGTTTCGGGCTTGATCGCCTCGATGCGCCCGCGCAGGTCGGTGCCGCTGGCCAGGGGATTGACCAGATCGATGAAGTCCTGCGGGACCAGCGGCGTGGTGAGCAGGCGGGCGACCGTATTGAGCGTTGTCGGCATGGTATCCATCGTGACTGTCCGAGGAGGCGGATTCTCGACCTATACGGGTGAAAATATGAGCATTTTTTGTTAGTAAGAGATAGTTTTGTCGTATGAGTGCAAGCCGGCTGCAACTTTCGGAACCGACGCTCGCCGCCATGTGGAGCTCCCTGACCTCGGTGGCGGAGCACACCGTGGCCGCGGTCGTGACCGAGGTGCCCAGTTACGCCGACGCGTTCAGCGGTCGGATGGGACGCACGATCGAAGCCGCCGTCGAACAGGCACTCGCCGGATTTCTTCGCCTGACCGCAGAGGGCGCAGACCCGGATAGCTCCCCGAGCGTCAAACCGGCCCTCGACGGCGCATACACCCTGGGGCAAGGTGAGGCACGGCAAGGGCGCTCTACGGACGTGTTGCTCGCCGCCTACCGCGTGGGCGCCCGAACCGCGTGGCGCGAGCTGAGCGCGGTGGCGGTGTCGCACCACGTCGCGGCCGAGACGCTCGGTGTCTTCGCGGAACTCGTCTTCGCGTACATCGACCGGCTGTCCGCCCTCAGTGTCGCCGGTCACGCCGACGAGCTGGCCAAAACGGGCCTGGCTCAACAACGACACCGGGAAAGGCTGGTCCGCCAACTTCTCGCGGGGGCGTCGATCGAGGACCTCGAGACGACCGCCGAGCGGGCCGCGTGGCCGCCACCGCTGACCCTGACGGCGATTGCCGTGAACCGCGGCCGGGAGGGCGGCATCGCCGCCGGTCTCGATCCGCGAACGCTGGAGGTACCCGAGGACGCCGTCGAGCCACTGCCGCGCCCGATCACGATGCTGCTCGTCCCCGACGTCGGTGGCGGAGCCCGATCCGCTTTCGTCGATTCGATGGCGACACCCGGCACGGTGATCGGCCCGGCGCGGCCGTGGGTGGGTGTCCGGGCGTCGGTGCACCGGGTTCTGCGCGCCCTTGAGCTCGGCGATCATTCCGACCCGGCGCTCGACACCGATGACCGGCTGGCAGACCTCGTGGTCGGGGCCGACCCTGAAGCGCTGGCGGATTTGCGTGACCGGGTCCTCGCGCCCATGCGGCACCTGCGGCCGCGCGCTCGCGAAAAACTCGTCGAAACGCTTCGGACATGGCTTTTGCATCAGGGCCGCCGCGACGCGATCGCGGACGCCTTGTTCGTGCATCCGCAGACCGTTCGCTACCGGCTGGGGCAGTTGCACGAGCTGTACGGCGACAGTCTCCGGGAACCCAACGCCCTCATGGAGATGACGATCGCGCTGGCAACCGGCGGCCCATCCGGCGTCGGCTGACCCTAGATCGTGCCTGCTCGGAAGTGATAACGTGATTCTCCGATTCGCATAACGGGCCTATCGGGGTGACCAACCGGGACCGCGCCCGACCGCCAGCCGGAGGTGACGTGACAGCAGCACCGGGACGTCCGTTGCCCCTGATCACGGCCGACAACGAGTTCTTCTGGACCTCCGGAGCCGACGGCACCCTGCGAGTGCAGCAATGCAACGCCTGCGAATCGCTGATCCATCCGCCCGCCCCGGTCTGCCGGTACTGCCGTTCGCGTGACATGGGCGTGCGGGCCGTGTCGGGCAGCGCCACGCTGGCCGGATTCACGGTGAATCACCGGTTCAGCGTGCCCGGCCTGCCGGCGCCGTACGTGGTCGCCCAGGTGGCGATCACCGAAGACCCCCGAATAAGGCTGACCACCAACATCATTGACTGCGATCCCGATGAACTCGAGCTCGGCCAACGCGTGGAGGTGGTCTTTGAGCAGATCGAGGACGTGTGGCTGCCGCTGTTTCGACCGTCCGCGGACGGCCCGGCCGCTCCGCTGCCGGATGACGAGATTGCGCCGGAGCGCTTCGGTGAGCACGTCCGGCCGATGCTGACGACGGAGAAGTTCGAGGACAGGGTAGCGCTCACCGGGATCGGCATGTCGCCCATCGGGCGTCGGTTGATGCAGCCGCCGCTGTCGCTCACCGTGCAAGCGTGCGAGGCGGCGATCGCCGATGCCGGACTGACCTTCGCCGAGATCGACGGTCTGTCAACCTATCCCGGCGGCGGCAACCTCGGTGGCTTCGGCGAGGGCGGCATCACCGCCTTGGAGGCGGCCCTGGGAATCCGGCCGACCTGGCACAACGGCGGCATAGAAACCTTCGGGCCGGGCGGATCGGTGATCGCCGCGATGCTCGCGGTCGCGTGCGGCCTGGCACGCCACGTTTTGTGCTTCCGGACGCTGTGGGAAGCCACCTACAACGAGCTGATGAAGCGGGGCAAGATCGCCCCATCCATGGGCCGCACCGCCAGTTGGCAGTTCCCGTTCGGCGCCACGTCGGCGGCCCACACGCTGGCGATGAACGCGCAGCGGCACTTCCACCGTTACGGCACCACTAAAGAGACCCTGGGCTGGATCGCATTGAATCAGCGCGCCAACGCCGAGCTGAACCCGACTGCCGTCTACCGGTCGCCGATGACGATGGACGACTATCTCACCGCGCGGCCCATCACTACGCCCTTCGGCTTGTACGACTGCGACGTGCCCTGCGATGCAGCAATAGCCGTCATCGTCTCCGCCGCCGACGCGGCACGCGACCTGGCGAAGCCGCCCGTCCTGGTGGAGGCGGTGGGCACGCAGATCATCGAACGCATCGACTGGGACCAGAGCACCTTGACCCACGAACCGCAGGTGCTGGGCCAAGCGGCCCACGTGTGGACGCGGACCTCGCTGCGACCCGCCGATGTGGACGTCGCCGAACTGTACGACGGGTTCACCATGAACTGCCTGTCCTGGATCGAAGCGCTCGGCTTCTGCGGGATCGGAGAAGCCAAAGAATTCCTCGACGGCGGCAAGGCCATCGCGCGCGATGGCCAGCTGCCGCTCAACACGCACGGCGGGCAACTCTCGCACGGCCGCACCCACGGCATGGGCCTGCTGCACGAGGCGATCAGTCAACTGCGCGGCGAGGCCGGCGACCGCCAGGTCGCCGCTGCCCGCGTCGGCGTGGTCAGCAGCGGCGGCCTGACCCCCAGCGGGGTCCTGTTGTTGCGGGCCGGCACGTGAGTGCGCCGGCTCCGCGGCCCCGAGTGGTGATCGTCGACCGCGTGCCGATGTCCGCTCTGGTCGCCGAGGCTCCCGAACCCAAGGCGGTGATCGTCGCCATCCACGGCGGAGGCACGACCGCGATCTATTTCGACTGCCCGGGCCACCCGTCCTTCTCTCTGCTACGAAGCGGCGCGGCAGCGGGATTCACTGTTGTGGCGCTCGATCGGCCCGGCTACGGCAGCTCCGCGCCCTATCCCGAGGCGATGACCCGGCCGGAGCAGCGGGTCAACCTCGCATACGGGGCGGTGGACAGGGTCCTCGGGGAACGGCCACGCGGCGCAGGCATGTTCGTGATGGGTCATTCGGGCGGCTGCGAACTGACGATCCGGATGGGCGCCGACGCGCGCGGCGCCGACCTGCTGGGCATCGAACTGGCGGGCACCGGGCGCCACTATCACCCGGCGGCCCGGGAGATCTTGAAAACGGCCACCCGGGAAAGGCGCCCGGCGGGCCTGCGCGAGTTGCTGTGGCACCCTGAGCGGCTGTATCCGCCCGACGTCCTCACCGGGGCGACCGTTTATCCGGGAGCCCCCGCCTACGAGGACGAAATGGTGTCAAACTGGGCCCGCCGCGACTTTCCGGCGCTCGCCCCGGCCATCCGGGTACCGGTGCAGTTCACCATTGCCGAGCACGAAAGGGTTTGGCAGACAGACCCTTTGGAGCTGACCAAGATTGCGGACATGTTCGGCGGCTCCCCGCGATTCACCATCCACCGGCAACCCGAGGCCGGCCACAACATCAGCCTCGGCTACACCGCCGCGGACTACCACTCGAAGGTCTTCGCGTTCGCCGGCGAATGTGTGAAGGCGCGAGACCTCGACCTGGAGGCCGGGTGAGGGTCGGATTTATCGGGCTGGGCAGCCAGGGCGGACCGATGGCGCGGCGGATCGTCGACGGCGGCTACGAGACGACGTTGTGGGCGCGCAGGCCGGCGACGCTCGAGCCGTTCGCCGCGACCCGGGCGAAGGTGGCCGCGTCACGGGTCGAACTCGCCGCGGCCAGCGATCTGGTGTGCCTGTGCGTCGTCGGCGACGCTGACATCGAGGAGATCGCCTACCGCGGGCAGGGGCTGCTTTCGGCGATGAAACCTGGCAGCGTCATCGCGGTGCACAGCACCGTGCATCCCGATACCTGCCGTACTCTCGCGAAACATGCTGAGGATCGGGGTATTTCGGTGATCGACGCGCCGGTGAGCGGCGGCGGCAAGGCGGCGTCGGAGGGGCGTCTGCTCGTGATGGTCGGCGGCGACACCGACGCCGTCGAGCGCTGCCGCCCCGTCTTGGAGACCTACGCCGACCCGGTCATACACGTCGGCGACCTGGGATCGGGCCAAACGACCAAACTGCTCAACAACTTGCTGTTCACCGCCAACCTCGGAATGGCGGCCACCACGCTGGCACTGGCCGATGACCTGGGCGTCGCACCCGACCGGCTCGTCGAGGTGGTTTCGCACAGCAGCGGAAACAGCTTCGCACTCAATGCCCTCGGCGGAGTCGGTGGCCTGGAACGGCTGGCCGGGTTGGCGGGGACGCTGCTGCAAAAGGACATCCGACTTGTGGTCGAACTCGCTGACCGGGCCGCGGCTCGCGCCGGAGCGGTGCTCGACGCGGCCGACGCCACCCTGGCGTTGATGGGCACACCCCGATGACGGCCGGGAAGGTTTGCGATGCCAACGTTTTGGCCTTTCCGGTCCGTCCTGAACCCGCTACCGTTAGCGTTACAGTCACGACGTCCACTGTAACGGTGTCAGCCCGCAACTCGCCAGCGAGGAGTGTCCGATGACCACATCGAAGCTTGTCTTCGATCCGTTTTCCGAAGAGTTTTTCAACGGCCCGTGGGAGACGTACCGACGGATGCAGGACGAAGCGCCGGTCTACTACAGCGAGGAATACGACTTCTACGCGCTGACTCGGCACGCCGACGTGGCCGCGGGCCTGAAGGATTTCGCGACCTACTCCTCGGCTTACGGCATTGACTTGTCGATGGTGCGATCCGGGGAACGGCCACCGCAGGCGATCATCTTCATGGATCCCCCTGACCATCGCCACATGCGCAGCCTGCTCAACAAGGTGTTCACGCCGCGCGCGATTGAATCTCAGCGGCAGATGGTCACCGAGAAGGTGGACAAGTACCTCAACGCGGTCGACCCCGCTCGGTTTGACGCGGTGCAGGACTTTTCCGGGCCATTCCCGGTCGAGGTGATCACCACGATGCTGGGCGTGCCCGAGGATCGAGCGCAGCAAATACGTCACTGGATCGACGAATCGCTGACCCGAGAGCCGGGACAGGTCGAGGTCGGCGAGTCGGGCATGCAGGCCAACATCAACACCGCGATGCTGTACTACGACCTCGTCATCCAACGCCGCGCGGAGCCACGCGACGACCTGTTCACCAAGCTCATAAGAGCAGAGATTGAATGCGAGGATGGTGTCACGAGGATGTTGGATGACCTCGAGATTGCCGGATTCGCAACGTTATTGGGCGGTGCCGGCGCCGAAACCGTCACCAAGCTCGTGGGCAATGCCACCGTGGTGTTCGCCCGCAACCCCGAGCAGTGGCAGAAGCTGCTCGACGACCGCAGCAAGATCCCGGCCGCGGTCGAGGAATTGTTGCGCTACGAGGCGCCCTCCCAATACCAAGTCCGCCGCTCGATGAGAGACCTCGAGTTGCACGGCGTCACAATCCCGGCGGGTAAGCCGGTGTTTCTCATCAACGGCGCGGCCAACCGCGACCCCGAGGCGTGGACCGATCCCGAGACGTTCGACATCGATCGGGACCGGTCTGAGGCGCAGAACCTGGGTTTCGGCTACGGCATTCACAGCTGCCTCGGCGCGGCGCTGGCCCGCATGGAAAGCGCCATCGCGCTTGACAAACTGCTCGACTTCATGCCCCGTTTTTCGGTTGACTGGGCGGGTTGCCAGCGCGTCCGCATGCAAAATGTTCTTGGATGGAAAAACGTACCGGTGAGGGTATTGCGATGAGAATCGAAGTGGATTGGGGTCTGTGCGAAAGCAACGGCGTCTGCATGGGCATCAATCCGGAGGTCTTTCACCTCGGCGACGACGACATGCTGACCGTCTTGCAGCCCGAGGTCACCCCGGAGATCGAGTCGGACGTGCGCGAGGCCGTCCGTCAATGCCCCCGGCAGGCGATCTCGATCGTTCCATAGTCGCGAGCGTCGACTTGGTCGGGCCACCGAGCCCGAATCGCAACAACACGTACAGGTTCGCGATCGTCAGGTCTCGCTGATCGCCTGCTCCGGGCAGCACTCGATGGCTTCCCGGGTGGCCGCCTCCAAATCCATGGCGACCTCGGACGCTATCGCCTGGGCGTAGCCGTCGTCGGTCAGGCTGAACACCTCGGGGCAAAGCGTGACGCACACCCCGTGACCGCGGCAGCGATCCGCGTCGACCTCGACTTTCATGCCGGCGTGAACTCCAGATGCAATTCGGTCAGACCGCGCAGTATGTAGGTCGGAACGTATTGGTAGCGCCGGTCGCTCGCCGGACCATGAAAGCGCTCATTGATCCTGATGTCCGATGTCCGGTCGAACAGCCGCTCGATCGCCACCCGGGTTTCGGCTCTCGCCAGCGGCGCGCCCGGGCAACTGTGGATTCCGCGGCCGAACGAAATGTGCTGGCGGGCGTTCTTGCGGCCGGGATCGAAGGCCGCGGGATCTTCGAACCGGCGCGGATCGCGATTGGCCGCCGCCTGCACCACCATGACGGTGGAGCCCGCGGGCAGGTCGACCCCGCCGACGTTGACGGGCACCCGGTTCATCCGGAAGTCGCCCTTGACCGGACTTTCGATGCGCAGCGCCTCCTCGATGAAGTTGGGGATCAGGCTACGGTCCTTGCGCAACTGAGCCTGCATATCCGGCCTTTCGCCGATTGTCTGCAGAGCGGCCCCCAACAGCCGCACGGTGGTCTCCTGCCCCGCCGAGAAGACGTTGCTCGCGACGCGGGCCACGTCTTCGACTTCTGGAACA
>NZ_JAFBAT010000134.1 GCF_019247615.1 Mycobacterium sp. | reverse complement strand
TTCTCGTTTGATTCGCGTTGGGTCCATGGATCGCGAACGCCCTCTTCTGGTGTCTGCAGGATTCGCTGTGTGGGCCGCGACGGGCGGCCTGGTGGGTTCCTTGTCGGCCCATGCCGACGACGATCCGCTGCCTCCCCCGCCGGCGCCAGCGCCCGCCCCGATACCGGCTCCCGGAGCCGATCCCGAGCTTCCCCCAGCACCCGGGCTGATGCGGGCTCCTCAGGGCGTTTCCGAGATTCCGCCGGTGGTAGACCCGTGATCCAAGCCGTGTTTGATCGCCATGTTCCGCTCGTGATGCCGCTGGTGCGCAGTCACTCCGCGTCACTTTCGACGAGCACTCGGTGCTTGTTAGCCGAACGTTAAGGTCCGAGTGCCTTGTGGGCGCCACGGATGCGGCGATACGTTCGGGCTCATGATCACGATCAGCACCGCACAAACGATGGTTGGCGGAGGCGGCGGTGGCCGCCTCGGTGGTGGCGGCGGTGGCCGCCTCGGTGGTGGCGGCGGTGGCCGCCTCGGCGGTGGCGGCGGTGGCCGCCTCGGCGGTGGCGGCGGCGGCTAACTAACCCCGCAACCGCTCGCTTCTTCTGCCCTTCATCCCACGGTGGCGCGCTATAGCGCGCGCCGCGGGACAGAGTCCGGTTGCTCGATCAGCTGATCGGCGCGGGCGGTTGTTCATGGTCACCGTCGCCGAGCAGGTCGAGTTGCATCCATGCAACGTCGTGCCAGCTGTCGTGCTTCCATTCGACGGCCCGGTACAAGCCGACATCACGGAACCCGAAGGATCGATGGAAGCCGTTGCTGGCCTCGTTGGGTTGTGTGATGCCGGCGAAGGCCCGCCGATAGCCGCGCTCCCGGAGCCGGCGCAGTAGTTGTGTGTAGAGTTTGCGGCCCCCGCCGGCGCGGTGATGGTCGATGTCCACATAGATTCCGGTCTCGGTCGACCATTGGAAGGTGGCCAGCCGCTTCAATGGCTGCCCATATGCGAAGCCTATGATTCGATCGTCGCGTTCTAAGACCAGCCAATCGTGGGTGTCGCGAAGCCCCGCGATGCGCGCAGCCATCTCACCGACCGTCGGAACTTCGATTTCCCAACTTATCGCCGTGTTTTCGACGTAGGGCCGGTAAATCGCAATGCACGCGGCGGCATCCTCTTCGGACGCCGGACGCACCACGCTGAGGCTCGCTTGCATGGGCGTATCCTCTCGAACTCGGCACTTAACCGTCGAGCCCAAGGTCCTTGCGGAACCGCCGCATGCCGTCGATCTTGTCGGCCAACGTGGCGTCCGGTCCGGAGTAGAACATCCACGGCATGGTGATGATTCCGGTGATACCGGCGTCGGCGGCGCGGCGGTAGTCGGCGGTGGTGAAGGCGTCGGTCAGGGGCGTGAGGATGGCGAAATCGTCTAGCCCGAGCCCCATTTCGATCCGCAGTTCACGAAGCCGGCCCACCGCGTCGATGGCGCGATCGGTCTTGATCAGATCACCGATCCAGCCATCGTTGCGGGCGGCACGGCGCAGTGCGGCGTCGCTGAGCCCACCGACGTAGACGGGTATCGGCGGCGGGGTCGGCTCCATCTCGAGCCGCGGGGTCCGATAGAACTCCCCGTCGAACTCCGTCCAGCCCGGCTGCCACAGCGTCCGCATCAGTTCGATGATCTCGTCGGTGCGCCTGCCACGGGCGTCGAACCGCTCCCCCATCAAGGCGAATTCCTCGCGGCACCAGCCGACGCCGATCCCGAGCTCCACCCGGCCCGACGACAATACGGCAGCCGTGCCAATGGCTTTCGCGGCCGAGTAGGGGTTGCGCATGGCGGGGATGTACACGGTGGTGACGAAGCGCAGTCGCGTGGTCACTTGGGCCAGCGCCCCGACCAAGACCCAGGGATCGGGCCAATCGGTGAAGGGCTGCCATCGTCGTTGTCCGTCTTTGGTGTACGGATAGGGGGTCTCGAGGCTCTCCACGTTGACGATGTGGTCCGGGATTCCGATTCCGTCGTAACCGAGTTCGTCGGCGACCTTGGCGATCTCGATGATCTCCCGGGTGTTCAGAAAGGCGCTGCTGACGTAGAACTTCATTCGGTGGACCGCGCCCATGCCGGCTCGATGAAGACGCCTTCGGCCTCGACGGTAATTCCCGCATCATCCGAAATCGAGCCGCGCGCAAACACTTTGAATCCCTCCCTACGGTCGATCCAGGCCTCGGAGCGAAGCGGTCCCAATGGCGTGCCGCGCAGGTACTTGACGGTGATGGTTCCCGTGAAGCGCGCCTTGGAGAGGCCCTCGCTGGCCGCCTCGCCCAGCATGTGGTCGAGCACCAGGGCGCTCACGCCGCCGTGTACCCGCTTGGGCGGCCCCTCGTATGCCGACCCGAGGATAAACTCGCTCCAGCAACGACCACCGCCATCGTGGTGGACGACGATCGGCGGGGCGATCGGGTTGCACACGCCGACCGCGGCGTTACCCAACGGCAGGGGACGCCCGTTCACGCGGTAGCTGACTCCCACCGGCCGGGTGCGTTGCCGCAACGACCGGGTGACGGCCTCGATGGCCGATCGCGCCGAAGCGACAACGTCGTCGTCGACCTCGGTCCGGATGGTGGCGTCGACGAGTTCCCGTACGGCCTCGGCCAACGGAGCGTACAGAGCCGTCACGCGATCGGCCTCTGCGGCGCTGAGCACCTCGAAGATGGCGTCCAATGCGCCGGGGTCCTGACTCAACTTCCGAACACCTTGCGCACCACCGCTTTCGCCCGCCTGGTCACTCGCAGATAGTTGTCCAAGAACTCGCTGCCGTCGTCGGTGCGCCAGCCCGCGGCCACAGCGACCGCATTGAGTTGACGGCCGGGCCCCGGCAACTGGTCTGTGGCCTTTCCGCGCACCAGCACCAGCGCGTTGCGGGCGCGGGTGGCCGTCAGCCAGGCGTGCGAAAGCAACTCCACGTCCGCCTCGGGCAGCAGCCCGGCCGCGGCGATCGCCTCCAGCGATTGCAGCGTGGAGGTGTTGTGCAGGGCCGGGACCTCGTGCGCATGCCGCAATTGCATCAGCTGAACGGTCCACTCGACGTCGGCGAGTCCCCCGCGGCCCAGCTTGGTATGGGTGTTGGGGTCGGCGCCGCGCGGTAACCGCTCGGATTCGACGCGGGCCTTGATGCGCCGGATCTCCCGCACCGCCTCGGCCGACACACCGTTGGGCGGATACCGTGTCCGGTCGGCCATCACGAGGAACCGTTGGCCCAGCTCGGCGTCGCCGGCAACGGCGTGCGCTCGCAGCAGGGCCTGGATCTCCCAAGGTTGTGCCCACTGCGTGTAGTAGGCGGTATAGGAATCCAGCGTGCGCACCAGCGGGCCGCTGCGCCCCTCGGGTCTCAGGTTGGTGTCGAGTTCCAGCGGGGGGTCGACGCTGGGGGTGCCCAGCAGCGCTCGAACCTGTTCGGCGACCGTCGTCGACCATTTGACTGCGTCTGAATCGTCGACGCCTTTGACCGGCTCGCACACGAACATCACGTCGGCGTCGGAGCCGTAGCCCAGCTCGGCGCCCCCGAGCCTGCCCATGCCGATGACCGCGATTGTCGCCGGCGCTTTTCCGGAGCCGCCTTCGGGCAGGTTTGCCCGGATCATCGTTTCCAGAGCGGACTGCAGCACCGCCACCCACACCAACGTCAGCGCCTTGCACACGTCGGTGACGTCGAGCATGCGGAGCAGGTCGGCCGAACCGATGCGGGCCAGCTCCCGACGGCGCAGCGAGCGGGCGGCGGCGATCGCGCGCGCCGGGTCGGGATGGCGGCCTGCCGAGGCGATCAGCGCCCGAGCCAGCGCCGCGGGATCGGCCTCGAGCAGTCTCGGGCCGGCGGGGCCGTCGCCATAGTCCTCGATTACCCGGGGCGCGCGCATCAACAGGTCCGGCACGTAGGCGGAGGTCCCCAGCACATGCATGAGCCGCCGCGCCACCGCGGGCTTGTCGCGCAGGGTGGACAGGTACCACCGCTCCCCCGCCAGCGCCTCGGACAGGCGTCGGTAGGCCAGCAACCCGCCGTCGGGATCGGGCGCGTACGACATCCAATTCAACAGCCGGGGCAGCAGCACCGACTGCACCCGGCCGCGCCGGCCGCGTTGATTGACCAAGGCCGACATGTGAGTCAGCGCGGTCTGCGGACCCTCGTAACCCAGGGCGGCCAACTGCCGCTCCGCGGCCTCGGAGCTCATGCCGTGCGAGATGTCCAGGCCGGTGGGCGCCAGCGACTCCAGCAGCGGCTGATAGAAGAGTTTCGCGTGCAGCTGGGAGACGCGCAGGTTTTGGTGCTTGATCTGCTCGCGCAGCACCCCCGCCGCGTCGTGTCGGCCGTCCGGACGGACATGGGCGGCGCGGGCCAGCCAGCGCAGGCCCTCATCGTCGTCGACCGCGGGCAGCAGGTGGGTGCGCTTGAGCCGCTGCAGCTGGAGTCGATGTTCGAGCAATCGCAGGAACTCATACGAGGCGGTGAGGTTCGCCGCGTCCTCACGCCCGATATAGCCGCCGGCGCTCAACGCGGCCAGGGCATCCACCGTTGACGCCACGTGCAGCGACTCGTCGCTGCGCCCGTGGACCAGCTGCAACAGCTGCACCGCGAATTCCACGTCGCGCAAACCGCCTGTGCCGAGCTTGATTTCGCGCGCACGAACATCGGCAGGTACCAGCTGCTCTACTCGTCGCCGCATGGCCTGCACCTCGACCACGAAGTGCTCGCGCTCGCAGGCGACCCAGACCATGGGCGTCAACGCGGCCAGGTATCGCTCGCCGATTTCCGGGTCGCCGGCCGCCGCCCTGGCCTTCAGCAATGCCTGGAACTCCCACGTCTTCGCCCACCGCTGGTAGTAGGCGAGGTGCGACTCGACCGTGCGGACGAGTTCGCCGTTGCGCCCCTCGGGCCGCAGCCCGGCGTCCACCTGGAAGAACGCCGTCGACGCCAGCCGCATCATCTCGCCGGCAACCCGGGCACTGAGCGGGTCGGCCCGCTCGGCGGCGAAGATGACGTCGACGTCGCTGACGTAGTTCAGTTCGCGGGCACCGCATTTGCCCATCGCGATGACCGCCAGCCGCGGTCGCGTGCCGTCACCGCACACACATACCTCGGCCACCCGCAGCGCGGCCGCCAGCGCGGCGTCGGCGAGGTCGGACAGGTGGGCGCCCACCACAGTAAACGGCAGCACCGGCTCGTCCTCGACCGTCGCGGCGAGATCGAGCCCGGCCAGCACCAGCAGCCGGTCGCGATACAGCGTGCGCAATCGCGGTATCGCCGAATCGGGGGGTGAGCCGGGGCCGGCCAGCGCGTCGTCGGCGCAGTCGGTGAACGCCGCGAACATCTCGTCGCGCGTAGGCAGTGTTACCTTGTCGCGCAACAGCTTCCACGACTGCGGGTGGGCGGTGAGGTGATCGCCCAGCGCCAGCGACGAGCCGAGCACGGCGAACAGTCGCCCGCGCAGGCCGCGTTCGGTCCGCAGCGCGGCGTTGAGCTCGTCCCAGCCGGTGTCGGGATTCTCCGACAGCCGCACCAGCGCACGCAGCGCCGCGTCGGGGTCAGGTGCCCGCGACAGCGACCACAACCGGTCGACATAGTCCAGATCGTCGCGGTCATACCAA
>NZ_JAFBAT010000073.1 GCF_019247615.1 Mycobacterium sp. | reverse complement strand
TGATGGTCAGTTGGTTGGCCGCGATGTTGTTGTCGTAGAAGGTGGCGACGCCCTCTTTGCCCCGCACACCGGTGCCGTCGGGGTTGGTGACGGACTTGCCGATCGGGTCCTCGACGACGACGTCGTCGGCCATCAGCGCCAGCCAGCCGTCCCGGTCGTGCGCCTGCACGCACCGCCACGACGATTGCGACGCCGAAAGTGCGGGGGATGCCTGAGATGCTGCGGTGTCGGTCATTTCCTTCTCCTGTCTTCAGATCGCGCACGCGGCGCGTGCGCCCTCCTCGGTGGCTTTACGGATGAGTCCCAGGCCGCTACAGTCGCCGGCGGCGTGCACCTCGGCGCCGGGCATCGCGGCGACCAGATCGTCGAACAACGCGGTGTCGGGTGTGAGGTGCCCGGCGATGACGACACTGTCGGCGGCCAGCTCACGGGCCGCGCCCCCGGCGGGGGTAAACACCACGGTCCGCTTGGTGATCCGCTCGACGGGTGCGCGGATGTGCACGCTGACGCCGAGGCGGTCCAGGCGATCCATGTGCTCCGTCTTGCGTTTGTTGCCCACCTCCGGGGCAATGTCCTTGCCAGCCTCGAGTATCGACACCAGCCTGCCACGGTCCGCGAGAAATTCGGCCAATTCAAGGGCGACGAGGTCTCCGCCGATGATGGTGACGCGCCGGCCGACCGGCAGCCATGCCCGGGTTGCGAGCCGAAACGCGGCCGGGTGCACCAGTCGCTGACGTCGGCCGCCGAGTAATTGGCGCAGCCCGGGTCCGGTGTATACGTGCGGTAGGTCGGCACCGGGGATAGCCGGCACCGCGACACGGCCACCGGTGGCCACCACCACGGCGTCCGGTGCCGCCCGGACCGCGTCGTCGGCTGAAACACCATGGCCCAGAATGACATTCGCGGTGCTGACCTTGATCTCGTCGCAAAGGTACCGCAGAAACGGCTGGTTTTCCGGGTGCAGCACCGACGCCCAGTGCAAAGCGCCGCCCAGTCGGCGGCCGCGCTCGAAGAGCGTGACGCGGTGTCCGCGTTCCGCGGCGACGCGAGCGGCTTCCAGCCCGGCCGGACCGCCGCCGATCACCAGCACGCGCTTCGCGCGACGTGCGCGAGGCGCGGCCAGCTCGCGTTCTTTGCCGGTGCGCGGATTGACGGCGCAGTCGACGGAGAGACGTTGTTCCATGGCGTCGATGCAGTTTTCGCAGGAGATGCATTTGCGAACCCGGTGCGCCTGGCCGGTCAGCAGCTTGCGCGGAAGGTCCGGGTCGGCCAACAGCGGGCGTCCCATCGCGATGAAATCGGCGCGCCCTTCGGCCAGTATGGCCTCCGCGCGAACGGGGTCGTGGATCCGTCCGACGGCGATCACCGGCACGTCCACCACCTGCTTGACCGTGGCCGCGGCGCCGACGTTGACAGCATCGCCGTCGTCGGCACCGTTGACCATGCCGGTGACGAGCCGATCGATCACGCCCCCGCTGACGTGAAACGCGCTCACGCCGGCGGCGACGAGTTCGGGGGCCATTCGCGCGGTGTCGTAGATCGGCCGGCCGCCCGCGACGCGTTCGTAACCGGAGATGCGCAGCGTGATGGGCAGGTCGTCGCCGACCTCGGCGCGGATCGCGGCCAGCGCCTCCAGCACCACCCGCAGCCGGCCGCGCGTCGAGTCGCCACGATAGTCGTCGGTGCGTCGATTGCGTTGTGGCGCAAGGAAAGAGCCCAACAACATGTAGCCGTGTGCGGCGTGCAGCTCGATGCCGTCGTAGCCCGCCGCGGCGGCCCGGCGCGCCGCGGCCTTGAACAAATCGAGCACTTCGCACAGTTGCTGCTTGCTGATCTCGGCCGACGGGCGCCCGGTGAGGTAGGAGGGAATCACCGACGGCCCCAACGACGTGACACCGAAGATCTCCGGCCCCAGCCCGTCGGGTCCGGCGTGGACGATCTGCGGCTGGATCTTGGCCCCGTGCTCGTGCACCACGTCAACCAGCGCCCGGTGCGCGTCGACCGCGTCGTCGGTCGCCAGGTGCAGACCGCCGGGCGTCTCGGGGTGGTGGTGGTCGACTCCCGTGGCGCCCAACGTGATCAGGCCGACCCCGCCCAGTGCGCGGGCGGCGAAATAGTCGCGGGTGCGTTGCGAGGGCAGCCCGTCGCGGGTGCCGTACATCGTCTCCATCGGAGACATGACCACCCGGTTGCGCACCGTCATGGCGCCGATCCGCCCCGGCGCCAACAGATGCGGGAAGCCGGGGGACACCGGCGAACCTGGGGCCGGTCTACCGATCGGCGTCCGTGTAGCGGATGACGCCGCGAATGTTCTTGCCGTTCAGCATGTCCTGATAGCCGTCGTTGATCTGCTCGAGGCGGTACTGCGTGGTGACCATGTCGTCGAGGTTCAGCTTGCCGGCTTTGTACATCGACAGCAGCTGCGGGATGTCGTATTGCGGGTTGCCGCCGCCGAAGATGGTGCCCTGCAGGTTTTTCTGCATCAGTGTCAGCATCGCGAGGTTCAGCATCACGTTGGTGTCGAGCAGGCTGCCGATGGCGGTCGCTACGCAGGTGCCACCCTTGGCGGTGATGTTCAGGTAGCTGTCGATGTCGGCGCCCTGCAACTCGCCGACGGTGACGATGACTTTATGGGCCATCAGGCCGTAGGTGACCTCGGCGATGCCCATCAGGGCGGCGTTGATGTCCGGGTAGACGTGGGTGGCCCCGAACTTCAGCGCCTGGTCGCGCTTCCACTCCACCGGGTCGATCGCGAAGATGTAGCGGGCGCCCGCGCTGACGGCACCCTGCAGGGCCGCCATGCCGACCCCGCCGACGCCCACGATCGCGACGTCCTGGCCCGGCCGGATGTCGGCGGTGCGGACGGCGGAGCCGTAGCCCGTGGTGACGCCGCAGCCCACCAGGCACGCGACCTCGAATGGAACCGACGGATCGATCTTCACCACCGAGCTGCGGTGCACCACCATGTACGGCGAGAAAGTGCCCAGCAGCGTCATGGGGTACACGTTCTGGCCACGGGCCTGGATGCGGAACGTGCCGTCGGACACTGCGGCACCGCCGAGCAGGCCGGCGCCCAGGTCACAGAGGTTGCGCATGCCCGACTGACACGTCGGACAACTCCCGCAGGAGGGGATGAACGACAGCACGACATGGTCGCCGGGTGCGATGTCGTCGACGCCTGGCCCGACCTCGGTCACGATGCCCGCACCCTCGTGCCCGCCGAGCACCGGAAAGCCCGCCATCGGGATGCCGCCGGTGACCAGGTGATGGTCGGAGTGGCACATGCCCGCGGCTTCCATCTGGATCTTGACCTCGTCCTTCACCGGGTCGCCGATCTCGATCTCCTCGATGGACCACGGCTGGTTGAACTCCCAGATCAGTGCGCCTTTTGTCTTCACGTTGGACCTGACCCCATTTCGCCTTTGAATCGATCAGAGCTGCCAGGCCATCATGCCGGGCGGCGTTGGTGACGGGCGCCACAGGCGCCCCTGTCGCGCCAGCATAGCGCGTCGAACAAAACAAATGCTTGGTTGGGTGCCGGTTGGGTCCGACTCACCAGATCGGCACGGGCGCTTTCCCGAGCGGGTAGTAGCCGGGCAGCTTCTCACCGGCGAGGCTGCGCTCGATCCGCTTCTGCATGCCCTTGGACAGCTTGCCGGCCTTCATCAGGTCCAGGTACAGCGCCTGAACGTGACCGAAGTCGAAGAAGTCCCGCTGCCACTCGATGAGTTTGTCGTCGTTGAGGCGAAACCAGCTGCCGCCGATACCGTAGATCTCCTGC
This sequence comes from Mycobacterium sp., assembly GCF_019247615.1. Classification (GTDB taxonomy): domain Bacteria; phylum Actinomycetota; class Actinomycetes; order Mycobacteriales; family Mycobacteriaceae; genus Mycobacterium. The sequence continues at coordinate 8,689 of NZ_JAFBAT010000073.1, read as the reverse complement.
CGGCCGCCGTCGCCGTCGACGACCACCTGCTTCCAGAAACCGACGATCTCGCCCTGGCGGTCGTCGACGATGACCTTCTGGTACGGGTACTGCCAGTTCTCCAGGCCTTCCATCTCCAGGCCGAGCGCGATGTCGCGGATCTCGTCGAGCCCGATGCACATCACGTCCTCCTTGGGCCCGATGTTCCAGCCGTAGGTGGCGTCGGGAGCGTAGAAGGCGGCGAGCGGCTTCCAGTCGCCCGCCTTCTCGCAATCATCGTTGGCCTGCAACCAGGACTGCACCCAGTCGTCGAGTTCTGCACGCGGGAATGAGGCCATGATTACTCTCCTGTTTCTTTGATCGACCCTGTTTCTTTGATCGACAAGGCCTGCGTCGGGCAGGCGATCACGGCCCGCTGGATTTCGCTGCGGGCGTCGTCGGGCGGCTCGGCGTCGAGGATTTCGACCTTGCCGCGCTTGGGCACCCGGAAATAATCGGGCGCTTCCAGCTCGCACATCGCGTGACCCTGGCACAGATCCAGGTCGGCCGCGACTCGATACCCCATATCAACCCCTATTTCCGACGGCGGTAGCGCACCTTGGCGGGCCGGGCCAGCTGCACCACCATCTTCGAGTGGTCGTTACGGTAGCTTTCCGGCGGTTGCGCCAACTCAAACGCATACTGTCGCAACAACACCGAGAAGATCGCCTTGATCTGCATGGTGGCGAACGCCGCGCCCACGCAGCGGTGCCGGCCGGCGCCGAACGGAATCCACGTCCAGCGGTTGAGCAGGTCTTCTTGACGCGGCTCCTCGTAGCGCTCGGGCACGAACTCGTCGGGGTCCGGGAAGTCCTCGGGAATCCGGTTGGAGATCGCCGGCGAGGCCGCCACGAAATCGCCTTCGTGAATCGGATAGCCCTCGACCTCGAACTCGCCCTTGGCCACCCGCATGAGGATGATCAGCGGCGGGTGCAGCCGCAGCGTCTCCTTCAGCACATTCTCCAGCCGCGGAATCTGGCGCAGCGCATGGAAACTCACGGACTGACCGTCCGCGTAGAGCTCGTCCAGCTCCTCGATGACCTCGGCATAGACGGTCGGGTGGCGCAACAGCTCGATCAACGTCCACGCCGAGGTGCCCGAACTGGTGTGGTGCCCGGCGAACATCAGCGAGATGAACATGCCGGTGACCTCGTCGGCCGAGAACCGCGCGTTGCCCTGGTCGTCCTTGATCGACACCAGCACGTCGAGCATGTCGCGGTCGCGCTTGTCGGCCGGCGGGTTGGCGATCCGCTGATGCATGATCTCCTGCACCAGCGCCACCAACCCTTTTCGCGCCTCGTCGCGCTTGCGGAAGCTCTCGATGGGGAGATACGGGTCGACGTAGCACAGCGGATCGGTACCGCGCTCGAGTTCGTGATAGAAGTGCGCGAACCGGGAGTCGAGCTGGTCACGGAACTTCGTGCCGATCAGGCACGCCGTCGATGTGTAGATGGTCAACTCGGCGAAGAAGTCGAGCAGGTCGATTTCGCCCTCGTCGCCCCAGTTCTCGATCATCCGGTGCACTTCGCGCTCGATGGTGGTGGCGTGGCCCTTCATGTGCTCGCCGCGCAGTGCCGAGTTGTGCAGCATCTCCTTGCGCCGCTCGGGGCTGGCGTCGAACACCACGCCCTTGCCGAAGATCGGCGTCATGAACGGATATGCCTCGGCCTGGTCGAGATCCTCGTCGGCGGAACGGAAGAAGAACTCATTGGCCTTGGCTCCGGACAACAACGTGACGTGCTTCTCGGCCAGCTGGAACCAGCCGACGTCCCCGCATTCCTCGCGGGTGCGCCGCATCAGCCCGATGGGGTCTGTCCGAAACTCTTCGAGGTGCCCGTGCTCTTCCTCACCGCCGGAAACCCGCGGCACGACTGCGGTGGTCGCTTCGTTCTGCGAAGTCATGAATCCAGTGCTCCCTCATCCAATTTGAGTTGCTGGCGTTCCTTTATCGAGGGCGCCTCGGGCTGCAGCTCCATGTTGGCGACGAAGCCGCCCCGCGGCGTCTCGGCGACGAACGTGATCGCGCGGGCGAGGTCGGACGCCCGCAGGAAGTAGTCGTGGCGTGCCTGTCCCCACTTGGCCCAGTCCTCGAGCGCGGGTCCGATCGACTCGGCCGGCAGGCTCCAGCCCATCGCCGTCTTGGTGGGGCCGGGATGCACGATCGACGCTCGTACGCCGGTGCCCTCGAGTTCCATCTGCAGGTTTGTGACCATCGCCACCAACCCGGCTTTGGCGGCCCCGTAGGCGCCCATGTGGGGACGCTGACGCAGCGCGACGTCGGAGCCGACGAAAATGAGGTCGCCGCGCTGACGCTCGACCATGCCCGGCACGACGGCGGTGGTCAGCCGGTTGGCGCCGATCAGATGAATCTGGACCTGCGATTCGAAAGTCTCGGTGTCGATTTCGTGCAGGCGCCCGAAGTAGGTGTCGCCGGCACCGGCGACCATCACCTCGATGTCACCGAGCCGCTCGGCGGTCTGGTGGACGAACGCCTTGACGGACTGGGGATCGGTGACGTCGAGCGGCAGCGCGATCGCCTCACCCCCGTCGGCGAGGATCTTGTCCACGATCTCCTGGCACTTCTCTACGCGCCGCGCACCCAGCGCCACCGGAAAGCCGTGCGCCGCAAGCTCTACCGCGGTGGCCGCCCCGATGCCCGACGAGGCCCCGGCAACGATCGCGGGCCTGCGCGCCGGATGCGGTTCGAAGCGCGGCATTTACGACACCTCCACACTGATGGGTAGGTGCGCGAACCCGCGGACGTTGCTGGAGTGGACGCGGACGGAGTTGGCCTCGTCGACCTCGTATCCGCGGATTCGCTTGAACAGTTCGGTGAGCGCCACCCGTGCCTCCATCCGCGCGAGGTGCGCGCCCAGGCAAAAGTGCGCGCCGCTGCCGAAACTCAAGAGCTTGGGCCCGATGTCGCGCCCGATCCGGTAGTCATCGGGGTCGTCGAACACCCGCTCGTCGCGATGCGCCGACCCCGGCAGCAGCAGCAGGACGTCACCCTCGGGGATCGTGGTGTCGTAGAGCGTAAGCTCTTTGGACACCGTGCGTGCGAGGATCTGGCTGGACGTGTCGTAACGCAGCGTCTCCTCGACCCACAGCGGCACCCGAGAGAGATCGGCGTAAAGCGGGGCCAGCTGATCGGGATTCCGGTGGCCCCAAAAAGCCGCATTGGCAAGGAGTTTGGTGGTCGTCTCGTTTCCGGCAATCACCATCAGGAACATGAAGCCGAGAATCTCCTCGTCGGTCAGCCGGTCGCCGTCGATCTCGGCGGCCAGCAGCGCCGACGTCAGGTCCTCGGTCGGCTTCGTGCGGCGTTCGGCGATCATCTCCTGGTAATAGACGATGAGGTTGATCGACGCCTCGATCGCCGACGCGGGAACGTCGTTGACGCCGTCCTCGCGGTGCATCACGCCGTCGGCCATGGCGCGGATACGGTCTCGGTCGGCCGGCGGCACGCCCATCAGCTCGGAGATCACGTCCATCGGGAGCTTGCCGGCGAATTCCGCCACGTAGTCGACGGTTCCCGAGCTCGCCTTCTCCAGCATGACGTCGAGGTGCTGGGTGGCGAGCTCCGTGATCCGCGGCTCAAGCTCCCGAATCCGGCGCGGGGTGAAGCCTTTCGACACCAGCGTGCGCAGGCGCAGATGGGTGGGATCGTCCATCGCCAAAAACGACATCGTCTTTGATGCGTGCGGCCCGCGCGACACGGGGTCCAGTGACACGCCGTCGCGGTTGGACAGCGACGTGCTGTTGCGGAAGCCTTGCCATACGTCCTGGTGCCGCGACAACGCCCAGAACTTCAGTTCGTCGTTGCGGTACAGCGGGGCCTCGTCGCGCAGCCGCTTGTAGTACGGGTACGGATCCTCGTGGAAGTCATAATCGTAGGGATCCAGGACCGGCTTCTCGGTCTGTACGGTCATGTGTTTTCTCCGGACGGCAGGATGAGGCCGACGACATAACCGAGACGGTCGGCGATTTCGTGGTACGTGTAGGCGCCGCTGGCGGCGTTGACCAGCGCGCCGAAGAACGTCATCTCGAGCGCGGAGACCGTGAGCGGATCGGCGTCCGGCCCGATCGCCGAGGTGATGCGCCGATGGATCTCGCCGCCGATGTGGTCGCGCGCCGACCGCACCGCCGGATCGGCGCCCCCCGACAGCAGCGCCGTCGTGCACGCCGCGGCGACCTCGGGTTCGTCGGCCACCACCAGAGCCAGCTGACGCAATGACTTGTCCACCCGAGTCCTCATCGGCTCGTTCACGTCGGTGAAGTACGGCACCTGCCGCACGAGATCGAGGTAGACCTCGGCGATCAGATGATTCTTCGATGAGAAGTAGGTGTAGGCGGTGGCCGGGGAGACTTTGGCCCGCGCCGCCACCGCGCGCACCGTCAAGTCGGCGTAGGACTTCTCGCGCAGAGTCTCGAAGCCGGCGGCGAGCACCTTGCGAAAGGTCTCCTCCTGGCGGCGGTTGCGCGGCACGTCCCGGGCCGGGCCAGTGTCGGAGGTGATCGCGACCACGGAATCGCTGGACACATGTCCAAGCTATCCGATCTGTGGGCCCCGAGGCAAGCCGGGTCATCAAATTGCCTGCTAATTGGCCGTTAGTGATTTCGGAAGAACCCTCCTGCTTGCACTTGGAACGCCTCGGCCGCTATGGTTCGAAAGGACCATATCGGACAAGTGTCCACCCGATTGGAGCGAGCGATGGCGTTGGTGCCCGACGGCGTGAGTGCACTGTTCATCGACGGGAAGATGTCGCCCGGAAACGCCGGCACCTTCCCGACGATCAACCCGGCAACCGAGGAAGTGCTGGGAGTTGCCGCCGACGCCGACGCGGACGACATGAGCCGCGCGATCGATGCGGCACGGCGGGCCTTCGACGACACGGACTGGTCCCGCAACACCGAGTTGCGGGTGCGGTGCGTGCGGCAGCTGCGCGCAGCCATGCAGCAACACCTCGAGGAATTGCGGGAGCTGACGATATCGGAAGTGGGCGCGCCGCGGATGCTCACCGCGATCGCACAACTCGAGATCCCGGTCAACGACCTGGCGTTCGCGGCGGATACCGCCGAATCCTACGTCTACAACCAGGATCTCGGCGAGGCGGCGCCCATGGGCATCCGGACCCGGCGCACCATCGCCCGGGAGGCCGTCGGCGTCGTCGGCGCCATCACCCCGTGGAACTTCCCCCACCAGATCAACCTGGCCAAGATCGGGCCGGCGCTGGCCGCGGGGAACACCGTCGTCTTGAAGCCCGCCCCCGACACACCCTGGTGCGCGGCCGTCCTGGGGGAACTCATCGCCGAAAACACCGACTTTCCACCGGGTGTCATCAACATCGTGACCTCCAGTGATCACGGCGTGGGCGCGTTGCTGGCCAAAGACCCACGGGTGGACATGGTTTCGTTCACCGGATCGACGGCCACCGGACGCGCCGTGATGGCCGACGGTGCCGCGACCATCAAGAAGGTCTTCCTCGAGCTGGGCGGCAAGTCGGCGTTCATCGTGCTCGATGACGCCGACCTGGGTGGCGCGGTAGGAGTGGCGGCGTTCTCGGTGTGCATGCACGCCGGGCAGGGCTGCGCGATCACGACGCGGCTGGTGGTACCCCGGGCGCGCTACGACGAGGCCGTCTCCATCGCGGCCGCGACCATGGCGGGCATCAAGCCCGGCGACCCCGACGACCCGGGAACCGTTTGCGGGCCGTTGATCTCGGCGCGGCAGCGGGATCGGGTACAGGGCTACCTCGACTCTGCGACGGCTGAGGGCGGGACGTTCGCGTGCGGCGGCGGGCGGCCGGCCGACCGCGACGTCGGCTTCTTCATCGAGCCCACCGTCATCGCGGGGCTGGGCAACGACGCACGCTGCGCGCGCGAGGAGATTTTCGGTCCGGTACTGACGGTGATTCCGCACGACGGCGACGACGACGCCGTTCGCATCGCCAACGACTCGCCGTACGGCCTTTCGGGCACGGTGTTCGGCGCTGACCCGAATAGGGCGGCCGACGTTGCCGCGCGGGTCCGGGCGGGCACGATCAATGTGAATGGCGGCGTCTGGTATTCGGCCGACGCGCCGTTCGGCGGCTACAAGCAGTCCGGGAACGGCCGCGAGATGGGACTGGCCGGTTTCGAGGAGTACCTGGAAACCAAACTCATTGCCACTGCCGGGAATTGACGGCGCTGAGAGGTGGATTATGCGATTCGAGAACAAGGTAGCAATTGTCACCGGGTCCGGTGGCGGCATCGGCCAGGCGTACGCCGAGGCGCTGGCCCGTGAGGGCGCCGCCGTCGTGGTGGCCGATATCAAGGTCGATTCGGCCGAAGGTGTGGCAAAGCAGATCGTCGCCAACGGTGGCACCGCGCTGGCCGTTGCGGTCGATGTGTCCGACCCCGCGTCGGCGAAGGCGATGGCCGACCGTACCCTGGCCGAGTTCGGCGGCATCGATTATCTGGTCAACAACGCCGCGATCTTCGGGGGCATGAAGCTGGATTTCCTGCTGACCGTCGACCCCGAGTACTACAAGACGTTCATGAGCGTGAACCTCGACGGCGCGCTGTGGTGCACCCGTGCCGTCTACAAGAAGATGGCCAAGCGCGGCGGCGGCGCGATCGTCAACCAGTCGTCCACCGCCGCATGGCTGTACGCGAACTACTACGGCCTGGCGAAGGTGGGCATCAACGGGCTGACGCAGCAGCTCTCGCGCGAACTCGGCGGCCAGAACATTCGGATCAACGCCATCGCGCCCGGGCCCATCGACACGGAGGCCAACCGGACGACCACTCCGAAGGAAATCGTGGACGACATCGTCAAGGGTCTTCCCTTGTCGCGCATGGGAACTCCCGAGGACTTGGTCGGGATGTGCCTGTTCTTGCTCTCCGACGAGGCGTCCTGGATCACCGGGCAGATCTTCAACGTCGACGGCGGGCAGATCTTCCGCTCATGAGTCAAGACTTGAAGCTTGGCTACATCGGTCTCGGCAACATGGGCGCGCCGATGGCCACGAAGATGACGGAATGGCCGGGCGGGGTGACGGTCTACGACATCCGGAGCGAGGCGATGACGCCGCTGGCCGAGAAGGGCGCCGGCCTGGCCGACAGCGTCGCCGACGTCGCCGCGGCCGACATCGTTCATATCACCGTCCTGGACGACGCGCAGGTGCGTGAGGTCGTCGGTGAGCTCGCGGTGCACGCCAAGCCCGGAACGGTCATCGCGATCCACTCGACGATCAGCGACACCACCGCCGTCGAGTTGGCCCGCGAGCTGAGGCCGCGCGACATTCACGTCGTCGACGCGCCGGTCAGCGGTGGCGCGGCCGCAGCCGCGAAGGGCGAGCTGGCCACCATGGTGGGGGCCGATCGTGAAGTGTACGAACGGATCAAGCCGGCGTTCAAACACTGGGCCGCGATGGTGATCCATGCCGGAGAGCCGGGCGCCGGGACCCGAATGAAGCTGGCGCGCAACATGTTGACGTTCACCTCGTACGCCGCGGCATGCGAGGCCATGAAGCTGGCCGAGGCCGCCGGGCTGGATCTGCAGGCGCTCGGGCGGGTGGTGCGCCACACCGACGCTCTCACTGGCGGACCGGGTGCGATCATGGTGCGCGAGAGCATGAACGACCTGGAGCCGGAGAACTTCCTGTACCAGCCATTCCTGCACACCCGTGGGCTCGGCGAGAAGGACCTGAGCCTGGCGCTGGCGCTGGGTGATTCGGTGTCGGTCGATCTGCCGATGGCGCAGCTGGCCTTTGCAAATCTGGCGGCGGGCCTCGGCGTGCCGCACACGGAGAAAGACACATAAATGGACGAGCTGCGCCGCAAAGGCCTCGAGAAGATGAACGAGGTCTACGGATGGGAGATGCCCGACATCGAGGGCGACCCCTACTTCGACCTGACCGTCGATCACTTGTTCGGCACCATCTGGACCCGGCCGGGATTGTCGATGCGCGACAAGCGCATCATGACGCTGACCGCCGTGACCGCGGTCGGAAAGCGTGACCTCGCCGAGATCCAGATCAACGCCGCGCTGCTCAACGGCGAGCTGACCGAGGCCGAGCTGAAGGAGATGGCCGTCTTCCTCACCCACTATCTCGGCTTCCCCCTGGGGTCCGCGCTCAACGGCGCGGTCGACTCCGTCGTGGCCAAGCGCAAGAAGGCCGCGGCGAAGGGTGCCGGGGAGGACCGGAAGGCTAATGTCGACGCCGCGGTGAAGATGCACTCGGGCGAGGCCAGAGAGTAAGGGCATGTTGTAATCGCTTGTGTCACTGCGGTTTCAGTGGTCACAAAGTCGGCGTTTTTGTCGGTGGGTGTCCGTATGTTTCCGGTATGGGGTCGGGCAGTCGTGAGCAGATCGTCGAAGTCTTCGACGCGCTGGATGCCGTCCTGGACCGCTTGTGCGCCTTGTCGTTTGAGGTGTTTACCACACCGGAGCGGTTGCGGGCGCTTGAGCGTCTCGAGTGCATGGCGCGTCGGCTGGGCTCCCCGCAGCACGCGTTGATCAATCAGCTGGGGGCGCAGGGCAGTGAAGAAGAGCTGGGTGGCACGCTGCGCTCGGCGTTGGCCGATAGGTTGCGGATCACCAAGCCCGAGGCGGGCCGGCGCATCGACGAGGCCGCCGATTTGGGTGCACGGCGGGCGTTGACCGGCGAGCCGCTGGCCCCGCAGCTGA
>NZ_JAFBAT010000042.1 GCF_019247615.1 Mycobacterium sp. | reverse complement strand
GGTGACCAGGACGACCAGCAACACCGCACCGGTGGAAAGCAATCCGACGGTGTTGACCACCCGGGAACGCATCATCTTGCGACGCACCCGCGCATTGGTCTCGGTGCGCAGCAAGCGGGTCCAGTGCCTGACCATACCGATCTGGCTCAGCGTGAACGAAATGAAGACGCCGACCAACATCACGGCGGCCACGGCCAAACCGATCCACGGCGTCAGCGCGTAGGCGGCGACCCCGGCCACCGACAGCATCAGGAAGACCTCCTCGGGTGCGTAGGCCACCGAGGAGAGCGCATCCGACGCGAACACCGGAAGGGCGATGCGCTTGGGGAGCAGGGTGTGACTCAGTCGGTCGCTGCGAAACGGCCGGCCGATAATCAACCGGCGCGCGGCGGTTGAAACTTTCGACACGAGAGCCAAGGGTAAGCGCACGGGAGCTTGATAGCGTTTCCTAGGCGAGAATGAGGAACACAGGACGCAGCCGAGAGGACCGCAAGTGCGCGTGGTTGTGATGGGTTGCGGCCGGGTGGGTTCGTCGCTGGCCGACGGGCTCTCCCGCATCGGCCATGACGTCGCCGTCATCGACCGCGACAGCACCGCGTTTAACCGGCTCAGCCAGGAGTTCGCCGGCGAGCGGGTGCTGGGCCAGGGTTTTGACCGAGACGTTCTGCTGCGGGCGGGCATACGGGAAGCCGACGCGTTCGCCGCCGTGTCATCCGGGGACAACTCGAACATCATCTCGGCCCGGCTGGCCCGGGAGAGCTTCGGAGTGCAGCGCGTCGTCGCCCGGATTTACGACGCCAAGCGCGCCGAGGTCTACGAACGCCTCGGTATCCCGACGATCGCCACGGTCCCCTGGACCACCGATCGGCTGCTGAACGCGCTCACCCGCGAAGGCGAGACGGCCAAGTGGCGCGATCCGACCGGTACCGTCGCCGTCGCGGCGGTCGATCTGCACGAGGACTGGGTGGGACACCGGGCCACCGACTTGGAGCAGGCCACCGGCGCCCGGGTGGCCTTCTTGATCCGCTTTGGAACCGGAGTGTTGCCGGAGCCGAAGACCGTCATCCAGGCCGGCGACCAGGTCTATATCGCGGCGATTTCCGGCCGGACCGCCGAAGCGGTGGCCATCGCGGCATTGCCGCCCAGTGAGGATCTCGAGACCGGAGCCCGAACATGAAAGTAGCTGTCGCCGGTGCCGGCGCGGTCGGCCGCTCGGTCACCCGCGAACTCGTCGCCAACGACCACGACGTGACTCTGATCGAGCGCAACCCCGACCACGTCGACGTCGACGCGATCCCGGCCGCGCACTGGCGTCTTGGCGATGCCTGCGAGCTGAGCTTGCTGCAGTCGGTCCACCTCGAGGATTTCGAAGTGGTCGTGGCCGCGACGGGCGACGACAAGGTCAACGTGGTGCTCAGCCTGCTCGCCAAGACGGAGTTCGCGGTCCCGCGCGTAGTGGCCCGGGTCAATGACCCCCGCAACGAGTGGCTGTTCACCGACGCCTGGGGTGTCGATGTGGCGGTTTCCACTCCACGCATGCTGGCCTCGCTGATCGAGGAGGCCGTCGCGGTCGGGGATCTGGTGCGCCTCATGGAGTTCCGGACTGGTCAGGCCAATCTCGTCGAGATCACCCTGCCCGACGACACACCGTGGGGTGGCAGGCCGGTGCGCCGATTGCAACTGCCACGAGACGCCGCGCTGGTGACGATTTTGCGGGGACCGCGGGTGATCGTGCCGGAGGCCGACGAGCCGCTCGAGGGCGGCGACGAGTTGCTGCTCGTCGCCGTCCCCGAGGTCGAGGAGGACCTGCGCAAGCTCCTGCTGCCGGAGGGTTCCCGGGCCGCCGACTAGCAGTCGGCGCTCGCGGCCTCCTGTGCCGAGAGCGCGCGCTGAGCGGCCTTGATCGCGGCATACGTCGCCAGAGCGGCCAGCGCGGTCAGCGGCCAACCCATCCCGATCCGCGCCACCCCCAGCCATCCGGTGTGATCGGAGTCGTACAGCAGCCGCTGGACCACGAAGCGGGCGGCGAAAACCGCTGTCCAGCACAGGGTCGCGACGTCGAACGCGTAAACGGCCCTGCGGACTTCGCGCCAGCGGCGATCGTGGCCGCCGGCCCAGCTCCAGGCGTAGCCGACCGCGGGGCGGCGGATCAGCACCGACACCGCGAAAACGACCGCCCACAGCAACGACATCCAGATGCCCAGCAGGAAGTAGCCCTTGGACTGCCCCACCAGGTAGGCGATCAGGGCGCAGACGGCGACGCCGATGAAGCCCGACAACGCCGGCTGCGTCGATTCCCGGCGAATCAGCCGCCACAGCAAGACCAGCGCCGCCACGCCCAGCGCGGACGCGATCGCGGGCAACAGACCCGACAGGCTCGAAACCGCAACGAAGACGACCACCGGCAGCGACGAGTAGATGACACCGCTCACCCCGCCCGCCTGTGCCAGCAGGCGGTCCGGGCTGAGGCGTTGAGTGGTCTTACCGGGGACGCTCACCGCTGAATTTCGTAATGCGGGTTGTAGATGGCCTTGGCGCCGTTCTCCAGCTTGCCGAGGCGACCCCGCACGCGCAGCGTGCGGCCTGAATCGATGCCGGGTATGCGGCGCTGACCCAACCACACCAACGTCACGGTGTCGCTGCCGTCGAAAAACTCGGCCCGCACTCCGCCGGAGCAACCCTTGCCGTTGCACTCCACGCTGCGCAGCGTGCCCACCATCGTGACCTCCTGGCCGCGTTGGCAGTCGATAGCGCGCTGGGCGCCGGTGCTGGCAACCTCGTCCGACAACTCCTCGGAGTCCAGCTGCTCCGGGTCCTCCGTCAACCGACGTGTGAGGCGACGCAAATAACCTTGGGCCTTCATGGCCACTCCTGACGACGCTGTACGAGCCTCTGAAGCGGTGCTTCTGCCTATGCCAACGGAAACCGTAGACCTCGAGGTTCCCCGACGCCAATTCAAATCAAACCTATTTTTCCGGACCTGTATCCGGCCGGGCACTATCAAGGGGTGGCTGTCGATCTGCGCGGTGTGGCAACCGTGTTGTTGCCCGGAACGGGCTCCGATGACGACTACGTCCGGCGGGCGTTTTCCGGCCCCTTGGCCGGGGTCGGCGCGGTGCTGGTGGCACCGCCGCCCCGGCCCGACCGGTTGATCGACGGCTATCTTTCCGCGCTGGACCACGCCGCAAGCGAAGGACCCATCGGCGTCGGCGGCGTCTCGATCGGCGCGGCCGTCGCGACCGCCTGGGCGCTCGCGCATCCCGACCGGGTGGTCGCGGTCCTGGCCGCGCTGCCGGCCTGGGCGGGGGCACCCGCGTCCGCGCCGGCCGCCCTCGCAGCCCGGCACTCGGCCGCCCAGCTGCGTGCCGACGGTCTGGCCGCGGCGACGAAGCGGCTGAGGGCATCCAGCCCGGCATGGTTGGCCGACGAGCTGGCCCGGTCGTGGCGCCGCCAGTGGCCGGCGCTTCCCGACGCTATGGAAGAAGCGGCGGCCTTCGTCGCGCCGAGCTGCGCCGAACTGACCCGGCTGCGCCCGCCACTGGGTGTGGCCGCCGCGGTCGACGACCCCATCCACCCCTTGCAGGTCGGCGTCGACTGGGCCACGGCGGCGCCGCGCGCCGGCATGCGGACGGTGACACTGGATCAGATCGGCGCGGAGCCGGCAGCGCTGGGAAAGGCCTGTGTGGACGCCCTCGCCGATCTCTAGGGGCGTCAACCGCCGGTAATGGTCCGCAGCTGTTGCATGGCCGATCCCTCGGCGCTGCGCCGTGCCGCCGGATCGTTGGGCGGCTGTTGGGCCACTTGCTGTTGCTGCGCCTGCTGGGCGGCCGCGGCCGCCCGCAGCTGTTCGGCCATGGGCTCGGGCAGCACCACGGGCAACGGCGTGCGGACAGGCAGCGGGGTGTCACCGCGGCGAACCACCGTGTCCGCCAAGGCGGTACGCGCCTCCCGATCCAACGCGTCGATGGTCTCGGGCGCCCCGTTGACGACACAGCGGATCATCCATCGATAGCCGTCGACCCCAATGAAGCGGACCACGCCGGAGGCGGTGCCCACCACCTCGCGACCCCAGGGCCCATCCTTGATGCTGACCTTGGCCGAGTCCTTGCGCAGCGACTCGGCGAGCTCTCCGGCCACCTCGCGCCACAGGCCGCCGGTCTTGGGCGCCGCGTAGGCGGCGATCGTGAAACGACCGTTGGGTGTGACGACCCACACCGCGCTGGGCACACCGGTTTCGGTCAGCTCGACCTGCAGCTGACCGGTCTCCGGCATCGGAATGAGCACCGAGCCCAGGTCGAGGCGAGCGACCTCGGCGACCGCCGGGTCGTCGAAGTCGTCGATGTCGAACGGTCCCTCGAGCTCCTCGTCGAACTCCGCGTCCAGCGGATCGGCGACGGCGTCGGCGTCCACCGGCTCGTCGCTGTCGTCGTTGCCTGAGCGTCTACCTAATGCAGCCATCACAAACTCGCATGTCCGCCGGATGAACCGTGACCACCGTCGCCACGGGACGTTTCGGCCAGCCCGGCCACGTCGAACGATGACACCTCGACCAGCTCCACCAACTCGACCCGCTGAACCAGCAACTGGGCGATGCGGTCGCCCCGATGCACCACGATGGGCTCTTCGGGGTCAAGATTGATCAACGCGACTTTGATCTCGCCACGATAGCCCGCGTCGATGGTACCCGGACTGTTGACGATCGAAAGTCCCACGCGCGCAGCCAATCCCGACCGCGGATGGACTAAGCCGACCATCCCGAACGGAATGGCGACCGCGACGCCGGTGCGCACCAGGGCGCGGTTACCGGGGTCGAGCTTGACGTCTTCGGCGCTGTAGAGGTCGAGCCCGGCATCGCCGTCGTGGGCTCGGCTGGGCAGCGGAAGTTCGGGGTCGAGGCGCACGATTTTCATTTCAAGGCCAGACTGGTCGACACGGGGCCACAGATTACCCTTGACCGCGTGTCCGGCTCGCGTGTCGCGCCGCACAGCGTGCGATATCGCGAACGACTGTGGGTGCCCTGGTGGTGGTGGCCGCCGGCCTTCGGGCTGGCGGCACTGATCGCCTTCGAGGTCAACCTGGGCGTTCGGGCCCTCCCCGGCTGGCTGCCATTCGCGATCCTGTTCATCGCGGCGGCCGGCGCCCTGTTGTGGCTCGGCCGCATCGAGGTCCGCGTCACGGTCGGCCCGAACACCGAGGACGGCGTGCAGCTGTGGGCCGGGGAAGCGCACCTGCCGGTCAACGTGATCGCCCGGTCCGCCGAGGTCGCGCCCACGGCAAAGTCGGCAGCCCTCGGTCGCCAGCTCGACCCGGCAGCTTATGTGCTGCATCGGGCATGGGTCGGCCCCATGGTTTTGCTGGTCCTGCATGACCCCGACGATCCCACGCCGTACTGGCTGGTGAGCTGCCGTCACCCCGAGCGGGTGCTGTCGGCCTTGACACGCTGAGCGCAGCTATCAGGCCGCGCAATCGGTACAGATCATCACGCCGTTTTTCTCGGTGGCGAGCCGGCTCCGGTGTTGCACCAGGAAGCAACTCGAGCAGGTGAATTCGTCGGCCTGCTTCGGGATGACGCGCACCGACAGCTCTTCACCGGAGAGGTCGGCGCCGGGCAGCTCGAAATTCTCGGCGGATTCCGATTCGTCTACGTCCACCACGGCCGAGGCCGCTTCGTTCCTTCGCGCTTTGAGTTCCTCCAGCGAGTCTTCCGAGACATCGTCGGTCTCGGTGCGCCGCGGAGCGTCATAATCGGTAGGCATTCTCATCCCCTCACATGCCCTCATTACCTCAAGCAACGCTTTGTACCAGCGTCGAACGCATCGACAAAACGATTCGTGCCCGTATCACCAACCATTCAGGTGTGATTTACGTCACAGTTCGTATCCGGCCATTTTCGAGGGGCTTCAGCAGTGCGTTTAGAGTGCAGCTGTGGTCGCACAAATCACCGAAGGTACCGCCTTCGACAAGCACGGCAGGCCCTTTCGGCGACGCAATCCACGGCCCGCCATCTTCGCGCTGGCCTTCCTGGTGGTGGTCACGGGAGTGGTGTGGACGATGGCGCTGACGCGCCCGGCGAAGGAGCACGAGACCGCGGTCTGCAACCCACCGCCGCAACCCGCCGGAGGGGCGCCGACCCAGCTCGGCGAGCAGGTGTCGCGCAGCGCCATGGTGGACGTCACCCCAGCCAAACTCAGCGACACCAAGGTCCGCGTGCTCAACGCCAGCGGCCGGGGCGGACAGGCTGCAGACGTGGCCGGCGCGATGAAAGACCTGGGCTTCGCGCAGCCCACCGCCGCCAACGACCCCCTGTATGCCGGCACCAGGTTGAACTGTCAGGGAGAGATCCGGTTCGGGACCGCCGGGCAGGCAACCGCGGCCGCGGTGTGGCTGGTGGCGCCGTGCGCTGAACTGTTCAACGACAATCGCGCCGATGACTCCGTCGACCTCGCTCTCGGCACGGACTTCACGGCGCTGGCGCACACCGACGACATCGATACGGTGCTCGCCAGCCTGCGCCCGGGCGCCACCGAGCCGTCAGATCCCGCTCTGCTGCAAAAGGTGCACGCCAGCAGCTGCTGATTCAGTCCTGGACCGGGTCGAGCCCGTTGAACCGCTGCAGGGCCGCCCACAGTTCGTCGGCGATCCCGGGCGCCGCCGCAACCACCAAGCCGGCCTCGCTGCCGTACCGCGGCGGCAAGTACACCCGCGCCCCGGCCTCGGCCGCGATCAGCGCGCCGGCGGCGCAATCCCACAATTGCAGGCCGTGCTCGTAGTAGGCATCCAGCCGGCCCGCCGCAACCATGCACAAGTCCAGCGCCGCGGAGCCGATGCGACGAACGTCGCGGACCACCGGCAGCAGCTGCGCCAACAGGGCCGCCTGCGTCGCCCGGCGCCGCGGTGAGTAACCGAAGCCGGTGCCCAGCAACGCCATCGACAAATCGTCGACGTCCGCGCATCGCAGCGGGGTCAGCCCGTGCTCGTCGACCACGTGCGCCCCGAGGCCCGCCGCCGCCGAGTACACCCGGCCGGCGACGACGTCCGCCACGGCGCCCGCGACCGAGACGCCGTTGAGCTGCGCGCCGACCGAGACCGCGTAGGCCGGTATGCCGTAGACGAAATTGACCGTGCCGTCGATGGGGTCCAGCACCCAGGTGACCGCGTCGGCGGCCGTGGCGCCCGCATCGGCGGGGCCGCCGCCCTCCTCCCCGAGTATCGGGTCTCCCGGCCGCAATTGCGCCAGCCGATCTCGCAACAACCGCTCCGTTTCCGTATCGACGACGGTGACCGGATCGGTCGGCGTGGTCTTCGACCGCACGGCGCCGCGCGGTGGGCCATTCGGGGAGCCCGCCCGGGCCCCGAACACCTCGGGGCGGCGGCGCCTCACCAGCTCGGCCGCCTCGGCGGCCAGCGCTTCGGCGACCGAACGCAGCCGCGCGGGCAAGTCCTCGGGTCGCGTCACGGCTCTATCGCATCACAGGTCGGCACGGCCATTCAGACACCCCAAGCCGCGTCGTCGCCAGGCTAAGGTGAGCGGACAGCACAGTCTCGCTGAGGAGTCACGATGACCAGCACCGACTCGATCGCGGATACGACCGGCAGGGACACGGTCGCCGGCAGTCCGAAGCGCCGTGGATTCGGTGTCGATGTCGGTGGCAGCGGCATCAAGGGCGGCATCGTCGACATGGACACCGGCCTGCTGATCGGTGAACGGATCAAGGTGTTGACCCCGCAGCCGGCAACGCCGGAGGCGGTCGCCAAGGCCATCGCCGAGGTGGTCAACGGATTCGCCTGGACCGGTCCCCTGGGCGTGACGTACCCCGGCGTGGTCACCCATGGCATCGTCCAGACGGCGGCCAACGTCGACAAGGGCTGGATCGGGGTCAATGCGCGCGACGTCATCGGCGCCGAGCTCGCTGGCCAGGAGGTCACCATTCTCAACGACGCCGACGCCGCGGGACTTGCGGAGGAGCGCTACGGGGCGGGCAGGGACCGATCCGGCCTGGTCGTACTGTTGACCTTCGGTACGGGCATCGGATCAGCGGTCATTCACAACGGCACGCTGATACCCAACACCGAGCTCGGGCATCTCGAGGTGGGCGGCAAGGAGGCCGAGCACCGCGCGGCGTCGTCGGTCAAAGAGCGCAACGGCTGGAGCTACGAAAAGTGGACCACGCAGGTGACCAGGGTCCTGGTGGCCATCGAGAACGTGATCTGGCCGGATCTGTTCATCGCCGGCGGCGGCATCAGCCGCAAGGCCGACAAGTGGCTGCCACTGCTCGAAAACCGCACCCCGGTGGTGGCCGCGGCGCTGCAGAACACCGCGGGGATCGTGGGCGCCGCCATGGCGGCGACCTCCGACGTGACGCACTGAATATTGCCCGGTCGGCCGGTACGGACGGGCCCTGTCGTTACAATGGTCCTCGACTGGTTCTCGGCGGTTCTCGGCGCCCGACTGATAGCGTGCGATCATTTACGCTGAGATCAACGCCGACATTCGACATAGCAGACACTTTCGGAAAACCCATGCCCAGAACCACCGAAAGTGATCCGACCGAAGGGGTGTACGTGGCAGCGACGAAGGCAAGCCCGGCGTCCGAGGCGCCGGCGAAACGCAACGCCACGAAGTCTCCACCGACCCCCGCTAAGCGATCGGCGGCTAAGGCCGCCAATGGTGCCGCCCCGGCCACGCGCGCCACCAAGGCGGCACCGCGCCCCGCCAAGTCCTCGAAAGAGCACGAGGCCGCGAGCGCGACCGCGGCTGGCGACACCGCAAAGAAGACCCGTCCCCTGGCCAAGAGCGGCGGCGCCAAGACGCCGCCGGCCCGCGGGACGAAAGCAGCACCCAAAGCGGCACCCGAGGGTGCCGAGGAGGCCCCGGAACTCCTGGATGCCGACGCCACCAACGTCGAGGTCGAAGATCTCGACGTCGAACCGGACCTCGAGGCCGATCCCGCCGAGGATCTCGACCTCGATGCCGAGGACCTGAATCTCGACGACCTCGAGGTTGACGTGGCGCCGGATGCCGCGGAAGCCGAGCTCGAGCCGGTTGTCGACATCGGGGAGGGCGAGGAGGACGTTGCGGCGCCGGCCGTCGTCGCGCCCGGCGAGGCCGTCGCCGACGAGGACGAGGAGATCGCCGAGCCCTCCGAGAAGGACAAGGCTTCCGGGGATTTCGTGTGGGACGAAGACGAATCCGAGGCGCTCCGTCAGGCCCGCAAGGACGCCGAGCTCACGGCCTCCGCCGACTCGGTTCGCGCCTACCTCAAGCAGATCGGCAAGGTGGCGCTGCTCAACGCCGAGGAAGAGGTCGAGCTGGCGAAGAGGATCGAAGCCGGCCTCTACGCGACCCAGCTGATGAGCGAGTACGCCGAGAAGGGCGAGAAACTGCCCGCCGCGCAGCGCCGCGACATGATGTGGATCTGCCGCGACGGCGACCGCGCAAAGAACCACTTGTTGGAAGCCAATCTGCGCCTGGTGGTTTCGCTGGCCAAGCGCTACACCGGCCGCGGAATGGCGTTTCTGGACCTCATCCAGGAAGGCAACCTGGGCTTGATCCGCGCGGTCGAGAAGTTCGACTACACAAAGGGATACAAGTTTTCCACGTATGCGACGTGGTGGATCCGCCAGGCCATCACCCGCGCGATGGCCGATCAGGCCCGCACGATCCGCATTCCGGTGCACATGGTCGAGGTGATCAACAAGCTGGGTCGCATCCAGCGCGAGCTGCTGCAGGACCTGGGCCGCGAGCCCAGCCCTGAGGAGCTGGCCAAGGAGATGGACATCACGCCGGAGAAGGTGCTCGAGATCCAGCAGTACGCCCGCGAGCCGATCTCGCTGGACCAGACGATCGGCGACGAGGGCGACAGCCAGCTCGGCGATTTCATCGAAGACAGCGAAGCGGTGGTGGCCGTCGACGCGGTGTCGTTCACGTTGCTGCAGGATCAGCTGCAGTCGGTGCTGGAGACGCTGTCCGAGCGGGAGGCCGGCGTAGTACGGCTGCGCTTCGGACTGACCGACGGCCAGCCGCGCACCCTCGACGAGATCGGCCAGGTTTACGGTGTGACGCGCGAACGCATCCGACAGATCGAGTCGAAGACGATGTCAAAGTTGCGCCACCCCAGTCGTTCTCAGGTCCTGCGCGACTACCTGGACTAGTTGATAGGTGTTCACCGGTCGTTCAACCGTCGAAGCGCCGGGATGGGTTGACCCCTCTACGATTTGGGCGTGGCCGTTGACGTTAAACCTGTTGTCACGGCAGCGCGCAGCCGGCGTTCGCTCCTGCTGCTTGCAGCGACGGTGTTCCTGGCCGTCGTGACCAGCACCGCCGTCTCCTATGAGGAGGCCGGCCACCCGTCGGGAGCAAACGGCGATAGGAACCTCAGCGACGGTATTCGCATTCATGCCGACGTCCAGAAAATCTCCCCCGCAGACGACCAGTTGGTGGTCGGGCTCGAATTCGAGCCGAGAGGACGCTTCGCTCAAGAAGGGATGTTCCTGACCAAGAACGTCCGAGTCGTCGCGGTCGGCGGCGCGGGTTTGGTTGACGAATCGTTCGCCGCCGGCGGATTGATGACATCACGAACGTTGCCGGTCGCACTCGAGTCCGGCGATATCAGCCAGTATCCGTTCGATCACTACACCGCGCTCTTCAGTGTGCGGATCGTCGCCGCCGACGGCTCCCCCGTGCCGACAGTGCTGATCGCCGACGGGTCGGTGCACGGCTACAGCATCAACATTGGCAACCCACCACGGGAACCGAACGAGGGCAATGACCTGACGATCAGCGTGGGCCGCGCGCCTTCCTCATGGATCTTCGCGGTCTTCATCGTCTTGCTCATGTGGGCGTTGACGATCCTGGCAGTGGTCTTCACCGCGAATCAAATCCGCAGGGACAAGCAGCCTGACGGCAACTTCATCTCATTCCTGGGTGTTCTTCTGTTTTCGTATTCGGCGGTGCGCAACTCGATGCCCAACGCACCAGCCGTTGGTGCGCTCATCGATTACCTGTCTTTCTTCTGGTGCGAATTAGTACTCGGGCTGTGTCTGGTCGCGATGCTTGTCTTCCGCATCCGCCGCAGCTGATGAGTTGTCGCACAGTGGTTTCGCAATCGCATCGTCGCGGGCCGCCGGTGAAGGCTAACGTGGCCGCATGGCAGCCAGTCGCAAACTCGTCTTCTCGGAATCCGAGTTCGAATCGGTGGTCGGTTACGCGCGCGCCGTCCGCGTAGGCCCGTATGTGGCCGTGGCCGGGACAACCGGCGCCGGCCCAGCAGGCGATATCGCGGCGCAAACGCGAGACGCTTTGCGCCGCATAGAAATTGCACTGCAGGAGGCGGGCGCAGCGCTCAGCGACGTGGTCCGCACGCGCATTTTCCTGACCGACATCTCGCGCTGGCGCGACGTCGCCGCGGTGCATGCGCGGGTTTTCGGCGGGATCCGTCCGGTGGCCACCATGGTCGAAGTCTCCGCGTTGATCGCGCCCGACTTGCTGGTGGAAATCGAGGTCGACGCCTACTTAGCATCCGCAAGCCCGGCGAGTGGCGGGAACGTGCCGTCGGGGCCCGGCGGGTAGGCGGTGACGTCGATCACGGCTCGTATCGGAAGCGGACCGTACAGGTGTGGGAAAAGCATCGACTCGGGGTCGGTGGACACCCCGGGTTCCCACAGCACGGGTGAGCACAACAGCCCAGGGTCCACGTGCAACAGCACCAAGTCGTCGCGACCGCGGTAGAGCCGGTTGGCCGGCAGGTGCACCTGCGCGGGCGCGGACAGGTGGATGTACTCGATACCGCTGGACGGATCCGGACGGATGCCGCCGCATTCACGCGTCCGAGACCATTCCGCAGCCCCACACAGGTGCAGCAGAACGTCGGGAAGGCGAGTCACAGTCGGCCCTCCTGGCAACCCGCTGCATGGCCGTCGGCAAGTCGTGAGAAACGACACACCTTATAACGATCGGGGAACAACGCGAAAACCGTATACGTCTGAGACAGTGTGTGTACGAGAACGGAGGGGCCATGACCGCAACTCTGACCAGTCCCGAGCTGACTAGAGCAGACCGGTGCGACCGCTGCGGAGCTGCGGCTCGCGTCCGCGCCAAGCTGCCTTCCGGACTTGAGCTCCTGTTCTGCCAGCACCACGCCAACAAGCACGAGGCAAAGCTGATCGACTCAGCGGCTGTGCTGGAGGCTAGCGCCAGCTAAAGCTGGCCAACTCACCGTCGTAATCACGTCGGCGCGCGCATTCTTCGGCAATGCTGGACGTGATGAGCGACCAAGGCGTCAAACCCTCCCCCCACCACATCTGGCGCATCACCAAGAGGACCCTGTCGAAGGCGTGGGACGACTCCATCTTTTCGGAGTCGGCGGAAGCGGGTTTTTGGAGCTGTCTGTCCACCCCGCCACTGCTACTCGGCTTGCTGGGCACCCTGGCCTACGTGGCGCCGGTGTTCGGCCCAGACACTCTGTCAGCCATCATCAAGAGCACGCTGTCCGCGACGCGCAATTTCTTTTCCGCCAACGTGGTCGACCAGATCATCGAGCCCACGATCCGCGACATCACCGCCGGCGCCGCCGGTGAGGTGGCGTCGGTGGGTTTCCTGATCTCGCTCTGGGCGGGATCCTCGGCGATGTCTTCCTTCGTCGATGCCGTGGTGGAAGCTCATGACCAGACCCCATTACGCCATCCCGTGCGGCAGCGCTTCTTCGCGCTGTTCCTCTACATCGCGATGCTGATGCTGGTGGTGGTGGCCGCACCGGTGGCGGTAGTCGGACCACGCAAAGTGAGCGAACACATGCCGGTGGGCCTGCAGAATCTGCTGCACTACGGCTACTATCCGACGGTCGTTCTCGGCTTGATGGCGGGAGTGGCCGTCTTGTACCGGGTGGCGCTGCCGGTACCGCTGCCCACGCATCGACTGATACCCGGCACGATGCTGGCCACTGCGGCGTTCCTGGTCGCGACCTTGGGACTGCGGTTCTACCTCAGGTGGATAGGCAGCACGGGCTACACCTACGGTGCGCTCGCCACCCCGATCGCGTTTCTGTTGTTCGCGTACTTCGGCGGCTTCTCAATCATGATCGGCGCCGAACTGAACGCCGCCATTCAGGAGGAGTGGCCCGCCTCGGCGACCCACGCTCACCGGCTACGCAACTGGATGCTCGCGCACGTCCCCGCACTCAGGCAGGTGATGGGATCGTCATCGCAGGCCGCCGCGCAACGGCACGGCACGGGGACGGCCGAGCCGCCGGCGTAATCAGCCCTTTTTGAGCGATTCGTAGATGCGCTTGCAGTCCGGGCAGACGGGCGAGCCGGGCTTGGCGGCCCGGGTGACGGGAAACACCTCGCCGCACAGCGCGACGACGTGGGTGCCCATGACCGCACTTTCGGCGATCTTGTCTTTCTTCACGTAGTGGAAGTACTTCGGGGTATCGCTGTCGGTCCCGTCATCGACGCGTTCGTCGGCATCGGTGCGTTCGATCGTCTCGGTGCGCATGCCCACATTCTGCCTCCTGACCCGTCGCTACCGGAATCGCAGAGTTGTGGGAGAGTGGAGATATGAAGCGCGGCTCCGAGCTGGCCTTCGACGACGACGGCCGCCCGGTTTTGATTACCAGCGCCGCTCCCTCCTACGAGGAGGAGCATCGTGCCCGCGTGCGTAAGTACTTGACACTGATGGCCTTTCGAATTCCGGCCCTGATCCTGGCCGCAGTCGCATATGGCGCCTGGCACAACGGCCTGATCTCGGTGGCGATCGTCGCGGTCTCGGTGCCGCTGCCGTGGATGGCCGTACTGATCGCCAACGACCGGCCGCCTCGCCGCCCGGACGAGCCTCGGCGATTCGACGAAGCGCCCCGGCGCACGCCGTTGTTCCCGACAGCGGAGCGCCCGGTGCTCGAGGCGCCGCGACGCCAGGAACCGCGATCGGGTTCCGGCTAACCGGTCGCAATCGCCACTTCTCAGGACATTCTCAGGTCGGCGGAACATTTCTGCACGTCAAGGCGTGTGAGATGACGGGGCGACGGGAACTCCCAACGAGGGTTTGTCGTTAATGGACATGACAGTGAAAGCCGATCGGGAGGTCGCTATGGCGAATGCCACCACAAGCCGGGTTGACAGCGATCTGGACGCTCAAAGCCCCGCCGCCGACTTGGTGCGCGTGTATCTGAACGGCATCGGCAAGACGGCGTTGCTCACCGCCGCCGACGAGGTCGAGCTTGCCAAGCGCATCGAGGCCGGGCTTTACGCGGAGCATCTGCTGGAGACTCGTAAGCGCCTCGGCGACAACCGCAAGCGGGAATTGGCGGCCGTCGTGCGCGATGGCCAGGCAGCGCGCCGGCACCTGCTGGAAGCGAACCTGCGCCTGGTGGTTTCGCTCGCGAAGCGTTACACCGGTCGTGGCATGCCGCTGCTGGACCTCATCCAGGAGGGCAACCTCGGGCTGATCCGGGCGATGGAAAAGTTCGACTACACAAAGGGATTCAAGTTCTCGACGTATGCCACCTGGTGGATCCGTCAGGCCATCACCCGCGGCATGGCCGACCAGAGCCGCACAATCCGTCTGCCGGTCCACCTCGTTGAGCAGGTCAACAAGCTGGCGCGGATCAAGCGCGAGATGCACCAGAACCTGGGGCGCGAGGCCACCGACGAGGAACTCGCCGCCGAATCCGGCATTCCCGTCGACAAGATCAACGACCTGCTCGAGCACAGCCGCGACCCGGTGAGCCTCGACATGCCCGTCGGCTCGGAGGAAGAGGCCCCGTTGGGCGATTTCATCGAGGATGCCGAGGCGATGTCCGCGGAGAACGCGGTGATCGCCGAGCTGCTGCACACCGACATCCGCAGCGTGCTGGCCACTCTCGACGAGCGTGAGCACCAGGTGATCCGGCTGCGTTTCGGTCTGGACGACGGCCAGCCGCGCACCCTGGACCAGATCGGCAAGCTGTTCGGCCTGTCCCGGGAGCGGGTCCGCCAAATCGAGCGAGACGTGATGTCCAAGTTGCGCAACGGCGAGCGCGCCGACCGGCTGCGGTCGTATGCCAGCTGATCTCCAGCACCAGCCCTGACTCGTCGGGGACCAGAAGCCAGGTAGCAGACGGTATGCCCGCCGCGTCAGCGGCGGGCATACCGCTTGCTGGGGAAGCGTTACACGCTTTTGCGCAGCCGGCCCAGTAGACTCAGCGGCAATGGAGGGTGCTGAATGAACGAGCTGGTCGACACCACCGAGATGTACCTGCGGACCATCTATGACCTCGAGGAAGAGGGCGTGACGCCGCTGCGCGCCCGAATCGCCGAGCGGCTTGACCAGAGCGGCCCGACCGTCAGCCAGACCGTGTCCCGCATGGAGCGGGATGGCTTACTGCATGTGGCCGGCGACCGCCACCTGGAACTCACCGACAAGGGCCGAGCGCTGGCCATCGCGGTCATGCGCAAGCACCGCCTGGCCGAAAGACTGCTTGTCGACGTCATCGGCGTGCCGTGGGAAGAGGTGCACGCCGAGGCATGTCGGTGGGAGCACGTGATGAGCGAGGACGTCGAGCGCCGGCTGGTCAAGGTGCTCAACAACCCGACCACGTCTCCGTTCGGCAACCCGATTCCCGGGCTGCTGGATTTGGGAGTCGGCCCGGAGTCGGATGCCGGCGAGGCGAATCTCGTCCGGTTGACGGAGCTGCCGGCCGGATCGCCGGTGGCGGTCGTGGTCCGGCAGCTGACCGAACACGTCCAGGGCGACATCGACCTGATCACGCGGTTGAAAGACGCCGGCGTCGTCCCCAACGCCCGAGTCACCGTGGAGACCAGCCCGGGTGGTGGCGGGGTAACCATCCTCATACCGGGCCACGAGAACGTCACCCTCCCGCACGAGATGGCGCACGCGGTCAAGGTCGAGAAGGTCTGAGCGACCGCCGGCGCTACCCGGCGCGTCGGCCGAAGGCCCGTCGCGGCGGCAGCCGCACGCCGAGCCGCTTCGCCAGCCGGTAGCCGGTGACGGCGAGATCCCGGATGTCCTCGGGTCGCAGCCCGGACTGCAGCGCGGTGTCGAGCATTCCGGCCATGCGATGATCGGGCCGGCAACGCAGAGCGGCCTCCAGCGACACCCCCGCAAGCGGCCCGTCGCCGCGCACGTAGGCACTGAAGGCCAACAGCACCAGGGCCTCGACGCGCCATGGCTGGGGCAGGGTGCGCGCCAACAGCGCCCAAAGGGACTCGGCCTGGTCGGCGGTCTCCCCGACCGCAAGGGCATACAGCGTGTCGCGCACCTGGACGTCGGTGAGCGCGCAGCCCAACTCCGCAAGCTCGTCGTCGGACAGCGGTTGACCGTCGGTGACGCGGGCGGCTGCCGTCATCGCGTTCTCCACGTCGCGGCGCGCGCAACCCCTGGGATCGGATCGATGGGCCGACTCCCGTGCGGCCGCCTGCCGCCCGAGCGCCACGGCCAATTCCGCGCTGCGGGCCGGGTCGTCGACGGCGATGACGGCTTGCAGGTCCGCGCGCCGCGCGTAGAGGCGCCTGCCGTCCAGCACCGCCGCGGCGGCCAGCGGCGAAGCCGAGGGGTCGTCGACCGTGCCGGAAGAACCGCAACCGTCCGCGCAATGCCAACGCCCGCCAACGGCCACCCGATCCACGACGTGCGCGGCCCACAACTCAATGTCGTAGCGAGCCAACGCCTCGGCGAGCTCCGCGCACAGCCGCCGGTATTCCTCGTCGCAGCCGGGACAGTGGGCGCCGTCGGCGTCGACGATCACCGCTATCGCGGCCTCGGGCTCGGCTGCGGCCGCGACCTCGGCGAGGTGGCCCACCCGGTCGACGAGTTTCTCGGACAGGTCGACCCGCAGCACCGCCCCGAGCTCGCCGCCGCCCAGCGACACCAACACCAATGAATTTTCCGGAACAAAGCCCAGAACCGCCGGTAGCGCGGCAATCAATGCTCCGGGACGGTTCAGGCGGAAATCACCTCTATGCGTAGTCATAGGCACCAACGCTGACGGCGGCCACCGTCAGCCGGTGCGCTGTTGCGCGGCCGAGCCGTCCGTCTGTGGAGAAAGTCTCGACTGTGGGCCTTATCGTCTATCCATGGGTTCGATGCAGGAGTACGACATCGCCGTCATCGGTTCGGGGCCGGGCGGCCAGAAGGCGGCCATCGCCTCGGCCAAGCTGGGCAAATCGGTGGCCATCATTGAACGCGGCACGATGCTCGGCGGCGTCTGCGTCAACACAGGCACGATTCCGTCAAAGACGTTGCGCGAAGCCGTGCTTTACCTCACGGGCATGACCCAGCGCGAGCTCTACGGGGCAAGTTACCGCGTGAAGGACCGGATTACCCCGGCCGACCTGTTGCGGCGGACCCAGCACGTGATCGGCAAGGAAATCGACGTGGTGCGCAACCAGCTGATGCGCAACCGGATCGACCTGCTGATCGGGCACGGCCGATTCCTGGACCCGCACACCATCGTCGTCGAAGACCCGTCCCGGCGAGAAACGACCACCGTCAGCGCCGAATACATCGTCATCGCGACCGGCACCAGGCCGGCGCGACCGTCGGGAGTGGAGTTCGACGAAGAGCGGGTGCTCGACTCCGACGGGATCCTCGACCTCAAGGCCCTGCCCGCTTCGATGGTCGTTGTCGGTGCGGGCGTGATCGGCATCGAGTACGCATCCATGTTCGCCGCGCTCGGCACCAAGGTGACCGTCGTGGAAAAGCGCGACGACATGCTCGACTTTTGTGACCCCGAAGTGGTGGAGGCGTTGAAGTTCCACCTGCGCGACCTGGCGGTGACGTTCCGGTTCGGCGAGGAAGTGACCGCCGTCGACGTCGGCGCCGCGGGCACCGTCACCACCCTGGCCAGCGGCAAGCAGATCCCCGCGGAGACGGTGATGTACTCCGCCGGCCGCCAGGGCCAGACCGACCACCTCGACCTGCACAACGCCGGACTCGAGGTCGAGAGCCGGGGCCGGATCTGGGTCGATCAGACTTTCCAGACCAAAGTGGAGCACATCTACGCCGTCGGCGACGTGATCGGGTTTCCGGCGCTGGCCGCGACGTCGATGGAACAGGGACGACTCGCCGCCTACCATGCGTTTGGCGAACCGACGGACGGCATCACCGATCTGCAGCCGATCGGCATCTACTCGATTCCCGAGATCTCTTATGTCGGCGCCACCGAGGTGGAGCTGACCAAGAACTCGGTTCCCTACGAGGTCGGCGTCGCGCGGTACAAGGAGCTGGCCCGCGGCCAGATCGCCGGCGACTCCTACGGGATGCTCAAGCTGCTGGTGTCCACCGAGGACCGCAAGCTGCTCGGCGTGCACATCTTCGGCACCAGCGCCACCGAGATGGTGCACATCGGCCAGGCCGTGATGGGATGTGGCGGCACCATCGACTACCTGGTCGACGCGGTGTTCAACTACCCGACCTTCTCCGAGGCCTACAAGGTCGCCGCGCTGGACGTGACGAACAAGATGCGGGCCCTCAGCCAGTTCCGCCGCTGACGGGCCACCCTACTGGCAGCTGCCGTCGAGGTCGCCCGCCACGGTATCTCCGGGACCGCCGGCTTCGGCGCGGGCCAGCAGCTGCGCGGTTTGCGCGTCGAAAGGTGCCGTGTACGACACGTTCGGGGCGCACCCGCCGCGCTCGAAGCCACCGATCAGCCCGGTGAGCGTGGTGCCGCTCACCCATGGCGCGCCGCTGGTGCCGTCCACCAGCCCCTCGCACGGCAACGAGGGGAACCCGGTCTCGTTGACAGCGGTGCTGGCCTGACACCCGATCGGTGAGCCGCCCACCCCGGCCGGATAGCCCATCACCGTGACTTGACTGCCCGGAGGCGGCGCCGTGCCCAGCGTCAACGCCAAGCCGGCGTACGACTCGACCGGGCCGGCGCCCGCGTTGATGACACGCACGATCGCGTAGTCCGCGCGGGGATCCTTGCTGAGGGTCCAGCGCGGATCGAGGTAAACGGCGTCGGCCTGCCACGCTTCGACGGACGGGGCGTCACCGGCGAACCCGGGAACGAAGCTTATCTGCGTGGCTCCCGCCAGGCAGTGTGCCGCCGTCATCACCAGATTTCCGCTCGCCGAATGCACCACGGAGCCGGTGCACACGTGCACGTTGCCGCCGTTGAGGAAGATGGCGCCCACACGCTTGTCCGGGTCCACCGGACCGGCGACCGCATGCTGCTGAGGCTGGCTGAGCCGCTGCACCGGCGCGGTGGCAACGGGAACGGACATTGTCGGACGCGCCGCATGCTCGGCTGGCCGGCCGCACGACGCCAACAACGTCGCCAGGCCGACCCCCGAACACAGCAGCACCGTCGATATGCGCATTTGGTGTCCATCATGCACGAACGTTCTGCGGCCCGGCAGAGCGCGCCGCGACACCGCGAGGTGATTTGCTGGCGGGCCGCCGCGGCGCACCACATCGCGCCGAGGATTGTTTGCGGCCGTTACGGCGTTGGAACGTCGAAGCCCCCGCCAGTTTCGCTGTTTCATCACCGGTACCCGTAGATTCAGGGGGACACATGTTAGGGCACCCTGGAGAGATCCCCGAGAGGAAGAAATCCCGATGGCCCGCCATCAGAGCCCAGACGACGACGAATACCAGCACGGGCAGCCCGGAATGTACGAGCTGGAGTACCCGGCCCCGCAGCTGTCGACGGCCGACGGCCGGGGTCCCGTTCTGGTGCACGCCTTGGAGGGTTTCTCCGACGCCGGCCACGCGATCCGGCTGGCCGCCACCCACCTGCGGGCCGCCCTGGACACCGAACTCGTCGCGTCCTTCGCGATCGACGAATTGCTGGATTATCGCTCGCGGCGGCCGCTGATGACTTTCAAGACCGATCACTTCACCAATTACGACGATCCGGAGCTGAGCTTGTACGCGCTGCGAGACAGCGTCGGCACCCCCTTCCTGTTGCTGGCCGGCATGGAGCCGGACCTGAAGTGGGAGCGGTTCATCACCGCGGTGCGACTGCTCGCCGAGCGGCTGGGGGTGCGGCGGACCATCGGACTGGGCACCGTCCCGATGGCGGTTCCGCACACGCGGCCGATCACCATGACGGCACATTCCAACAACAAGGAGTTGATCGCCGATTTTCAGCCGTGGATTTCGGAGATCCAGGTCCCCGGCAGCGCATCCAACCTGCTGGAATACCGGATGGCCCAGCATGGTCACGAGGTTGTCGGTTTCACCGTGCACGTGCCCCACTACCTGACCCAGACCGACTACCCCGCCGCCGCGCAGGCGTTGCTCAAGCAGGTGGCCAAGACCGGCTCGCTGGAGCTGCCACTCACGGCGCTGTCCGAGGCGGCGGCGGAGATCGCGGCCAAAATCGACGAGCAGGTCCAGGCGAGCGCCGAGGTCGCTCAGGTGGTGGCTGCGCTCGAGCGCCAGTACGATGCCTTCATCGACGCTCAGGAGAACAGGTCGTTACTAACTCACGACGAGGACCTGCCTAGCGGCGACGAGCTTGGCGCAGAGTTCGAGCGCTTCCTGGCCCAGCAGGCCGAGAAGAAGTTCGACGACGACGACCAAGCTTGAGCTGTGAGACGCCTTGAAAGCACTGAGCAAGCCCCTGGCCGGGCCGACGACAAGGTGGGCGAGATGACCGAGCGGCCGCGCAAGCGCAACCTGCGCCCGGTGCGTGAAGTGACGCCGCCCACGCTGGAGTTTCGCACCATCCATGGTTACCGCCGGGCATACCGGAGAGCCGGTTCCGGACCGGCCATCCTGCTCATCCACGGCATCGGGGACAACTCCACGACCTGGAATGCCGTGCAGGCCAAGCTCGCCCAGCGGTTCACGGTCATCGCGCCCGACCTGTTGGGCCACGGGAAATCCGACAAGCCGCGCGCCGACTATTCGGTCGCCGCGTACGCCAACGGCATGCGCGATTTGCTCAGCGTCCTCGAGATCGAGCGCGTGACCGTCATCGGTCATTCGCTCGGAGGCGGCGTGGCCATGCAGTTCGCCTACCAGTTCCCACATCTGGTCGACCGGCTCATCCTGGTCGCCGCCGGAGGCGTCACCAAGGACGTCAACGTCGCCCTGCGGTTGGCCTCCCTGCCGATGGGAAGCGAGGCCCTGGCGTTGCTGCGGCTCCCCCTGCTGCTGCCGGCGGTCCAGCTGCTGGGGCGCATAGCTGGGTTGGCGATCGGATCGACCGGCCTGGGCCACGATCTGCCCAACGTGCTCCGGATCCTGGATGACCTGCCCGAGCCGACGGCTTCCGCGGCGTTCAGCCGGACCCTGCGGGCCGTGGTGGACTGGCGCGGTCAGATCGTCACCATGCTGGATCGATGTTACTTGACCGAGGCCATTCCGGTGCAGATCATCTGGGGCACAAAGGATGTGGTCGTCCCGGTGCGTCACGCGTGGATGGCCCATGCCGCGATGCCCGGCTCCCGCCTCGAGATCTTCGAAGGCTCCGGCCACTTCCCGTTCCACAACGACCCGGCCCGCTTCATCGACATCGTCGAGCACTTCATCGACACCACCGAGCCGGCGGAATACGATCCGGCGGCCCTGCGCGAACTGCTCCGCACGGGCGGCGGCGAAAAGGCGGTCACCGGGTCGGCCGACACCCGCGTTGCCGTGCTGAACGCCATGGGTTCCGACGAGCGCAGCGCGACCTGACCGCTCCGCGTCCGCATTCTCGCCACGGTTCCCTGCGTCGCCGTACAGTCGGGCCATGGGCATCGACGTGGCCGTGGTGCGCGTGTTCACCGATCTGGACGGGAATTTCGGTAATCCGCTCGGCGTGGTGGACGCCGCGCGGGTGAAGGAAGCCGACCGGCAGCGGTTTGCGGCCGAAGTAGGTTACAGCGAAACAATATTCATCGATCTTCCGGCCGCCGGTTCGACCACCGCGCATGCCACCGTTTACACCCCTTGGACGGTTGGCCCGTCAAGACGCTTCAGGTACCCGCCGGCATCGTGCAGGTGACCCATGCGGGCGGCCTGACGGGCATCAGCGCGCGTTCGGAATGGGCCCCGGAGCTCGCGCTTCACGAATTCGATTCGGCCGACGAGGTTTCGGCCGCCGACCCGGAAGACTTTCCGGATGGCAGCGCGCATTATCTGTGGAGCTGGACCGATCGGTCGGCCGGAGCGCTGCGCGCCCGAATGTTCGCCGCCAACCTCGGTGTGCCGGAGGACGAAGCGACGGGTTCTGCGGCGATGCGGGTCACGGATTTCCTGAGCCGCGACCTGCGCATCACCCAGGGAAAGGGCTCACTGATCGAAACCACGTGGAATCCCGAAGGATGGGTGCGGGTGGCCGGTCGGGTGGTCGACGACGGCATCCGGCGCGTCGGCTGATGTCGCGTTCAGGGCTGCCGGCGCAACACCGCTGCGAGGTGGTCCTGCAGCGGTTGGCCCACCGCGCCCATCTGCAGCGAGTATGAGAGCTCGTCACCGTCGACGCGCAGGGAACGGCCAAGCGCCGTCACCTCTTTCGCGGTGGGGGTCATCGCGACCGCGATGCTGGACAGCTCGAGTTCGATTCGGTCGCCGATCACCGAATAGCTGCCCACCTCGATTTCGGTGATGCCGCTCGGGTGAGCGAGCACCAGCTCGACGCGACCCGGTTGGGGCACACGCAAATACCCGGTCTCCGCGTGCAGTGGTTTTCCGTCGGCCACCGCCCTCGTCTTCTGGGAGTAGGCCAGGAACGGCTTGCCGACATGGGAAAACGCTACTTCCTCGTGGTACTCGAACGGCTGGATCGTCGGGTAGTGGCCCTCTCCGCGGCCCGCCCACGTTCCCAGCAAGGGCGAGAGCGCCTGCACATCGGGATGCACGTCCGGCGGCATGAAAACAGCCTAACCATCGGTTGCAGCATGGCTCGGTCGGCTGCGGCGTCAGCTCGGCGCCGATACCTTGCGGTGTGCGCGCAGCGCCTCGATCTCGCGCTCGAAATCATCTGCGGACGAGAAGGATCGGTAAACCGAGGCGAATCTCAGGTAAGCGACCTCGTCGAGGTCACGCAAGGGTCCCAGGATCGCCAAGCCGACATCGTGACTGGGAACCTCCGGGGACCCCGCGGCTCGAACGGTGTCTTCCACTTGTTGGGCCAGCAGATTCAGGGCGTCCTCATCCACCTGCCGGCCCTGGCAGGCCCGGCGGACGCCCCTGATGACCTTCTCCCTGCTGAAGGGCTCGGTGACGCCGCTGCGCTTGACGACCGCCAGCACGGCGGTTTCCACGGTGGTGAACCGCCGCCCGCATTCGGGGCACGATCGGCGACGCCGGATGGCCTGGCCCTCATCGGTCTCCCGGGAGTCGATCACCCGGGAGTCGGGGTGACGGCAGAACGGGCAATGCATGACCGCTCCTTCGCCGCGCTCGCCTGCGGGGTTGCAGAACACCCCGAGCGTACCTGCGCGCCGGCGGGCGGGCTAACGCCGTCAGCCGACCGGCGCGATCAGCGTCTGACCCGCGACCAGGGCGGTTGAGTTCAGGTCGTTGAGTTCACGAATGCGCTCGACGACCGTGTGAGCCGGCGCGTCCGGGGCCACCCGGTGAGCGACATCCTGCAGGGACTCCCCTGGTTCGACCCGTACGACAGCAAGGCGGTTGGGCACCGGTGCCGCCGATCCCGCGGCGTCGCCGTTGACCAGCTCTCCGAGATTCGCGACCAGGCCCAGCCACAGGGTGATCATTCCGGCGGCAAGGGCCAGCCCCAACGTCGTCGCCAGCGTGACCGGACGCCTGCGATGAGGCGCCACGGACACCGCGACGCCGGTGCCGCGGTAGCGCGGCGGCGCCCCGGCCGGCCTGGCCGGGACCGGCCGGCGCGAACCGGCCAGCCCGGCCCGGCCCGAACGAAGGCCCGGCACCGGTCCGTTGACCGGGCGCCGAATACTGCAGGTGCGCGGCGAGATTTCATGGATGGTTGTCATCTGCGTTCCTCCGGTCACTCAATTGCATCGCTCGTGTGTTCGACTATATCGCTCGCATGTTCGATAACCGAACGTTTGAGCGAAGCGTGTCGGACGAGCGAAACGCTAGACCACACCACCGACAGATCCGTCGGTGCTACTTCTGACATGAGTCCCAAGTACCCGAACCGCGTCAGAGTTACACCTTTGTTATTCACCCGTTCTTGACGCCGGCCCGACTGCCGTGCAATCGCGACACGCAAGTCGAACACATGTTTGAGATCGGAAGAGCGTCGTGTAGGGAAAGAGTGT
>NZ_JAFBAT010000250.1 GCF_019247615.1 Mycobacterium sp. | reverse complement strand
GGCGATCGACGAGCAGGCCGTGTGCGCCTCGTGGATAGGCAAACGCGCGGAGTCCTTCGCGTTGAACCGCGACCTGCTGGCCAAACCCGGCATCCCCGAGCCCGACCGGCAGCGCATTGCCGCCAACCGCGACGCCTGTGCGCCGGTGATGATCGACGCGGCAACGCCCTACCCGGAACCGCTGGTGCAGTCGCTGCAGCGCCTGCCCCCGGGCCCACGCGATCTCGACGCGGTCGTCAGCCTGATCGCCGGCCCCGACAGGGCCCGCGTCGAACAGACCCTGAACTCGTTTCTGAACTGCTGCACCGACGTGTCGCGGGTCGGGCGCTTCCTCATGATCGATGCCGGCCTGTCCTCCTCGGACCGTGCGTTGCTGGGTGAACGCTACGGGTTCCTCGAGTTCGGCGATTCCGTACCCACCAGCGACGCTGGTGAGGCCGGCGTGCCGCTCCCGCGGATCCGCGCCCAGATCGACGCCCGGTTTTGGCTGCATCTGGGACAGGATTGGCGGTTTTTTGCGCCCGAGAGCTTCATCCGCCGCCTGGCGGCGGTGATCGACGCCGAACCGCAGGTGTTCCAGGTGGGCATCAACTTCGGTGATGCCGTCAAACTGACCGGTGCCTGTGCGCCCGAGCGGGCCGTGCGGCGGACACCCGACGCCGGTCGTTACGTCCTGAGCGACGCGGTGGCCAGCGGACCGGCGATGTTCGACACCGCCCGATTGGACCGGGTGGGCGGCGTGCACGCCTCCGGGCCCGATGTGATCAGCGCGATCGGACGGCGGGCGGGCGCGGCCGGCCTGCGCACCGCCAGCCTCGACGAGGTACTGTGCATCGCCGAGGTTTGATTCATGACTGACGTACTGATTTCCGGTGCCAGCGTGGCCGGCATAACGGCGGCGTACTGGCTTGCCCACCATGGCTATTCGGTCACGGTGGTGGAGCGCCATGCCGGGCTGCGGCCGGGCGGCCAGGCCATCGACGTGCGCGGCCCGGCGCTGACGGTGCTGGAACGCATGATGCTGCGGGCCGCCGCCGACCATCGGCGGACGCGCATCCGGGGGGCGTCGGTCGTCGACCGCGACGGCAATGAGCTGTCCCGGGACACCGAATCGACGCCCACCGGCGGGCTCATCGCGAGCCCCGACATCGAGCTGCTCCGCGATGATCTGGTCGAATTGCTTTACCAGGCAACGGAACTCAACGCTGAGTTCCTGTTCGAAGACAGCATTGCCGCGTTGGACGACGACGGCAACGCGGTGGCCGTGACGTTCGAGCGGTCCGCCGCGCGCAGCTTCGACCTGGTGATCGGCGCCGACGGATTGCACTCCAACGTTCGCCGGTTGGCGTTCGGTCCGGAGGAGCAGTTCATCGACCGGCTGGGCACGTACGCGGCGATCTTCACGGTGCCCAACTTTTTAAGACTCGACCATTGGCAGATGTGGCATTACGGCGACAAGACCATGGTTGGGCTCTACAGCGCGCGCGACAACGCCGAAGCGCGTGCCATGGTCGGCTTCATGGATGCCGATCTGCATATAGACCCCGCCGACACCGCGGCCCAGTTCGCCGAGCTGGAGAAGCGAATGGCCGACGACGGCTGGGTCCGCCCGCAACTGCTCGAATACATGCGCGCCGCACCCGGTTTCTATTTCGACGAGATGTCGCAGATCAAGATGGATAGCTGGTCGAAGGGCCGGGTGGCGCTGGTTGGCGACGCCGCTTATTGCTGCTCGCCGTTGTCGGGGCAGGGGACCAGCGTCGCGCTCCTTGGTGCCTACGTCCTGGCCGGCGAACTTGCGGCGGCACCTGACGACCACGAAAAGGGCTTCACCAGCTACCAAGCCGAATTCCAGGACTACGTCAAGCGCAACCAGTGGCTGGTCGTCGACAACATCCCGGGCGGTGCGCCGATCCCGCAAGAGGTTTTCGACCGCATCGTCAACTCCATCACCCTCAAGGAGTACTGAGCCGCACGCGCCCTGGCTGTGAAGCCCGGGAACGTTCACCCGCCAAAACGCGTTGACGCCATCGTGCGACTTTCGGTCCT
>NZ_JAFBAT010000024.1 GCF_019247615.1 Mycobacterium sp. | reverse complement strand
GATCATTTACGTGGCGACCGTCACTCAGCTGTCGCGGGCAGTGGAGGCCGTGCGGGATCAGCGCTGCTGGACCGAACCGCGGGCGTGGGAGACGCTGCAGCGCGGCTGGAACGTTGTCGGCCTGGCCGTTCGTCCGCAGCACTCCATGCGCGGGCATACCGCGTTCCTGGTCTGTGCGCGACGGCTCGCCCCCGGCGCCGTGGCGCCGGCGCCGCTGGGTCGCAAACGCCAGGGCCGCGACGGCTGACTAGTCGTCGCTGCGGCCCAGGCCCCGCCGCACCGACAGCAGCTCGAACTCCGGACGCGCTGCTACCAGGCGCTCCGCCGCGTCGAGCACGTCCACGGCATGGGCTCGGTCGCCGGACGCAATGGCCACGCCGACGAACGCTCGTCGATACATTTCCTGGGACCCGGTCTCGGCCGCCGACACACTGAACTTGCGCTGCAACTCCGAGATCAGCGGGCGGATCACCGACCGCTTCTGCTTGAGTGACCGCACGTCTCCCAGTAGCACGTCGAACTCGAGCCAGCCGATCCACATCGGACTCAGCCCGGGGGAGTCGTAGACGGTGCCGGCGGGGGGCTCGACTCGGGAACCGGGACCTGCGCCGGGCCCGGGTTGGGCGCCGTCGCCGTTGGTGGGTTGCCCAGGGACAGCAGCATTTCCGCGGTCCGCCGGGATAACTGCCAACACCCGGGCGCGGGCGAGCAGGG
Organism: Mycobacterium sp.; assembly: GCF_019247615.1. GTDB lineage: Bacteria > Actinomycetota > Actinomycetes > Mycobacteriales > Mycobacteriaceae > Mycobacterium. Next base: position 2,126 of record NZ_JAFBAT010000024.1, on the reverse strand, counting down.
CGTGAACTCCATCGGGAAGGTGAAGTTGCGGTTGTTCGCCTGCGAGGTGGTCACGCTGATCGTGGCCGTCACATTCGACGGATTCTTGTCCGACCAGGCGATGTTGTTCGCCGCGAAGGTCATCGGCAGGTAGCCGTTGTCCCGCAAGGCGCTGATGAATTTGTCCAGCGTGCCAGCGTTTTCGGGGTTTGCGCCCTCGACGAGGTTCAGCTTGTTGATCCCCGGAACGTTCGGATCCGCGAGCCGGTTCAACACGTCGATGAGGGCCTCGGGCGCCGGCAGGGGCGCGGCCGGGGGAGCAGCGACGATGAGTGGGCTGGAGGTGGGATGTGCCGCCGACGGGGAGGACTGCACAACCCTCGGTGGGTGGTGCGAACATCCCGAAAGCCCGAGCGCGACCGCGGCGGCGGCGCTCAGCGCAACGGACAGGTGTCGCAGCATCCGGTCAGATGCGGCTAGGCGTGCAAGCGCGCGGCGTTGATGACGGCTGCGGTGTGATCAACAGCTGCGGGGAACGTCACACCGGCAGCGCCGGCTCCGGCCATGGCGATGCCGCAAAGGGCGGCAAGGTCGTTGGCAAGGCTTTTTGCGGTCACGGTGTCCTTACGGGGCGCTTTCGATCAGCCCGATTCGTGGCCGAGATTACCAGCGTGACGAAAAACTTAACTTTTCGTGGGTATTTGACTACGCACACGAATCGGCGATCGCCGGTAGCGTTGGAGTATTCACCGCATCACTTCGGGGCGGGAAAGGAGCGCAACATGGGTGACTCAGAGCGTTCTGAAGCATTCCGTAACCCTCGTGAACCTGGCATGTCCAGCGGCGACGCTGCCGAATTGGAACAATTACGCCGAGAGGCAGCGGTGCTGCGCGAGCAACTCGAGCATGCGGTCGGGTCGCATGGTGCCAGCCGCTCGGCGCGCGACGTGCACCAACTCGAAGCCCGTATCGACTCCCTCGCGGCCCGCAATTCCAAGTTAATGGAAACTCTTAAAGAAGCCCGTCAGCAACTGTTAGCGCTGCGCGAGGAAGTCGACCGGCTCGGACAGCCACCGAGTGGCTACGGCGTCCTGCTGTCCGCGCACGACGACGAAACGGTCGATGTCTTCACGTCGGGTCGCAAGATGCGCCTGACGTGCTCGCCGAACATCGACGTGGGCGTTCTCCGGAAGGGCCAGACGGTCCGGCTCAACGAGGCGCTGACCGTCGTCGAGGCCGGCATGTTCGAATCCGTCGGCGAGATCTCGACGCTTCGCGAGGTGTTGGCGGACGGTCACCGCGCCCTGGTCGTCGGCCACGCCGACGAGGAACGGATCGTCTGGCTCGCCGAGCCGCTGGTCGCCGAGGACCTGCCGGACGGCGTTCCCGACGCGCTCAACGACGACACCAAGCCCCGCAAGCTGCGCCCGGGTGACTCACTGCTGGTCGACACCAAAGCCGGCTACGCGTTCGAGCGCATCCCCAAGGCCGAGGTCGAAGACCTGGTGCTAGAAGAGGTGCCCGATGTCAGCTACCAGGACATCGGTGGTCTGACCCGCCAGATCGAGCAGATCCGCGACGCCGTCGAGTTGCCGTTCCTCCACAAGGAGCTGTACCGGGAGTACATGCTGCGCCCGCCCAAGGGCGTGTTGCTGTACGGCCCGCCCGGCTGTGGCAAGACCCTGATCGCCAAGGCGGTGGCCAACTCGCTGGCCAAGAAGATGGCCGAGGTGCGCGGCGACGATGCCCGCGAGGCGAAGTCGTACTTCCTCAACATCAAAGGCCCCGAGCTGCTCAACAAGTTCGTCGGCGAGACCGAACGCCACATCCGGTTGATCTTCCAGCGGGCCCGCGAGAAGGCGTCCGAAGGAACGCCGGTGATCGTGTTCTTCGACGAGATGGACTCCATCTTCCGCACGCGTGGCACCGGGGTCTCCTCCGATGTCGAGACCACCGTGGTTCCGCAGCTGCTGAGCGAGATCGACGGTGTGGAGGGACTGGAGAACGTCATCGTGATCGGCGCCTCCAACCGTGAGGACATGATCGACCCCGCGATCCTGCGGCCCGGGCGTCTCGACGTGAAGATCAAGATCGAGCGCCCGGACGCCGAGGCGGCGCAGGACATCTTCTCCAAGTACCTGACCGAG
>NZ_JAFBAT010000216.1 GCF_019247615.1 Mycobacterium sp. | reverse complement strand
GACGCCCACGCTGCCGCGTTGAGGACGGCAGCGTAGCGCGGATCGTTCGCGTCCGGGAATGGATCCTTCGGATTGATCGCTGCCGGGACGGCGCACACGACGCGCAGTCGGTTCTCGGTGAGAGTGCCGGTCTTGTCGAAACAGATGGTGTCGACTCGTCCCAGCGCTTCAATGGTGCGTGGAGCCCGAACCAGCGCGCCGCGCGCCGTCAGCCGCTGGGCGGCGGCAAGCTGCGACAGGGTAGCCACCAACGGCAGGCCCTCGGGGACGGCGGCCACCGCAATCGCGACGCCGTCGGCGACCGCCTGACGCAGTGAGGCGCGCCGCAGCATCGCCAAAGCGGTTACCGCGACCCCGCCCGTAAGCGTCAGCGGCAGCACATTGTTCGTCAGCTCTCGCAGCCGGGCCTGTACGCCCGCGGACGTTTCGACGTCAGCGACCGCCGAGATCGCGCGGTGCGCGGCGGTACCGACCCCAGTGGCCACAACGATCGCCCGGGCGTGCCCCGCGACGATCGTGCTGCCCTCGAACAGCATGCTGGCCCGGTCCGGGTCATTGACGGCCACCGGGTCCACCTGCTTGTCCACCGGAAGCGACTCGCCGGTGAGAAACGACTCGTCGACCTCGAGATCCTCGGCGACCAACAGGCGTGCGTCTGCCGGAACCACCTCAGGCGCCGCCAGGTCGATGACGTCTCCGGGCCGCAGCGACTTGGCGGACACCGTGGCCATGCGGGCGGTGTGCCGGGCCGCCTCCAGCCGGCGTCGGGTCGTCGCGACGGCCGGAACCACGACCCGGCGCACCTGCTGGTCCTGGTCGGCAAACAGCTCGGCCGCTGCCGCCTCGGCGCGCAACCGTTGAATCCCGCCGGTCACCGCGTTGACGGTCATCACGCCCGCGACCAGGAGTGCGTCAACATTGCTGCCGACGATCGCGGACGCGGCCGCCCCGACGGCCAGTATCGGAGTCAAAGGGTCGGCGAGCTCGGCGCGCGTCGCGGCCAATAGGCGCCCGACCCGAGCAGCCGGATTTCGCAGCGGCGCCACAACCGGGTTGTATGACAGGTCGTCGAGAACGTGTCGCCACGGCGGGGTGCCAGCCTCAACGGCCAAGGGTTGGGTACGGCTGGTCAACCGCGAATAGACGATCTCCGGGTCCAGCGCATGCCAGGCGGTGAGGGGCTGCGGGGTCGGATTGGGCAGCCGGAGGACCCTGCTGGCCGAAAAGATTCCCGCCGTCAACGCAGTGGCCGCGGCCGCGTTGACCGGATTCAGCCAGCGGCGGAAGCTGACGGGATTGGTCGTTGTGTCTTGCTCACCGGTGACCAGCAGCAGCCCGGCCAGGGTCGTCCCCCCTTGGGCCAGGTGTACGGCAGATTCACTGGCGGACCGGGCTACCGGGATCGCTGAGAGAATCCGTACGGCGTCGGCCAGGTCGGTGCCGGTGATGATGTCTGCGCTCCATGGTGTGGCCGCGCGTGGATCATCAAGGGCCAGACCGACATCCGCGATCGCGAGTGCGGCCAATGTATCGGTCGACGCGAAGTCGCGGTGCACCGCGGTGATCAGTAAAACCGGTCCGCGATCGGTACGCAGGTCACGTACCAGACCCAGCAGCGGCGTGCCGGGCGGATGCGACGCGCCGACGCTGGCCGTCAGATCCTCGGTGCCGGCGACATGGCGCAAGACCACCCGGGCTCCGGTCCGGTTTGCGGTCTGCAGCAAGGGAATCGCGTACGGGTCGACTTCCCAGCCCACCTCGACGGTGCCCACACATTCGCCGTCGACCACCAGGTCGGCGGTTTCGCGGCCCTGTGCGGGCGTCGCCGACGGGCCCTCCACCGGAACCCATCTCAGCCGTGCGCCGGTAGCCGGCAACTCGTCGGGATCAGGCTCAGGCGCCTCCTCACCGTGCAGCAGCGCGTCGGCGACCTCATAAACGCGGTCGTCGTCCCAGCCCGCCGCATCGCCACGTGAGCGCAGAACGGCACGGTGGTCACCGCGCAGGGCAGCGCCGTCGATGACAACCACCTTCACCCGATCCAAGCGGCGCAGAGCACCTGGGTCGAGGACGAGCTGACCCGCATTGGCGAGCCCGTGCCCCAGCACCGCGGCGAACGCCTGCCGGCCCATATGCGCCGCCCGCGGCACCCCCGCCTCGATCGCGCCGGCCGCGTCTTCGGTGCCACCACCAGCCACCAACGCACTTGCCGCGGCGATCAACGAACCATTCGCCGCCTGATTGACGTACTCCTCCACCGGCCCGGCCATCGACCCCTTCGCGGTGTCGATCGCGGCGTCGATGGATCCACCGACGACGACGTGCGAAACCTCACCCGCGGCCGCTGCCGCCCAGCTGTGGCGCGGCTCCTGCGATTGACGTCCGGCGGACGAGATGACGGGGACAACAGGAGCCTGCGGGCGGTTCGGCGTGGCCAGCTGCGGCTCGCGTTCGCGCCACACGCGCCGGTGAGCCGCGGCCTCGGAGATTTGCAGGGTCCGTTGCGTGAGATCGAGCAGCGGTGTGCCGATCGCTTGTGTCAGTCCGTGAGCGGCCGCCGTCGTAGCGGCCAGGGTGATGTCGGTGCCCACCCGTCCCAGCCGCGACTCGAGGACGGCCACCATCCGCGGTTGATGATTGAGCAGGGCGGCGGCGGCCCGAGTGGTTCTCGGTGCCGCGGGCAGTCGGGTTACCCAGCCGGTGACGGCAGCAGTTACCGCAACCACATCCATCGCCGCGGCGGTGAGCGGGACCAGGATGGCCAACGGGTTCCCGGGGTCGGCGAACGGCGCGGTCCGGGAGGCCGACGCCAATCCCAGCGAAGGTCCCGTGGGGGCGAGGTCTTCGGCCACGGAACAGACCGTCTCCCGGATCTCGTCCAACACGATGTCGCTGTCGGCTTCGCTCTCGAGTTCGAGCACGAGCCTGCCGAGTGCGCCTTCGACGTGAGCGCTGGCCACCCCCGCGATCCTGCGGACCGGCTCTTCCACCGCCGGTGCATGTTCGTGCCAGCTCGGGAAAGGCAGCAACGGGTCCAGGTCCAGGTGCACTCGTCGTCCGCTCTGCCAGCGCACCGGCGGGGAAATCCCGTTCGAAGGGCCTTCCGAGGGCACGCCTATCCCGATCGCCCTACCCGTCGTCTGCGCCATCGACTGCACCACCGGACCGGCGAGCTCCACGACCGGGCTTGCCAGCAGCTGCACCGCGCCCGCAGCGCCGGCCGCCGTCGAGACCCCGGCTCGCACGGCTTGCGCGGCTCCTCCGGTTACGCCGGCAACAATGCTGGCTACACCCGGAACCCTCATTCGGTCACCCTTCGATTACCCCTACCGCGCCCAATGATCCTGGCGTGTCAGGGACCTGTCCACAGATGGGCTCTGCGGATGCCGCGCGATCAACAAGAACCGCTTCCTGCCGGAAGGTTACCGGGTGCGCGGCGGCCTAAACCCGCCGAGAGCCGCGTCGGGAGCGACGCGGCACAGACGCGCAAGGCCGTTGCGGCGGCCAGCCCGGTGTCCGCGGTTTGCGGGATAGGCGCGCAACGGGCTTGCTAGACGTGATCGCCGCGCTTCGAATTCGAAAAGCAGCGGACTAAACGTCGGCGGAGCCTAACCATCCGACATCGCCGCCGGGGCACCCATGTGCACCCAGGGGCGGCCAGGGGAGACCAAAGCGTTTGCCGCACAGAGCTATTCGAGTGCGACGCCGGTCTGCAACAAACGCCGTGAGCGCGCCGGACGCGGCGCACTCGCGGCGAATCGGTGCGCGCGTACATCGCCGCGTCGGTTCTTGTGATCACGCTGATTTACACCGATGCGTCATTTCCGGGCGGTAGCTACCATTCAACGCCGAAAGTGCCGCGCGCCAACCCTGATTGCGCATGCACGTAAGCCGGCGATGATGGGTGACCTTTACGGGCCCGGTGATTGACATGGAGGCTGGGAGTGACAGTGCCCCCGCAGGCATCGGCGCAGCGCCGGAAATTTCCTGTTCGCGTGCCGTGGCTGAACCTCGTCGGCATCATCGCCATCGTGCTGGCGGCAACCCTGATTGGGGTGAAGAACCAGCACGGCCGCGACACGTCGCCAAACCAGATCTTGAATGTCTCGTACGACCCAACACGGGAGCTGTACGCAACACTGGACAAAGCCTTTGTCGAACAGTTCCGCCGGCAGACCGGCATCGGGCTGGAGATCAAACAATCGCACGGTGGTTCGGGACGACAGGTCGGCGACGTCATCGAAGGCAGGCAGAGGGCCAGCGTCGTGTCGCTGGCGCTGGTGAGCGATGTCGATGCGCTGCGCAAGCGCGGACTCATCGCCCCCGACTGGCAAACCCGCCTGCCCAACAATTCGGTGCCCTACACGTCGACCATCGTCTTCGTGGTCCACAAGGGCAATCCGAAGGCAATCCACGACTGGCCGGACCTGATCCGGGATGGCGTCGCCGTCGTCTCACCGAACCCGCGCACCTCGGGTAATGGCAAATTGAGCGTTCTCGCCGCCTGGGGCTCGGTGACCACGCGCGGCGGCAGCGATGCGCAAGCCCTCGACTTCGTCAGGGCGCTGATGGGTCACGTCGTGGTCGCCGACTCGGGCGCGCGCGGCGCCGCCATCAGCTTTGCCGTCGAGAAGGTCGGCGATGTGCATCTCACTTGGGAAAACGAAGCCCTGCGGGAAGTCTCGGAGAACAACGGCGAACTCGAGATCGTCTACCCGCCGACCAGCATTCGCGCCGAACCTGCCGTGGCCTGGGTCGACGCGAATATCCGAGACACGAAGATCGCGCCATACGCCAAGGCGTACCTCGAATACCTCTTCAGCGATCAGGCCCAGGAGATTATCGCCCAACTCGGCTATCGGCCGCTGAAGCCCGAAATCCTTGCCAAGCACGCCGGCCAATTACCCGATATCACACTCTTCCCGATCACCGCCATCGCCAAAGACTGGAACGATGCCCGGGACAAGTTTTTCGGGGACAACGGCGTCTACGACACGGTTTCAGCGTCTGCGCGGGCCAGGCCCGTGGCGGCCCACCCCCGGCGGAAGGCCAAGCGGCGATGAGCATTTCGGCGACCCTGCGGAACGTGAACTACGACGCGACGAAGGCACGTAGCGACATTGTCGCCGGGCTGACCGTCGCGGCTGTTTCGCTGCCCCAGAGCATCACCTACGCACTGGTCGCCGGTGTCGATCCGAAATTCGGCGTGTATTCGGCGATCGTGGTGACGCTGGTGGCCTCGATCTTCGGATCCTCCTCGCATCTGATCAACGGTCCGACGAGCGCGATATCGCTGCTCGTGTTCAGTTCCCTGGCGTTTCTTGACCCCGAGAACCGCACCGTCCTCTTCGAGGCGCTGTTCCTGCTCGGGGTTCTCGTCGGCGCATTTCAGATCCTCATCGCCGTGTTCAAGCTGGGCGATCTGACCCGATACATCTCGGAATCGGTGATCATCGGGTTTCTGGTTGCCGCGGCGCTCCTGATCGCGCTCGGCCAGCTGGGGAACGCGCTGGGCGTGCGCGACAAGGGCAACGGGCGGATGCCGGTGCTGAAACGCACCTACCTCACCCTGCTCCACGGCGACGCCGTCAACTACCGCGCGCTGATACTCACCGTCACCACCGTGGCGTTGGCGGTCATCCTGCGCCGGCTGGTCAAGCGCTACGGGCTCCCACAGCTCGACCTGCTGGCGGTGCTGGTCATCGCCGCCGTGATCGCCTACCTGGCCGGATGGTCCACCGCCGAGCACGGCGGTGACCCGGCGGTGTCCCTTACCGCGAAAATCCCGCAGAGCCTGCCCACGCCGCACATCCCGGATGTGCAACTCGGCCTCGTGCCCCAGCTGTCCGAAGGCGCGCTCGCCATCGCCTTCATCGGCCTCATCGAGGCGCTGTCGATCGCCAAGGCCATCGCCCATCAGAGCGGCCAGAGGATCGACTACAACCGGCAGATCCTCGCCGAGGGGCTGGCGAATCTCACGGGCGGCTTCTTCCAGGCCGTCCCGGGTTCGGGCTCGATGTCGCGCTCACCGATCAACTTCCAGGCCGGTGCGGCGTCGCGGTTCTCGGGAGTCATCGCTTCGGCCGGTGTCGCCGCGGTGGTGCTCCTGTTCGCACCGCTCCTGCATTACCTGCCCCGGGCCGCACTGGCGGGTCTCCTGCTCATCACCGCCGCGCGACTCATCGACTACCAGCGACTGCTCTACATGCTGAAAGCGTCGCGGTACGACGCCGGATTGGTGATCGTCACCGCGCTCACCGGAGTGCTGGTCGACCTGGACACGGCCGTGCTGCTCGGCGTCGCCCTGTCGATCCTGCTGTTTGTGCCACGCGCGGCGAAGCTCAAGGCCAAGGAGCTGGTCGTCACGTCCGAACGAGTGGTTCGTGAACGCGTGCCCGGCGATCCGGTCGATCCGTCGACCATCATCTACGACCTCGAAGGCGAGCTCTTCTTCGGCGCTGCACCGGAACTCGACCGCTACCTCGATGCCTTGCGCGACCGGGTGCAACAAGAGGGTCTTCAGTTCGTCGTGCTGCGGCTCAAGCGAGTGCGCCATCCCGACGCCGTTGTCGTGGAGCGGATCGAGCGCTACCTGCGCGAGGAGACTGCGCGCGGTGTAACCGTCCTGCTGGCCGGCGTGCAACCCGACATGTGGACGGTGCTGCGGAATGTGGGGCTCGACGGGTGGTTCTCGTCCGAGCACGTCTTCCCGGAGGAGGACGAGGAATTCTCGGCGACGCTCAAGGCGGTCCGCTATGCCCATGCCCAGCTCGGTGTCCACGAGCCGGGTGCGCCGCCGCCGGTGGCCGCGGCTGCCCATGGCTCGGAGCCGCGGCGCTATTACTACCTCGTTTGAGACATCCTGCGATCGACGCGCGATGTTGCGCGGTGGCCGTCGAACAGCCGCGCGTCTGGGTGTTTCGCTGGAAAGGTCTACAGAATCCGGTGGTTGGCCCTGCCGACTTGGTAGCCGGTCGGGAACGACTTCTCGATGACCTGCAGCTGATGGTCAACTCTGGACTCGAGTTCGAGGACCACGCAGCTGTCGCCGACGGCTTTCGACTCGAGAACGATGTACCTTTGGCCACAATCGGTGATCGGGTCGCCCGAGTGTAATTGCTCGACCGGTACCGACTCCGGGGTTCCGTCTTCCTCCATCCCCACACGGTAGGTCAATTCAGCAAGTGAGGGAATAGACGCCACGGAACGCCTGGGACGCCTGGGAACCCTTAGGTCTTGTCGGGCTGCCGCTGCTTGAAGAAGACGCTGACGCGCGAGATCAAGCCGTCGTTGCCGCGCTCGAAGACGATGCATTCCGGCCAGGTGGTCGCGACCCCGTCGATCTCGAACGTCTCGGTCAGCTCGGCGAACGACACACCGGAGTCCGCATGCGAGACCCGCTGCACCTCCAACCGGTGGCCCGCGATGCTCGTGCAGACCTTGCGCAGGTACGCGACGTAGTGCGCCTTGCCCTCGACGACGTCGCAGAACGGGCCCTCCCGGATCAAGCCGTCGTCGGCGATCGTGGTTGCCAGGCCGTCCCAATCGTGTGCCGCCAGGCAATCCAGGTAGCGCTCGACCACCCCGGTCGCATCGGTGGCTGCCACGC
>NZ_JAFBAT010000206.1 GCF_019247615.1 Mycobacterium sp. | reverse complement strand
TCGAGGTTGCGCGCCTCGTAGGCTGACGGGTCATGGACGCCTTCGCGCGGGCACCGATCGAGACATCCCCGCTGGCCTGGCTCGAGGCCACCGAACGGCAGCGCCGCGACGCCGGACTGCGTCGCTCGCTGCGGCCGCGCGCCGCCGTGGCGACCGAACTGGATCTGGCGTCCAACGACTACCTGGGTCTGTCACAACATCCCGACGTCATCGAGGGCGGCGTGGCGGCCCTGCGGGTCTGGGGCGCCGGCGCCACGGGTTCACGCCTGGTTACCGGCGACACCGAGCTGCACGAGCAATTCGAGGCCGAGCTCGCCGAGTTCACCGGCGCCGCCTCGGCGTTGCTGTTCTCGTCGGGATACACGGCCAACCTCGGGGCGGTAGTGGGCTTGTCGGGGCGCGGTTCGCTGCTGCTTTCCGACGCCTACTCGCACGCATCGCTGGTGGATGCCTGCCGGCTGTCGCGGGCCCGGGTGGTCGTGACGCCGCACCGCGACGTCGCCGCCGTGGAGACGGCCCTGGCAGCGCGCGACGAGGAGCGCGCCGTCGTGGTCACCGAATCGGTGTTCAGCACCGACGGCGCGCTCGCTCCGCTGCGCGACCTCCACGAGGCCTGCCGCCGCCACCGCGCGCTGCTCATCGTCGACGAGGCCCACGGCCTCGGCGTGCGAGGCGGGGGACGGGGACTCCTGTACGAGCTCGGGCTCGCCGGCGCCCCGGACGTCGTGCTGACCACGACGTTGTCCAAGGCGTTGGGCAGCCAGGGCGGCGCGGTCCTGGGTCCCGCGGCGGTGCGCGCCCACCTGATCGACGCGGCGCGGCCGTTCATCTTCGACACCGGCCTGGCCCCCGCCGCGGTGGGCGCCGCGCGGGCCGCGCTGGGGGTGCTGCGGACCGAAACCTGGCGCCCGGGGGCCGTGTTGACGCACGCGCGCGAATTGGCCGGGATCTGCGGCGTATCGCAGGCGCCGCAGTCGGCGGTGGTGTCGGTGATCCTCGGCGACCCGGAAGTGGCGGTGGCGGCGGCGGCCGCGTGCCTGGACGCCGGCGTCCGGGTGGGATGCTTCCGGCCCCCGACCGTGCCCGCCGGCACATCGCGACTCCGCCTCACCGCGCGCGCGTCCCTGGATGCCGCCGAAATCGAGCTCGCGCGCCGCGTGCTGACCGATGTGCTCGCCGGGTCTCGTTAGGGCCTGCCATTGACCGTCCTGGTCGTGACGGGCACGGGCACGGGCGTCGGCAAGACGGTGGTCACCGCGGCGCTGGCCTGTCACGCCCGCCAGGCGGGCATAGACGTGGCCGTGTGCAAACCGGTCCAGACGGGCACCGACTCCGGCGATGACGACCTCGCCGAGGTGGAACGGTTATCGGGCGTCACCGAGCTCGCCGGTCTGGCTCGATATCCGCAACCCCTCGCGCCGGCCGCTGCGGCCGCCGAGGCCGCGACGGCGCTGCCCACCGGTGACCAGCTGGTGCAGCTCATCGCCGGCCTGGACCGCCCGAGCCGTCTGACGATGGTGGAGGGTGCGGGCGGATTGCTGGTCGAACTCGCCGACGGGGGAGTCACGCTGCGTGATCTCGCCGTTGAGCTGCGTGCCGCGGCGCTGGTGGTGGTCACCGCGGAGTTGGGTACCCTCAACCACACCGCCTTGACCCTGGAATCACTTGCGGCGCAACAGGTTTCATGCGCGGGATTGGTGATTGGGAGCTGGCCCGGGGCGCCCGGATTGGTGGAGAGCTCGAATCGGTCCGCGCTGGGCCGGCTCGCCCCCCTGCGCGGTGTCCTGCCCGCCGGCGCCGGATCGATGGGCGCCGCCGACTTCGCGGCCCTGAGCGCCGGCGCCTTCGACCGTGACTGGGTCACCGCGTTGGTCCGCTGATGGTGCATTCAATCGAGCTGGTGTTCGACTCCGAGACCGAGGCGGCGATACGTGGCATCTGGGAGGCGCTGGCCGGCGCCGGAATCCCCAGTCAGGCCCCCGCAAGCCGGCCGCATGTGACGCTGGCCGTCGCCGACAGCATCGACCCGCGGGTCGACGGGCTGCTGCGGACGGTCAGTGAGCGGTTGCCATCGGTCGCCGCGGTCGGTGCACCGGTCCTGTTCGGGCGGGCGAGTGTCGTGTTCGCGCGGCTCATCGTGCCCACGAGCGAGCTGCTGGCCCTACACGCCGAGGTGCACCGCCTCTGCCGTTCACAGCTGACTCCCGAGCCGATGGCGAACAGCCTGCCCGGTCAGTGGACCGCGCACGTAACGCTTGCCCGCCGGGTCGGCGGACACCAACTCGGGCGTGCGCTGCGCATCGCGGGCCGGCCGTCGCAGATCGACGGCCGCTTTGTGGGTTTGCGCCGCTGGGACGGCAACATGCGCGTCGAGCACCCGATTGGCTGATGCGCAGTCCTTCGCACGGGGGCGCTCGGCGAGTGTGCAACCAGGGCGGGGGCTGTGAATCCAGGGCGGCTCACTTCGGCGTGTCGTCGCCACCGGCGCACACCCGTCGACCGGCTTCAGCCGCCGAACAACAGGTACAAGCCGGTGAACGTGTAGCCGACCATCACCAGCATCATGGTGAGCTGACCGGTGAGCTGGTGGCCCTCGGGCAGCACTCGCAGCGCTTTGTCGTGGGCGGCGATGACCGCCAGGATGTGCCCGGTGACCACGCAGGCCACCTTGATTCCGGCGAGCACCGGCGGGTGCATCGAAAGCACATAGGCAACATGCAGGTGCGCCAGCCCCAGCAGGTTCCAGCCGCGGCCGAACGGGTCGGCCAGGGCGAAGACGGCCTGCTGCCCGCGCTCGACGAGATAGCTCAAGTAGTGGGCGAAGACGTAGCCCACCACGATCGGGATGAGCGAATGCGCCAGCTGGCCGGGCAGCGCGCGACGTTGCGCACGGTCGACGCCGCCGGTGGCACGGGCCGCGAAAGAAAATGTCAGTGCCACAACAGAAATGAAGACGATCAGTCCGATGGTCCGCAGCAGCGACGACGACAGCGCCGGCGCCAGGCCCGGGGCGCGCGAGAGCCGATCGGCGAAGCCGCGCCACGTCGGGGAGGAGGAGAAGCTGTCGAACGCGGTCGATCCGAGCAGCACTGCCAGCGTCACGACGATGCCCGGGCGCACGGGCAGCGACGGCAGGTGGTCAAGCGGATTGCCGATGACGATTTCGCCGCTCACCGGGTGGCGGCGAAAAGGGGACAGGCGAGACACGGCCATGCTGTAGACGCCGAACGGGTCGGCCCGGGCGAACCAGCGCTGACCCCACAGCCAGCCCCCGGCCAGCATCAGTATGGAGTAGGTCCCCAGCCAGGCCTTGACCCAAGCCAGCGATGCCGAATTCGGGCTGGCCAGCTCCATCCAGACGAAAGCGAACAGGCCCGCAGCCGCCGGCCGGTATCCCCAGCCTTCGGGGTAGGACCGCCCATCCGCCGGACCGGGCCGGCCAGCTGTTTCGGGCACGAGGCGCCGCAGCAGCACATACATCGTGCGCATCGGCGAGAGCACCCGCCAGACCGGTCCGAAAGCCAGCGACAGCGCGACCAGCCCGACCCATAGCAACACGTAGAACGCCCCGAGCAGGGCGTTGGACTCCGATTGCGGACCCCACACCCCGGCCACCACCACCCACGCCGCGAAGACCAACGCCAATCCGGCGACCACGCCGCGGGTCGCCGGGGCGTCGACGAAGGCGGTCACCGCCGTCGGCAGCGGGTGGCCCGGCTTCTCCGGGTCGAACCGCGGTCGCCGCCACGCGAAGGCGACCAGCGCGAACGTGAACGTCAACGCCCACGCGGCACCCACCATCGCGTACAGGTAGGGGACCGGGAGGTCGCCCGAGCCGCCGAGACCGTGCGCGAGCACCGTCGCGCCGGCGGAGCTCACGGCTGTACTTGGATGGTCGCGATCGTGCGGTTCAGATGGTGCAGCTCCACCTCGACGTTGCCGGGGACGTCGACGCTGAACTGAAATGTCTGGTTGGGGGCGGCGGCGACCTCGAACTTGTGATCCGGGGTCGAGTGCACGTGCAGCTCGTCGGTGGCGTCGCTGGTCACCCGCAGGGTGATGGGCTGGCGCACCTTGGCCTGCAGGGCGGCGTTGGTCGGGGTGACCTGACCCCGGGCGATGGTGACATCGAGATTCAGGCCCGCGGCGGGCGAGGGGTTCTGCGACTTCCCGCCGCAGGCCACCAGAGCACACAGCAAGGCCCACAGCAAGGCCCCCAGCAAGGCCGACACGCGCGCCGAGACGACGGTGCCGCGAACCGTCATCGGGTCACGCCGCTCTGGGGGCGCCGGGAACGGGCTGCCTCTCCTCGACCGGCTCGGGAGCGTTTTCGGCGTTGTTGAGCCGGCCCGCGCCCCACGTCAGCGCCGAGATCACCATCAGCGTCAAGAACAACACCACGATCCCGCCGGCGGTGAACAACCAGGCAGGCGCGCTCTGATCCCGTTCGCGTTGCAGGATGGTCACTTCCAGGACGAACGGGCGCGTGCTGGACGCGAGCGCGGGGACCTCGGCCGCCGGGATGGCGTCGTCGGCCGGCTCGAAGATCGGGACGGCCGTCATCGTGCGCCCGTCCTGGACCCGCAGCAGCGTCTTCCAGGAACCCCACACCGGCACCGGCTGGGTGGACCGGAAGTGCCCCGGCCCCACCTTGGCGAGCTTGTCGATCATCAGGCCGCGGTTGTTCTCCATCCGGCCCTGCCAGGACAGGATCGAGAGCCATTCCGGGTGGTCGCTGACGAACGGCGGGGTGAGCTGGACGTCCGCGGACACCATGCGCTGTCCGGCCGGGCTGGGCAGGTCCGTCAGCGTGACCGTGGCGGTGTTCTGCCGCGGCACCGTGATGTGCAACCCGTTGGCCACCGCGCCGCCGATCACCACCACCGCCGACGCGATCACGGCGATGCCGAGCTTGCGGCCCGGGAGGCGCTGGCCGGTGAGGACCATGCCGAACATCGCCCCGCAGATACCGGTCAGCACGCCCACGGGCACCGACATTGCCAGCGCCTCGCCCCACATCTTCACCGGCCACGGGTAGTGGTACACCGCCCCGATCCACAGCGATTCCAGCCAGAGCCCCAGCGTGGCGACGGCGAGGCCGGAGACGGCGCCGAAAGCGATGGGGCGCTTGAACAGGGGAGTCAGCGCGACGAGCTCGACGACCAGCGCGGGTCCCAGGTACAGCGGGAACCAGTTGATCGCCGCGCCCAGGATGGGTCCCACGAGCAACGAGACCGTGCCCCGCAGCGCGATGGCGAACAGCGCGGCAATGATCGCGGCTCCCCGCCCCATCGTCACGCGGGCGGCGACGGCCGCCAGCGCGGCCGCCGCGGCGATCAGCATCGGCTGGAACACGAGGCGGAACTGGGGGACGCCGAAGTCGAATTCGATCTGATAAACCGACAGGCCGATGAACAACCCGCCCAGCGACAAGTACCGCAGGAACGTGATGAACGGGCCGTGCACGACCTCCTCGGCGTCGGTCTCGCCTTCCCGCTCGAGCATCAGCACCGCGAAAAGGGAGAAACATGCCCCGCCGATCATCATCAAATGCGTTGGACCCCAAAGCGTTACGTCCTGACCGAAGATCCGGTGCCAGATGTCGTCGAGCGGGAACCCGATCAGCGCGTACATGCCGCACCCGGCCATCAGGACTCCGCCGACCGGCGCGTACCAGTTGCGTGTGATCCGCACCGCGGCCGGGCCCGGTTTGTCGAACGGCAGCACGACCGCCAGCATTCCTCCGACGAAGATCCCGAACAGGCCGATGATGATGAAGTAGTGCGCGGGGTTGGCCAAGGGCCCGGGGTCACGGCCGTTGCCGATGTGCCAGCTGACGTCCCAGATGAATCCGAACAGGGCGCAGATGATCGACGTGGTGAACACCAGGACCGGCAGTGCCACCCAGTTGGGGCGGTGGAACTTCGCGCCCACCCGGTCGGCGAAGCGGGTCAGCCACTCGATGCGATGGGTGCGATGGGCGTACCCGACCCACAGCATGATGGCGCCGATCACCACCGCGGCGATAGACAGCCCGATCACCTGATTCAGACCGGCCCCGCGCGCCGGTGCCTCGGCGACAACCATCAGTCCCGACCTCATCGTGAAACCCCTTTCACATTGGATGGCCGCTTCGCCAGCTGTGACACAGCTCGCAGGATCCGGAATGCCCCGATCGAGACCTTGTCAATCACGGTCAATCGCGCTTTGTCTGCGCCGCGTCGCCGCGCCCGTCCGGATTGTCGGAGCCGCCGTTACGGCGGTCGCGCAACGCCACGTAGAGGATCACAGCGACGACGGCGATCGCCGGCAGGAACGCCGGGATCGCCAGCAGGAGCATGTGGTGCGCCACATACTCGACGTGCGTAGCAGTTTGCGTAGGGATCATTGTGCTGGCATACCCAGGCAATCACCAGCTTCTGCGGCCGTTACCCTACTTTGAACACTTTTGTTCAGGACGCCACGACCGCGTGGCGGGGGCGGTCGCGCGCGGCCGCCGACGGATGCAAGGGGAGTCAACTCGTGACGCAAGCGGCCACGCGACCGACAGCCGAAGCCGACGGCCATGGCGACATCCTGGAAGTGGCCCGCCGACAGGTGCTTGAGGACGGCCGTGGGCTCGGCCGCGAACAGGTGTTGCGGGTGCTGCAACTGCCCGACGAACGGCTCGACGAGCTGCTGGGGCTGGCCCACGAGGTGCGGATGCGCTGGTGCGGCCCGGAGGTCGAGGTCGAGGGCATCATCAGCCTCAAGACCGGCGGTTGCCCGGAGGACTGCCACTTCTGCTCGCAATCGGGGCTTTTCTCGTCGCCGGTGCGCAGTGCGCGCCTGGACATCCCCAGCCTGGTGGAGGCGGCCAAGCAGACGGCCAAGTCGGGTGCCACCGAGTTTTGCATCGTCGCCGCGGTGCGCGGGCCCGACGAGCGGTTGCTGGCCCAGGTTGCGGCGGGCATCGAGGCGATTCGCGACGAGGTGGACATCAACATCGCCTGCTCGCTGGGGATGCTCACCGCCGAGCAGGTCGACCGACTCGCGGCGATAGGAGTGCACCGCTACAACCACAACCTGGAGACGGCCCGCTCGTTCTTCCCCAACGTCGTCACCACGCATACCTGGGAAGAGCGGTGGCAGACGCTGTCGATGGTGCGCGATGCCGGCATGGAGGTGTGCTGCGGCGGCATTCTCGGCATGGGCGAGACGTGCGAGCAGCGCGCGGAGTTCGCCGCCGAACTGGCCGAACTCGGTCCCGATGAGGTGCCGTTGAACTTCCTCAACCCGCGACCGGGCACCCCGTTCGGTGACCTGGAAGTCATGCCGGCCGGCGAGGCATTGAAGGCGGTGGCCGCGTTCCGGCTGGCGTTGCCCCGGACGATGTTGCGCTTTGCCGGGGGCCGCGAGATCACGCTGGGCGACCTCGGCGCCAAGCGCGGCATCCTGGGCGGTATCAACGCCGTGATCGTCGGCAACTACCTGACCACACTCGGCCGCCCCGCGGAAGCCGATCTCGAGCTGCTGGGAAATCTGCAGATGCCGATCAAGGCCCTCAACGCGAGCTTGTAAGACACTGAGAAGCGTGGCTCGGGAACTCGGCGCACCGGTCAGTGCCGGCGTCTACAACGTATACACCGGGGAACCGGGGGGAACGGCCGTGCCGACCGCGGCCCGACTGGGCCTCGAGCCGCCCCGGTTCTGCGCCGAGTGTGGACGCCGGATGGTCGTCCAGGTCCGGCCGGACGGCTGGCGGGCGCAATGCTCGCGGCACGGACCGGTGGACTCCGCCGACGCGGAGGCGCAGCGGTGACCCAGCACGACGTACCCGAGGCCTCCGAGCCCGCCGGTGTCGCCCGCACGCCACCGTTGCGCGCGATCGTCATCGTGGCGGTGGGAGTGGCGGTCACCGGTGTGGTGCTCGGCGGGGTCTGGGCGTTCATCGCGCCACCCATCCACGCGGTCGTCGCGATCACGCGCTCGGGTGAACGGGTTCATGACTATCTGGGCGCCGAATCCGAGCACTTCTTCGACGCGCCGTGTCTGCTGTTGGGTGTGCTGACCGTGCTGGCGGTGGTGGGCTCGGTACTGGTGTGGCAGTGGCGTGAACACCGGGGGCCGGGGATGCTTATCGGGCTGTCGATCGGCATGCTGGCCGCGGCTGCCGCCGCGGCCGGAACGGGTGCGCTGTTGGTTCGGCTGACCTACGGCGCGGTGAACTTCGACGCGGTACCGCTTTCGGGAAAGCCGTCGGTGGCGTACGTCCTTCAGGCACCGCCGGTGTTCTTCGCCCTCGGGCCGCTGCAGGCGGCGCTGACGCTTTTGTGGCCCGTCGCCGTCGCCGCGCTCGTGTATGCCGCGCTGGCGTCTCTCGAGGCTCGCGACGACCTCGGCGGACTGCCGGCTTCAGCGAACGGTTCGCCTCAGCGGCCGATGGAGCCGGAGGCTCCGGAAGCCGCGGTGTCCTAGCCGACACCGGAACGCACGCTTACAGCGGACGGTGCGGGATTTTCCTGCCCATGATCACCTTGGCCGCGATCTTAATGAGCCGCGCCATGCCGACGTAGGTCATCGGGTGGAACATCGTCGGCCAGGTGGTCCGGATCAAGTGTTCCGTCAGCGGTCGGTCGGCGAACCGGTCGGTGAGCCAGCGCAGCGTCATCGGCGCGGACAATGGGTGGAGAACGATGTGCTCGTTGAACGCGTCGCGGTGGTAGGTGACCCTGGCGCCGCCGGCGGAATAAGCGTCGGCCAGCGCGTCGATGTCGTTCACGTCAATGAGGTAGTCGTGCACCGCCTGCACGATCAGGACCGGCGGCGTCGGCACCGCGGCTCCCAGCCTGATGCTGTCGAAGACGTAGGAAACCTCGGGTGTGGACAGGATGTCCTCGAGCGGTTGGTCGAGGTAGTCGCCCATGTCTTTGCCCGCCATCCGGACGACGGCCTCGACGGTCGTCATGTCCTTGAGCGAATCGAGCAGGTCACGGCCCTCGTCGTTGACGTGCTCCTTGATGATGCGGTCCAGGTCCGGGTAGATGCGGGCGAGGGCGGCCACCACCAGGGCGGGCAGGCCCGCCAGCAGGCTGCCGTTGAGCCGGCGGAAGGTGTTGCCCAGATCGCCGACGGGCGAGCCCAGAACTGCGCCGACGATGTCCAGCTCGGGCGCGTAGTCGCCGCACATCTCCGCCGCCCAGGCGCTGGCCAGCCCGCCGCCCGAGTAGCCCCACAGCCCTATGGGCGCCGACGGAGAGAGCGCGATCCGTTCTGAGCTCAAGGCGGCGCGGATTCCGTCCAGGACGCGGTAACCGGGCTCGTACGGCGCTCCCCAGGAACCGTGAATGCCCTCGTGGTCGGGCACCGAGACGGCCCAGCCCTCGGCGACGGCGGCGCTGATCAGCAAGAGCTCGAACTGGCTCAACGAGCCCAGGGCCTTCGCGCGGCGCCGCAGCGCGTAGGACGGAAAGCAGCGGGACGTCATCGCGTCGATGGCGCACTGGTATGACAGCAGCGGGCAGGCCTGGCCCGGGGCGCGCTCGGCCGGGGCGATGACGGTCGTGACCGTGGCCTCCGGCTCGCCATTCATGTCCATGGTTCGGTAAAGCAGCTGGACGGCCCGCACCGGCTGCGGGACCAGACCGAGAAACGCCAGCTCGACGTCGCGAGAGCGCAGCACCGTGCCCGGCTGGGCGTGCTGATAGCCCGGCGGCGGCTGGTAGAAGGGGTCGTCGGAGGGCAGCAGCGGCCGCACCTTGCGTTGCAGTTCCTCGTGCTGCGGTCGGGCGATCCACTCCGCGCCGCGTTCACCTGCCAGATTGCCGAGCTCAACCATTCAGGGTCCCTTCTTGGCCATCCGGCATTGTCGCGTATGAACGGGCGGTAGCCAAAGCGTAATCGGCGCATATGTGAGCCAGTTCTCGTCTGTTTGTAGCTCACCCGCGCGGTGTCATTGACCAATTAAGGCCAATTTACCGGTGTGTCGCGGTTGGGCCGATTCACGGTTGGCCGGGTGGGCGAAACGCCGCGAATTCGTCGGTCACCCGAAGTTGAGAGTCGGTGAAGTGGTAAAGCGCCGCGGGTCGGCCACCGCTGCGGCCGGACTGCGCTATGGTGCCGGTCTGCGTGATGACCCCGCGGCGGGCGAGGACCCGCTGCAGATTAGTGGCGTCGACCTGGTAGCCGAGCGCCGCGCCATAGATGTCGCGCAGGGTGGAAAGCGCGAATTCCTTTGGTGCCAAGGCGAATCCGATGTTGGTGTAGGACATCTTGGCGACCAGCCGGGCGCGGGCGTGGGTCACCATCGGGCCGTGGTCAAACGCCATGGGCGGAAGCGCATTCACCGGATGCCAGCGGGTGTCGGGCGGCAGCTCGGGGGTGGCGGGGGAGGGCACCAGACCCAGGAAGGTCGATGCGATCACCCGGGCGCCCGGCACCCGGCGCGGGTCCGAAAACACAGCAAGCTGCTCGAGGTGAGCTAGCTCACGCAGATCGACCTTTTCGGCAAGTTGACGCCTGACCGACGTGGTCAGATCCTCGTCATTGCGCAGCCGCCCACCCGGCAGCGACCATGCTCCTTTCTGCGGATCCTTGGCACGCTGCCATAACAGCACGTTAAGCTGCGGTTTCGCTCTCGGCGGCGCTCCCTTAACCTGCTCCGAAACCCGGCGAACCTGGAACACGACCGCAAGCACTTCATGGGCGGTGCTACTATTGGCCATGTTTTCGATTCTAAGTCGAAAACCTCCTAGCGCGAAAGGAGCCGCCGTGACGGTGCTGACCCGCATGGACACGCTCGCGGACGACATGAGTGCGCGTATCGCGAACACGCCCGACGGCTACCGCGGCGTCGACGCCGACGAGCAATGGGCCGCCGAGGTCCGCAGACTGGCTAAGTTGCGCGGCGCGACCCTCCTTGCGCACAACTATCAGCTGCCCGCCATCCAGGACGTCGCCGACCACGTCGGTGATTCGCTGGCCCTGTCGCGGATCGCCGCGGACGCACCCGAGGACACCATCGTGTTCTGCGGGGTGCACTTCATGGCCGAGACCGCCAAGATCCTCAGCCCGCAAAAGACCGTGCTGATTCCGGATCAGCGGGCGGGTTGCTCGCTGGCCGACTCAATCACCCCCGACCAACTGCGCGCCTGGAAGGAAGAGCACCCCGGCGCCGTCGTCGTCTCCTATGTCAACACCACGGCCGCCGTCAAGGCGCTCACCGACATCTGCTGCACCTCGTCCAACGCCGTCGAGGTGGTCGAGTCCATCGACCCGGACCGCGAGGTGCTGTTTTGCCCCGATCAATTCCTGGGCGCCCACGTCCGCAGGATGACGGGCCGCAAGAACCTGCATGTGTGGGCCGGTGAATGTCACGTGCACGCCGGGATCAACGGCGACGAGCTCACCGAGCAGGCCCGCGCCAATCCCGATGCCGAGCTGTTCGTACACCCCGAATGTGGTTGCGCCACTTCGGCTTTGTACCTCGCGGGCGAGGGCGCCTTCCCGGCCGACCGGGTGCGGATCCTGTCCACCGGCGGCATGCTCGACGCCGCTCACCAGACGCGGGCGCGCAAGGTGCTGGTCGCCACCGAGATCGGCATGCTGTACCAATTGCGCCGGGCGGCACCGCACGTCGACTTCCGCGCCGTCAACGACCGTGCGTCGTGCAGGTACATGAAGATGATCACCCCGGCAGCGCTGTTGCGCTGCCTGGTCGAAGGCGCCGACGAAGTTCGCGTCGAGCCCACGATCGCCGCCGCGGCCCGGCGCAGTGTGCAGCGCATGATCGAAATCGGGCAGCCGGGCGGCGGCGAATGATCGCCCGTCCCGATTGGACCGACACCGCCGACGTCGTCGTGATCGGCATAGGTGTGGCGGGATTGGCGGCCGCGCTGGCCGCCCATCGCGACGGCGCCAGGGTCGTTGTGCTGGCGAAGGCGGACCAGGCGCGTGGGGTGACCGCGACGCACTACGCACAGGGCGGCATCGCGGTCGTCCTGCCGGGTAACGACGATTCCGTCGACGCCCATGTCGCCGACACCCTGGCCGCAGGCGCGGGCCTGTGCGATCCGGACGCGGTGTGCTCGATCGTCGTTGACGGCTACCGCGCGGTGTCCGAATTGGTCGGTGCCGGAGCCCGATTCGACGAATCCGCCCCGGGCCGCTGGGATGTGACACGCGAGGGAGGTCACTCGCGGCGACGCATCGTGCACGCCGGCGGCGACGCCACCGGCGCCGAGGTTCAGCGCGCACTCGACCACGCCGCGGCCACGCTGGACATCCGCACGAGCCACGTGGCCCTGCGGGTGTTGCGCTATGACGCCTTGGGCGAAGAACGGGTGACCGGGGTGATGGTGGGCAACCCGCAGGGGTACGGGATCATCAGCGCGCCCTCGGTGATTCTGGCCTCGGGTGGCCTGGGCCATCTCTACGGCGCGACCACCAACCCCGAGGGCGCCACGGGCGACGGAATCGCGTTGGCGCTGTGGGCCGGTGTCGCTGTCAGCGATCTCGAGTTCATCCAGTTTCACCCGACGATGCTCTACAGCCCCGCCGCCGGGCGCAGCACCGGCAATCGGCGTCCGCTGGTCACCGAGGCGATCCGTGGAGAGGGTGCGATATTGCTTGACAGCCGCGGCAATTCGGTAACGGCCGGTGTTCACCCCATGGGCGATCTGGCGCCGCGCGACGTCGTCGCCGCGGCGATCGACGCGCGGCTGAAGGCCACCGGCGATCCGTGCGTCTTCCTCGACGCGCGCGGCATCAAGGGCTTCGCAAGTCGGTTTCCCACCGTCACCGTTTCCTGCCGCGCCGCCGGCATCGACCCGGTGCGCCAGCCCATCCCGGTCGTGCCCGGCGCGCATTACAGCTGCGGCGGCGTCATCACCGATGTCCACGGCCAGACCGAGCTGCCCGGGTTGTTCGCCGCGGGCGAGGTGGCCCGCACCGGAATGCATGGCGCGAACCGCTTGGCGTCCAACAGCTTGCTGGAAGGGCTGGTGGTCGGGGGCCGCGCCGGAAGGGCCGCGGCCGCACACGCGGCGGCGGCCGGGCATGCACGCCGTTTGACCTTCGGGGCGCCCGAGCCGATCACCCACACCGCACTCGATCGCAACCACCTGCAACGCGCGATGAGCCGTGATGTGTCCGTGGTGCGGGATGCCGCCGGGTTGAAGCGGTTGTCGGACACGCTGTCCGGGGCGCGGGTCCGGGACGTGGCCAGCCGCGGCGATTTCGAGGATGTCGCATTGACGCTCACCGCCCGGGTGGTGACCGCAGCGGCGTTGGCACGCAACGAGAGTCGCGGCTGCCACCATCGCGCGGAGTACGCGGAAGCCGCGGCGGAACACGCTCGAAGCAGCGTGCTGAGGCTGGGCGAGGATCACAACTCGGTCCGGTTGGAGGCGCTGGAGGCCGTGGGTTGACGATGCTGTCCGACAGTGAACTCGACGCCGCTCGAGACATCATTCGGCGCGGGCTGCACGAGGACCTGCGCTACGGGCCGGACATCACCACGTCGGCCACGGTGCCCGCCGGTGCGGTGGCCCCGGCGTCGATGGTGCCTCGCGAGGCCGGCGTGATCGCCGGGGTCGAGGTGGCCTTGCTGGTGTTGGACGAGGTGCTGGGCGCCGGCTCATATCGCGTGCTCGATCGCGTCGAGGACGGCGCCCGGCTGCAGCCGGGCACGTCGCTGCTGACGGTGCAGGCGGATACTTGCGGTCTGTTGACCGCCGAGCGGACGATGCTGAACCTGCTCTGCCACCTGTCGGGCATCGCCACGGCGACCGCGGCCTGGGTCGAGGCGGTGTCGGGCACCAGGGCCAAGGTCCGCGATACCCGCAAGACCCTGCCCGGCCTTCGGGTGCTGCAGAAATACGCGGTGCGGGTGGGCGGCGGCGTCAACCACCGCCTGGGGCTCGGCGACGCGGCGCTGATCAAGGACAACCACGTCGCGGCCGCCGGATCCGTCGTCGAAGCGCTGCGCGCGGTCCGCGAAGCCGCACCCGAGCTGCCCTGTGAGGTTGAGGTCGACTCGCTCGAGCAGCTCGATGCGGTGCTGGGCGAAAAGCCGGAGCTGATCCTGCTGGACAATTTCCCGGTGTGGCAGACGCAGATGGCGGTGCAGCGCCGGGACGCGCGCGCGCCCGCCGTGCTGCTCGAGTCCTCCGGCGGCCTCACTCTCGAAAACGCGACGACCTACGCCGCGACCGGGGTGGACTACCTGGCCGTCGGCGCGCTGACCCACTCGGTGCGCGCGCTCGACATCGGCCTCGACATGTAACTGACCGTTTCGGTGTGCCGGCGCACGCCCGACGGGAACTCAGGCGATGTCGGCGACGAACACCCCCATCCGGGGCAGCTGCATGCGCGCCATCCGCGGCAGGCCTTCGGCCTCGGGGCCGCCGGAGCCGGCCGGCAGGATCCGCGGGTTGGTGAGGTGCACGGTGCGGCGGGCGAGATGCAGGTCGGCCTGCCCCGCGGCCAGCACGTTCTTGACCCAGTCGGTCTTGCCGTGCGCCAGGGCGATCGCCAGCACGTCGCCCTTGCGATAGGCGGTGACGATCGTCTTGTAGGGCTTGCCGGATGTGCGACCGCGATGCTCGATGGTCCCGGTTCCGGGCAGGTAGCGCGCGATCGGCTTGAGCGCATTGTTGAGATATTTGACCTGAAGGTTCTCAAACCAGACCGGGAAGACCATCGGAACGCCCGGGGCGTTGTTGGGGTGATCCTTTTTCGACATGACGGCACTGTACCGGTCGGATATCGACTTGAGCTGCTCTGGGACAATGGACAACATGAGCGTCACCCAAGCGTCGCCGATGGCCCGCATCGACCTGCGCGGTGCGGAGCTCACGGCTGCTCGCCTGCGGGCGGAGCTGCCGCGCGGCGGCGCCGACGTGGAGACCGTGTTGCCCCGGGTGCGCCCGATCGTGCAGGCGGTCGCCGAGCGCGGGGCCGAGGCGGCCCTGGACTTCGGGGCGTCCTTCGACGGAGTGCGGCCGGCGACGGTCCGGGTGCCCGATGCTGCGTTGCAGGCGGCGTTGGACGAACTCGATCCCGCCGTCGGCGAGGCGCTGCGGGTGATGATGGAACGCACCCGCGCCGTCCACGCCGATCAGTGCCGCACCGACGTGACCACGGCGATCGCCCCCGGCGCGACGGTGACCGAGCGCTGGATTCCCGTGGAGCGGGTGGGCCTCTACGTGCCGGGCGGCACTGCGGTGTACCCGTCCAGCGTGGTGATGAACGTGGTGCCGGCCCAGGCCGCCGGTGTCGGCTCGCTGGTGGTCGCCAGCCCGCCGCAGGCCCGCTTTGCCGGATTGCCGCACCCAACGATCCTGGCCGCGGCCAGGCTGCTGGGCGTCGACGAGGTGTGGGCCGTGGGTGGCGCGCAGGCGGTGGCGCTGCTGGCCTACGGCGGAACCGACCTCGAAGGAAGCGAACTCAGACCCGTCGACATGGTCACGGGTCCCGGCAACATCTACGTCACCGCCGCCAAGCGGCTGTGCCGCTCACGGGTGGGAATCGACGCCGAAGCCGGGCCGACGGAGATAGCGATCCTCGCCGACCACACCGCGGATCCCGCACACGTGGCCGCCGACTTGATCAGCCAGGCCGAACACGACGAGATGGCGGCCAGCGTGCTGGTTACCCCGAGCGAGGACCTGGCCGGCGCAACCGACGCCGAACTGGTTGCCCAGCTGCAAACGACCGTGCACCGCCAACGGGTGACGGCCGCGCTGAGCGGACGCCAATCGGCGATCATCCTGGTCGACGACCTGGATGCCGGGGTAAAGGTCGTCAACGCCTACGCCGCTGAACACTTGGAGATCCAGACCGCCGACGCGCCCCGGGTTGCCAGCCGAATACGTTCGGCCGGGGCGATTTTCGTGGGGGCCTACGCGCCCGTCAGCCTCGGCGACTACTGCGCCGGCTCCAACCACGTGCTGCCGACGGCGGGCAGCGCCCGGCATTCCAGCGGCCTGTCGGTGCAGACCTTCCTCCGCGGCATCCATGTCGTCGACTACACCGAGGCGGCCCTCAAAGACGTCTCCGGACACGTCGTGACCTTGGCCCAGGCCGAGGACCTGCCGGCGCACGGCGAGGCGGTACGTCGGAGGTTCGAACGATGAGCACGGCCAAACCGACGCTGGACGACCTGCCCCTGCGTGAGGATTTGCGCGGCAAATCCCCCTACGGGGCACCGCAATTGGCGGTTCCGGTGCGGCTGAACACCAACGAGAACCCGCACCCGCCGACCAAGGCCCTCGTCGAGGACGTCACGCGATCGGTGGCGCGGGCCGCCGCGGACCTGCACCGCTACCCCGACCGCGACGCGGTGTCCCTGCGCCGAGACCTCGCGGCCTACGTCACGGCGCAAACCGGCATCCGCTTGTCGCTCGAAAACCTGTGGGCCGCCAACGGTTCCAACGAGATTCTGCAGCAACTGCTGCAGGCGTTCGGAGGCCCGGGGCGCACCGCGATGGGGTTTGTCCCGTCGTACTCCATGCACCCGATCATCGCCGATGGCACCCGCACCGAATGGCTCGAGGCGCCCCGCGCCAAAGATTTCAGCCTCGACGTCGATGTCGCGGTCGCCGCCATCACCGACCGCCGGCCCGACGTCATCTTCGTCGCCAGCCCGAACAATCCTTCCGGACAAAGCGTCTCGCTTCCGGACCTGCGGCGGTTGCTGGACGTGGCGCCGGGCATCGTGATCGTCGACGAGGCGTATGGCGAGTTCTCCTCGCAGCCCAGCGCGGTGACACTGGTTCCGGACTATCCGGCCAAGCTCGTCGTCACTCGCACCATGAGCAAGGCGTTCGCTTTCGCCGGCGGCCGGCTCGGCTACCTGATCGCCACGCCGGCGATGATCGACGCGATGCTGCTGGTGCGGCTTCCGTATCACCTGTCGTCGGTCACCCAAGCCGCGGCCCGGGCCGCGCTGCGGCACGCCGACGACACGCTGGGCAGCGTGGCTATCCTGATGACCGAACGTGAACGCGTCACAACGGCTCTGAGCGGCATGGGTTTTCGGGTGATCCCGAGCGACGCCAACTTCGTGCTTTTCGGGGAGTTCGCCGATGCGCCGGCCACCTGGCAGCGGTATCTCGACGCCGGTATCCTGATCCGCGACGTCGGGATTCCCGGCTACCTGCGCGCCACCACCGGGCTCGCCGAGGAGAACGATGCCTTCCTGCGGGCCAGTGCCCAGATCGCGGCCACCGAACTGGCCCCCGCACCAGCCAGCCCCGTAGGAGCACCGTGACCACCACGCAGACAGGGAAAGCCGCGCGGCGCGCGCGAACCGAACGTCGCACCAAGGAATCCGACATCGTGGTCGAGCTCGACCTCGACGGCACCGGACAGGTCCACGTCGACACCGGCGTGCCGTTCTACGACCACATGCTCACGGCGCTGGGCAGTCACGCCAGCTTCGATTTGACCGTGCGCACCGAAGGCGACGTCGACATCGAGGGTCACCACACCATCGAGGACACCGCCATCGCGGTGGGACAGGCGCTTGGGCAGGCCCTCGGCGACAAGAGGGGCATCCGCCGGTTCGGCGACGCGTTCATCCCGATGGACGAGACGCTGGCCCATGCCGCCGTCGACGTGTCCGGCCGGGCCTACTGCGTGCACACCGGCGAGCCGGATCACTTGCAGCACACCACCATTGCCGGCAGCTCGGTGCCTTACCACACCGTCGTCAACCGCCACGTGTTCGAAACATTGGCCGCAAATGCGCGCATCGCGCTGCATGTGCGAGTCCTGTATGGCCGCGACCCCCATCACATCACCGAAGCCCAGTACAAGGCGGTGGCGCGCGCGCTGCGTCAGGCCGTCGAACCCGATCCCAGGGTCGCGGGCGTACCGTCGACCAAAGGCGTTCTGTGACCGGTCTGCTACGGCGAAAATCGGTGGTCGTTCTCGACTACGGCTCGGGCAACCTGCGGTCGGCGCAGCGGGCGCTGCAGCGGGTCGGCGCGTCGGTGGAGGTGACGGCGGATGCCCGCGCGGCGGCGGCCGCCGACGGTCTGGTGGTGCCGGGGGTCGGGGCGTTCGAGGCGTGCATGACAGGCCTGCGCAAGATCGGGGGTGAGCGGATCATCGCCGATCGGCTGGCCGCGGGCCGCCCGGTGCTGGGCGTGTGTGTCGGCATGCAAATACTGTTTGCCCGCGGGGTCGAATTCGGGGTGGAGACGACGGGCTGCGGGCAGTGGCCGGGAGCCGTCACCCGGCTGGACGCGCCGGTGGTCCCGCATATGGGGTGGAACGTGGTGACCCCCGGTCGCGGCAGCGAGCTCTTCAATGGGCTGGACGGAGGCGCCCGGTTCTATTTCGTGCACTCCTACGCCGCCCAGCGGTGGGAAGGTTCGGCCGATGCGGCGCTGACCTGGGCCACCCACCACGTGCCGTTCCTGGCCGCCGTC
This sequence comes from Mycobacterium sp., assembly GCF_019247615.1. Classification (GTDB taxonomy): domain Bacteria; phylum Actinomycetota; class Actinomycetes; order Mycobacteriales; family Mycobacteriaceae; genus Mycobacterium. The sequence continues at coordinate 26,340 of NZ_JAFBAT010000206.1, read as the reverse complement.
GAGGAAGGGCCGCTGGCCGCAACCCAGTTCCACCCGGAAAAGAGCGGCGACGCCGGCGCGGCCGTCCTGAGTAACTGGGTGGAGAAACTCTAAGGGATGGCCGTGATGTCGCTGATACTTCTGCCGGCGGTCGACGTCGTCGACGGCCGCGCCGTGCGCCTGGTGCAGGGCAAGGCCGGCAGCGAAACGGAGTATGGCTCGGCGCTGGACGCCGCGCTGGCTTGGCAGCGGGACGGGGCGGAGTGGGTCCATCTGGTGGACCTGGACGCCGCGTTCGGCCGCGGCTCCAATCGCGAACTGCTCGCCGAGGTGGTGGGCAAGCTGGACGTGCGCGTGGAGCTGTCGGGCGGGATCCGAGACGACGACTCGCTGGCTTCGGCCCTGGCCACCGGTTGCGCGCGGGTCAATCTGGGAACGGCGGCGTGTGAGAACCCGCAATGGTGTGCGCGCGCGATCGCCGAGCACGGCGACAAGATCGCCGTGGGTTTGGATGTTCAGATCGACCAGGGCAATCCAGACGGCGGGCACCGGTTGCGCGGCCGCGGCTGGGAAAGCGACGGCGGCGACCTGTGGGAGGTTCTGGAACGCCTTGACCGCCAAGGGTGTTCGCGCTACGTGGTCACCGACGTCAGCAAGGACGGCACGTTGGGCGGCCCCAATCTCGACCTGCTGGCCGCCGTGGCCGACCGCACCGACGCCCCGGTGATCGCGTCCGGTGGCGTGTCCAGCCTGGACGACCTGCGGGCGATCGCCAACCTCACCGGCCGCGGGATTGAGGGCGCGATCGTCGGCAAAGCGCTCTACGCCGGGCGGTTCACGCTGCCCCAGGCACTGGCAGCGGTCAAGGCGTAGGCCCGCAATGGATTTGGAGGCACGGGTAGCGCCCTTGGTCGACAAGGCGGCGGCCATACTCGATGCGGCGGTGCCGACGTTCTTGGAGGGACACCGCGCCGATTCGGCGGTCGCCAAGAAGGGCAACGACTTCGCCACCGAAATAGACCTGGCCATCGAGCGCCAAGTGGTTGCCGCGCTGGAGGACGCCACCGGAATCGGCGTGCACGGCGAAGAATTCGGCGGCACGGACGTCGACTCTTCCTGGGTCTGGGTGGTCGATCCCGTCGACGGCACGTTCAACTACGCGGCCGGGTCGCCGATGGCCGCGATCCTGCTGGCACTGCTGCACGACGGCGACCCGGTGGCGGGGCTGACCTGGTTGCCGTTCATCGATGTGCGCTACACCGCGGTCGCGGGGGGCCCTCTGTTGAAGAACGGTGAACCGCAACCACCGCTGCCCGCCACCGAGCTGGCCGAGAACCTGGTGGCAGTGGGGGCTTTCAGTGCCGACTCTCGAGGCCGCTTCCCGGGGAGATATCGCCTGGCGGTCCTGGAAAATTTGAGCCGGGTCTCCTCCCGGCTGCGCATGCACGGGTCGACCGGGATCGACCTGGCCTACGTCGCCGATGGAATCCTGGGCGCCGCAATCACATTCGGCGGCCACATCTGGGACCACGCAGCCGGGGTGGCACAGGTGAGGGCCGCCGGTGGCATCGTCACCGACCTGGCCGGCCGGCCGTGGACCCCCGCCGCGCGCTCGGTGCTGGCGGCGGCACCCGGCGTGCACGGCGAGGTCCTCGAGATCCTGCGCTCCCTGGGCGAACCCGATGATTACTGAGATGTATTCGGGCACCGGCTTGGCGGTGCGCGTGATCCCGTGCTTGGACGTCGACGCGGGCCGGGTGGTCAAGGGAGTCAACTTCGAAAACCTGCGGGACGCCGGCGATCCCGTGGAGCTGGCCGCCGCCTATGACGCCGAAGGTGCCGACGAGCTCACTTTCCTCGACGTGACCGCATCATCGTCGGGCAGGGCCACGATGCTGGATGTGGTGCGCCGCACGGCCGAACAGGTGTTCATCCCGTTGACCGTCGGCGGCGGGGTCCGGACCGTCGCCGACGTCGACGCATTGCTGCGCGCTGGGGCGGACAAGGTCTCGGTGAACACCGCCGCCATCGCGCGCCCGGATCTGTTGGCAGAGATGGCAACTCAGTTCGGCTCTCAGTGCATCGTGTTGTCCGTCGATGCCCGCGCTGTGCCAATCAGGCCCGATGGGCCTAAGCCGACGGCGTCGGGCTGGGAGGTCACCACCCACGGAGGTCGCCGCGGCACCGGCATCGACGCCGTCGAGTGGGCGGCCCGGGGGGCCGCCCTGGGGGTGGGAGAGATCCTGCTGAACTCGATGGACGCCGACGGCACCAAAGCCGGGTTTGACCTGCCGATGCTGCGGGCGGTGCGCGCGGCGGTCACGGTGCCGGTGATCGCGAGCGGTGGTGCCGGAGCGGCGGATCACTTCGCCCCCGCGGTCGCCGCCGGGGCCGACGCGGTGCTGGCGGCCAGCGTATTTCACTTCCGCGAACTGACCATAGGGCAGGTGAAGGCCGCCATGGCCGCAGCGGGGATCACGGTGCGATGACGCTCGACCCGAACATCGCCGCGCGCTTGAAGCGCAATGCCGAAGGGCTGGTCACCGCCGTGGTGCAGGAGCGCGGCAGCGGCGACGTGCTGATGGTCGCCTGGATGGACGACGAGGCGCTGGCGCGGACCCTGGAAACCCGTGAGGCGACATACTATTCGCGCTCCCGCGGCGAGCAGTGGATCAAAGGGGCGACGTCCGGGCACACCCAGCATGTTCACTCGGTGTGGCTGGACTGCGACGGCGACACCGTGCTGCTGACGGTCGACCAGGTCGGCGGTGCCTGCCACACCGGCGACCACAGCTGCTTCGACGCCGACCCGCTGCTGGAAAACGAAGACTAGCTGGGCGCCACATCCAAGCCGTTGGCCGCGGCGATGGCCGCGCGGGCCCATTCGTGGCGGTAAACGGCCGGCGCGATACGGTCGCGGCGGATCATCTCGACGTCGATCGCCTTCCCGTTGGTCACCGCCCCGGGCACCCGAAACGAGAAGGAGGTTTCGTCGGTGGCGATGCCCAGAAGCGCGTCCGTATCGCTGAATCCGTTGGCGCGCATGGTGTTCTCGGCCCACCTGAATGGCATCAGACCGCCGAAGTTGTTGACGTACACCACCCACAGCCGGGTCCCGCGCAGGCTGTAGAGGTTGTTGACGGCTCGGTTCACCGCGGCGTATTCGAGGGGCCCGAGAACGTTCGACTGATCGGTGACTTGACTGGTGAGCTTGAGTCCCGGCGGTGACGACCGCGAGGGCGCGGGAGCGCCGTCGCCGGGCGGCGGCACGGAGGACCTCGCAGGCGTTGCGCCGGCGTTGTGGTGGTTCGGCCGGTCGGCGAGCATGTGGATGCCGACGTATGCCCCCACCGCGAGCACCGCGACGGCAATGAGCACCGCGATCACCGTAGCCGGGCCTCGCCCGCCGTTGCCGCGGGGCGCTGCCGGCGACGTCGCCGGCGACGCGCTCTGGGGAGACTCCGTCGGTGCGGCGATGACCTCGGTGGGGCCCGCCACGGTGTGGGGCACCTCGGCGGAAGAATGGTCGAACTGGCTGGCAAGCGCCGCCGCGAAATCCGCGCACGTCGGGTAACGGTCCGCGGGTTTCTTGGCGAGAGCCCTGGCGAGAGCCCCGTCGAGGTCGGCGAGTTCGGGCCGGTGATCGCTGATGTTCGGCGGTGGTGCCGACAAATGTTGAGTGATGACCACTGCCGGGTTCGAGTGGCGGAACGGGGCCGAACCGGTCAGCAGCTCGAAGGCGGTGCAGCCGAGCGCGTATTGATCGGCCCGTCCGTCCAGATCCGAGCCCTGCAATTGTTCGGGCGCGCAGTACGCGGTGGTGCCCACCAGCATGTTCGTGGCCGTCAGACCGCTGATTTCGCCCAGCTCTCGGGCGATGCCGAAGTCCGCCAGCAGGATTCGTCGTCGCGGGCTGGGATCGGTCAGCAAGACGTTGGCCGGTTTGACATCGCGGTGGAGCAGCCCCCGCGAATGGGCGTAGTCCAGCGCGTCGGCGACGGCCGAGATAATCTCGACGACATCGGCTTTGAGCATCCCGGACGGATACTCGGTGCGCAGCAGTTTCGCGGCGTCGGTTCCTTCGACGTAGTCCATCGAAATCCACAGTTGCCCTTCGAATTCCCCGCGGTCGTGGATCCCGACGATGTGCTCGTTGTACAGGCTTGCGGCCAGGTCGGCCTCCCTGTTGAACCGCTGGCGAAATTCGTCGTTCGCGGTCAGCTCGCGGGGCAAGACCTTGAGGGCATCCCGACGGGGGAGCCGCGGGTGCTGGGCCAGATACACCTGGCCCATGCCGCCGGCGCCCAAGCGGCGAATGATGGTGTATCCGGCGAAGACCTGGCCTTCTTCAAGGCCTTCTTGCGGGCCATCCGCGCGGCCGTCGCTAATCGGCATGTCAGCATGCTACTGAGCAGGTGAACCCGAAGACATGAATGTGCCAAGAACGGCCGTCGCCTCGAGAAGCGCCCGCTGCCGACTTCGATGAGAATGGCGAGCGATGCTGAAACGGGTGTCCTGGGCTTCCTGGACCGCAGTCGCGCCGCCGCTGTCCCTCCTCGCGCTGGTTCTCACGTTGGGTATGCAGCCCGGGCCGGTTCTGGCCTCGGTGGAGGCGGTCTTCCTCATCGCTGCGGTGCTGGCCGCGGTACACCACGCGGAGGTGGTCGCTCACCGGGTGGGCGAGCCTTATGGGTCGCTGGTGCTGGCCGCCGCGGTGACGACCATCGAGGTGGCCCTCATCGTCGCACTGATGGCGTCCGGCGGGAACGAGGCGGCGACGCTGGCCCGGGACACCGTTTTCGCCGCGCTGATGATCACGACGAACGGGATCGCCGGCCTATCGCTGCTGCTCGGTTCCCGGCGTTACGGGGTGACCTTGTTCAACGCCGAGGGCAGCGGGGCGGCGCTGGCCACCCTCACCACCCTGGCAACTCTGAGCCTGGTGCTGCCCACCTTCACCACCAGCCACGCGGGCAAAGAATTCTCGCCCGGCCAGTTGATCTTCGCCGCCGCCGCCTCGCTGGGGCTCTACCTGCTGTTCGTGTTCACCCAAACCGTGCGGCATCGCGACTTTTTTCTCCCCGTCACGCAGAAGGGGCAAACGAGCTTCTTCGACGATGACAGCCACGCCGATCCGCCCAGCAGGGAGGCGGCGCTGCGAAGCCTGGGGCTCCTCTTCGTCGCGCTGCTGGCGGTGGTGGGTCTGGCCGAACAGGAGTCGCCGGCGATCGAGCACCTCGTCTCGGCGGCCCGATTCCCCCCGACATTCGTCGGGGTGGCCATCGCGACCCTGGTGATGCTGCCGGAGACGCTCGCGGCGGCGCGGGCGGCGCGGCAGGGCCGCATTCAGCGAAGCCTCAACCTGGCCTACGGCTCGTCGCTGGCCAGCATCGGACTCACCATCCCGGCCATCGCGCTGGCCTCGATCTGGCTCAAGGGACCGTTGTCGCTCGGTCTGGGCGCCACCCAGATCGTGTTGTTCGCGGTGACCGTCGCGATCAGCGTGCTGACCGTGGTGCCGGGCCGGGCTACGCGGCTGCAGGGCGAGTTGCACCTGGTGTTGCTCGCCGCGTACATCTTCCTGGCGATCATCCCCTGACGGGCTAGGCGGACGACCGTTCCCGCAGCGTCCGCAGCGCCTTGTCGGCGTGCGAATTGAAATTGAATTCGCTGGAGATCACGTCGAGCACCGTGCGGTCGGTGTCGATGACGAAGGTCGTGCGTTTGACCGGCATCAACTTTCCGAGCAGGCCGCGCTTGACACCGAACTGCGTGGCTACCTTGCCTTCGACGTCCGACAGCAACGGGTAGTCGAACTTGCGCATGTCGGCGAACTGGGCCTGCTTTGGCACGGGATCGGTGCTGACGCCGACCCTGTTGGCCCCGACGGCGGCGAATTCCGCGGCCAGGTCGCGGAAGTGACAGGCCTCCCTGGTGCAACCGGGCGTCATCGCCGCGGGATAGAAGAACAGCACGACGGGCCCGTCGGCGAGCAGAGCGCTCAACTTACGGGGCGTTCCGGTCTGGTCGGGCAGCTCGAAGTCGGGCACCGTGTCACCGGTTTTCATGAAGGCGAGCGTAACCCCACCGCGAAAAACGAGCGCAGGAATGGCCGCCCCGTTGCGCTCGCGAGCCGTCGCGCCCCGGTCTGGGAAGATGGTCCGGTGCACGCTCACCTTGCCGCCACCACGTCCCGGGAGGATTTTCGCCGGCTCGCGGGCGAGCACCGCGTGGTTCCGGTGACTCGAAAGGTCCTGGCCGACAGCGAGACGCCGCTGTCGGCCTACCGAAAGCTGGCCGCCAACCGTCCGGGCACGTTCCTTCTGGAATCCGCGGAGTACGGCCGATCGTGGTCGCGCTGGTCGTTCATCGGCGCGGGGGTGCCGTCGGCGCTGACCGTCCGCGACGGCGAAGCGGTGTGGCTGGGCGCGGTGCCGCGGGACGCCCCCACCGGAGGAGACCCGCTGCTGGCGCTGCGGACCACGCTGGAGCTGCTTGCCACCGCGGCTCCAAGCCAGTCCGAGCCCGGGGTTCCGCCGTTGTCCGGCGGCATGGTCGGCTTCTTCGCCTACGACCTGGTGCGGCGTCTGGAACGCCTGCCCCAACTGGCGGTTGACGACCTTCACCTGCCGGACATGCTGCTGCTGCTGGCCACCGATCTGGCGGCGGTCGACCACCACGAGGGCACTATCACGCTGATCGCCAACGCGGTGAATTGGAACGGCACCGACGAGCGGGTCGACGAGGCCTACGACGACGCGGTCACCAGGCTGGACGTGATGACCGCGGCCCTGGGTCAGCCGCTGGCGTCGGCGGTGGCCACGTTCAGCAGACCCGAGCCGCGATATCGCGCACAGCGCAGCCCGGAGGAATACAGCAAGATCGTCGACTATCTCGTCGAGCAGATCGCGGCCGGCGAGGCCTTTCAGGTGGTGCCCTCTCAGCGCTTCGAGATGGACACCGACGTGGACCCCTTCGACGTGTACCGGATGCTGCGGGTGACCAATCCAAGCCCCTACATGTACCTGCTACACATCCCCGATGGTGTTGGCGCAACAGACTTTTCGATCGTGGGATGCAGTCCCGAGGCCTTGGTGACCGTGGCCGACGGATGGGCGACGACGCACCCGATCGCCGGCACCCGGTGGCGCGGGCACACCGACGAAGAGGACCAGCTGCTGGAAGCCGAACTGCTTGCCGACGAGAAGGAACGGGCCGAGCACCTGATGCTGGTGGACCTGGGGCGCAACGACCTCGGGCGGGTGTGCACGCCGGGCACGGTTCGCGTCGACGATTACAGCCGCATCGAGCGCTACAGCCATGTGATGCACCTGGTGTCGACGGTGACCGGCCGGCTCGACGCGGGCAAGTCCGCGCTCGATGCCGTGACGGCCTGCTTCCCGGCCGGCACGCTCTCGGGCGCACCCAAGGTACGGGCCATGGAGCTGATTGAAGAGGTGGAGAAGACACGCCGCGGGCTCTACGGGGGCGTTGTCGGTTACCTCGACTTCGCCGGTAACGCCGACTTTGCGATCGCGATCCGCACGGCGTTGATTCGTGCCGGCACAGCCTACGTCCAGGCCGGTGGGGGGGTCGTGGCGGACTCCAACGGCCCTTACGAATTCACGGAGGCCACCAACAAGGCCCGGGCGGTGCTCAATGCGATTGCGGCGGCCGAGACTCTGAAGCCCCCGCCCTCGGGTCGCGATGGCTGATGCCCGTCCGGCCCGGAGCGGCCGGCTTTCGATCGTGATCGCCCAACTGCTGCTGGTGGCGGCCGCGGGCGCGCTGTGGGTGGCGTCGCGCCTGCCATGGGTGGTGATCGGCTCGTTTGACGGGCTGAGCCCCCCGAAGCAGGTGACGTTGTCCGGTGCGACCTGGTCGACGGCGCTGCTGCCGATGGCGCTGCTCATGCTGGCTGCCGCCGTGGCGGCACTCGCCGTTCGCGGCTGGCGCCTGCGGGTGCTTTCCGGGCTGCTGGCGGCGGCCAGCCTTGCGGTCTGCTATCTGGGAATCAGCCTGTGGGTAGTTCCGGACGTGGCGGTCCGGGGTGCCGACCTGGTGCATATTCCGTTGATGTTCCTGGCAGGAAGCGAGCGGCGCTACTGGGGGGCCGGCATCGCGGTGGCCGCCGCGGTGTGCACGCTGAGCGCGGCGGTTCTGCTCATGCGGTCGGCATCGGATCCGGGATCGGCCGGCGAAAGCGCGACCAAGTATGCGGCGCCCGCCACCCGCCGGTCGCACGCGCTGCGCGCAAAAGCCGACGACGAGAAGCCGGAGGGCATTACGAAGCCCGCCGTGTCGGATATGTCGGAGCGGATGATCTGGGATGCGCTTGACGAGGGCCGCGACCCGACCGACCGGGGTCGCCAGTCTGACACCGAGGGTCGGTGACGGGCCGCGGGGCGGCGGCCGCTACCCTTCTCTCACGTCATCGGAATCGGCTAAGTAATCGTGGCGACAGCGGGTGGCAGTGGGCTGGAGCGGGAAGGGAACGACAGGCATGAGTCCGGCGTCCGTGCTTGACTCCATCCTCGAGGGAGTCCGGGCCGACGTTGCCGCGCGCGAAGCCGTTGTCAGCCTGAGTGAGATCAAGGCGGCCGCCGCGGCGGCGCCACCACCCTTGGACGTGATGGCCGCCTTGCGCGCGCCCGGCATCGGCGTCATCGCCGAGGTCAAGCGGGCCAGCCCGTCGGCGGGTTCGCTCGCACCCATTGCCGATCCGGCGAAGCTGGCCCGCGCCTACGAAGAAGGTGGCGCCCGGATCATCAGCGTATTGACCGAGGAGCGATGTTTCCGCGGCTCGCTCGACGACCTCGATTCGGTCCGGGCAGCTGTTTCAATTCCGGTGTTGCGCAAAGACTTTGTCGTCCAGCCGTATCAGATACACGAGGCGCGCGCGCACGGCGCCGACATGCTGTTGCTCATCGTCGCAGCGTTGGAGCAGTCGGCCTTGGTTTCGATGCTGGATCGCACCGAATCGCTCGGTATGACGGCCCTGGTCGAAGTGCACACCGAGGAAGAAGCCGACCGGGCGCTGAGGGCGGGGGCCAACGTGATCGGCGTGAACGCCCGCGACCTCGCGACGCTGGAGGTGGACCGGGATTGCTTCGCGCGCATCGCGCCCGGCTTGCCCAGCAAGGTGATCAGGGTCGCCGAATCCGGCGTGCGGGGCACCGGAGACCTGCTGGCCTACGCCGGCGCCGGCGCCGACGCCGTATTGGTCGGCGAGGGTCTGGTTAAGAGCGGTGACCCACGTGCGGCGGTTGCCGACCTGGTCACCGCGGGCACCCATCCGTCCTGCCCGAAGCCCGCGCGCTAGCCGACGATGAGCCGTTCCCCCGTCGAGCCTTGGTGATGGTAGACCTGTCCCGCCCGGAGCTTCCGCTTTCGAGTGCGGCCGTCGCTGAACCCACCCGGCACGACCCCGACCCGGGCGGTCATTTCGGCGGCCCCGGCGGTTACGGTGGTCGGTACGTCGCCGAAGCCCTGATGGCCGTGATCGAGGAAGTCACCACCGCTTACGAAAAGGAACGTGTCAACCCGGAGTTCTTGGACACCCTCGATGACCTCCAGGCGAACTACGCGGGCCGGCCGTCACCGCTGTACGAGGCCACCCGCCTGAGCGCACACGCCGGTTCGGCGCGCATCTTCCTCAAGCGAGAAGACTTGAACCACACCGGTTCTCACAAGATCAACAATGTTCTCGGCCAGGCGCTGCTCGCGAAGCGAATGGGCAAGACCCGGGTGATCGCCGAGACGGGGGCCGGTCAGCACGGCGTTGCCACCGCGACCGCATGCGCATTGCTCGGGCTGGAATGCGTGATCTACATGGGCGCCGTCGACACCGCGCGCCAAGCGCTCAATGTGGCCCGGATGCGGCTGCTCGGAGCAAAGGTCGTCTCCGTCGACACGGGCTCGCAAACGCTCAAAGACGCCATCAATGAGGCGTTTCGGGATTGGGTCACCAACGCCGACAACACGTACTACTGCTTCGGAACCGCGGCCGGCCCCCACCCGTTCCCGACGATGGTGCGCGACTTTCAGCGCATCATCGGCCTGGAGACCCGCGTGCAGATCCAGGCCCAGGCGGGCCGGTTGCCCGACGCGGTCACCGCGTGCGTCGGCGGCGGATCCAACGCCATCGGGATCTTCCATGCTTTCATCGACGATCCCGGCGTGCGGCTGGTCGGCTTCGAGGCGGCGGGTGACGGCGTCGAAACCGGCAGGCACGCCGCGACTTTCGCGGGTGGTTCACCCGGGGCCTTCCAGGGATCGTTCTCCTACCTGCTGCAGGACGATGACGGTCAGACCATCGAATCCCATTCCATATCAGCGGGTTTGGACTATCCGGGGGTGGGGCCGGAACACGCGTGGCTCCGGGAAACCGGTCGCGCCGAATACCGGCCCATCACCGACGCCGAGGCGATGGAGGCTTTCGGTCTGTTGTGCCGTACGGAGGGCATCATCCCGGCCATCGAATCCGCACACGCCGTGGCCGGCGCGCTCAAGCTCGGGCCCGAGCTGGGCCGGGGCTCGGTCATCGTGGTGAACCTGTCGGGTCGCGGCGACAAGGACGTCGCGACGGCCGCGAAATGGTTCGGCCTGCTCGGCGACGAGGACACGCAGTGACCGTGACACAGAGCCACGCGAGCCGGCTGAGGCCCGCTTTCGACGTGTGCCGCAAGGACAGTCGTGCGGCGCTGATCGGCTACCTGCCCACCGGCTACCCCGACGTGCCGACCTCCGTGGACGCGATGGTCGCCCTGGTCGAATCCGGTTGCGACATCATCGAAGTCGGTGTGCCCTATTCCGATCCGGGGATGGACGGCCCGACGATCGCCAGGGCCACCGAGGCCGCGCTGCGGGGAGGAGTGCGAGTGCGAGACACGCTGACCGCCGTGGAGGCGATCAGTGCGGCCGGTGGGCGTGCTGTGGTGATGACGTACTGGAACCCGGTGCTGCGCTACGGGGTTGACGCGTTTGCGCGCGACCTGGCGGCGGCCGGCGGGCACGGCCTGATCACGCCCGACCTCATCCCCGACGAAGCCGGGGAGTGGCTGGCGGCATCCGAGAACCACCGGCTGGATCGCATATTCCTCGTGGCGCCGTCCTCGACGCCGCAGCGCTTGGTGACCACCGTCGAAGCGTCGCGCGGATTCGTCTACGCGGCCTCGACAATGGGAGTTACCGGCGCGCGTGCTGTGGTGTCGCGGGCGGCGCCCGAATTGGTGAGCAGAATCAGGACGGTGTCGGACATACCGGTCGGCGTGGGCCTGGGTGTCCGATCGGGAGAACAGGCGGCGCAGATCGCCGCCTACGCCGACGGTGTCATCGTCGGTTCCGCACTGGTCTCCGCGCTGACCGATGGTGGTGTGGCCGCGTTGCGCACGCTCACAGAAGAACTCGCCGCCGGCGTGCGGCAAAGGGCCGCCGCCTCATGACGACGGTGCTCGCCTATATCCCGAGCCCTTCGCGGGGTGTGTGGCACCTCGGCCCGTTGCCGATTCGTGCCTACGCGCTGTTCATCATCATCGGCATTGTCGCGGCCCTGGTGATTGGGGACCGGCGCTGGGAGGCGCGTGGCGGTGATCGCGGCGTGATCTACGACATCGCACTGTGGGCGGTGCCGTTCGGATTGGTGGGCGGCAGGCTGTATCACCTGGCCACCGACTGGCGGACCTATTGGGGTCCGGGGGGAGCAGGTTTCGGTGCCGCCCTGCGAATCTGGGATGGTGGACTGGGCATCTGGGGCGCGGTGGCCCTGGGCGGCGTCGGCGCGTGGGTCGGCTGTCGGCGTCGCGGGATCCCGTTGCCGGCCTTCGGCGACGCGATAGCGCCCGGAATCATCTTGGCGCAGGCCATCGGTCGGCTCGGGAACTATTTCAACCAGGAGCTCTACGGTCGGGAAACGACGGTGCCGTGGGGACTGGAGATCTTTTACCGCCGGGACCCCTCCGGTTACGTGGACCCGCATTCGCTCGACGGCGTCTCGACCGGGCAGCTCGCGTACGTCGTCCAGCCGACGTTCCTCTACGAATTGATCTGGAATCTCGTGGTTTTCGCCATCTTGATCTACGTGGATCGGCGGTTCCAGATCGGCCATGGTCGCCTGTTTGCGCTCTATGTGGCCCTCTACTGTGTCGGACGATTCGGCGTCGAGCTGCTGCGCAACGACACCGCAACCCTTGTCGCGGGCATCCGGATCAACGTGTTCACATCGACTTTCGTGTTCATCGGGGCCGTGGTGTATGTCATTCTCGCGCCCAAGGGCCGAGAGAATCCGACGAGCCTGCGCGGCAAGGTCGCCGACGAAGCGGCGAGGGGCGCGCCGGCGCCCGTGGCGGTGGACGAAGCCGCCACCGTCGCTTCGACCGCGGCAGCGTCCGCGACGGCGTCCGGCGCCGGCAAGGACGACAAGCCGGCCGATTCGGTGAAAACGGAGGAATCCGCCGAAGCCACCGGTGGGCAGCCCACCGAAGCCGAGCCGGTCGATGCGGAAAGGGAACCAGCAGACGCCGTCGTCCCACCCGAAGCCGAAGAGCCCGAGGTCGTCGAGCCCGAGTCGGCGGCTGGTGAAGCGGAGGAGCCCGAGGCCGAAGAGCCCGAGGCCGAAGAGGCCGAAGCTGCCGCTGGTGAAGCCGAAGAACCCGAAACCCACGAGCAACCGAAAACCGAAGAGCCCGAAGCTGCGGAACCCGAAGCCGAGGAACCTGTAGCCGTCGAGCCCGAAGCCGAAGAGCCCGAGGAAGACGAGCCCGAGGCAGCCGCTGATCAAGCCGAAGAACTCGAGGCCGTCGAGCAACCAAAAGCCGAAGAGCCCGAAGCCGCGGAGCTCGAAGCCGAGGAACCTGTAGCCGTCGAACCCGAAGTCGAAGAGCCTGAGGTAGAAGAGCCCGAGGCAGCCGCTGATCAAGCCGAGGAACCTGAAGCCGTCGAAACTGATGCCGAAGAGCCCGAAGCCGCGGAACCTGAAGCCGTCGAGCCGCAAACCGCAGAACCTGACGAACCCGAGGCCGCGGAGCCTGGAACCGCTCCGAGCGACGATGCCGACACTTCCGAGCCACAAGCCGAGGGAACGGCGACCGAGTCGGGGCCGCAGGAGCCGCTCGCACCGGAGCCGGACGCAAACTCGGACGCCGACGCTGTAGACGCCGCTGGGCTATACGTGCCCGCTGACGGCAGGACGACATCGGGCACGGCAGGCTCAGCCCTGCGGCGATTGGGTTCGCGGTTACGGAACCGTCGCCACCAGTAGCCTGCGCCCAGTTGGCGCTACGTCCAGCGTCGAGTTGTCGCGGCGAGATCCGCGCTTTCCACCCAACGAGTCGACGCTCGCGGATGGGTGGGGCATGCTGGCAACGTGAGTGACCAGGTTCACGGCCCGCATCGTCATCGCCGTTACCTAGCGGGCGGCGCCGGCATGTTGCTGGCCGGCTCACTGGGCTACATCGAACTGGTCGATCCCCACAATGCGGCTTCGGTGTATCCGTTGTGCCCGTTCAAGTTGCTCACCGGCTGGAATTGCCCGTTCTGCGGTGGGCTGCGGATGACGCATGATCTGCTGCACGGAAATCTCGCGGCCAGCGTCAACGACAACGCCTTCCTGCTGGTGGCCATCCCGCTGCTGGTCGGCTGGACCCTGATCCGCAACCGCCAGCGCCGGGCGTCGTTGCCGTTACCGGCAGTGGCGACGATCATCCTGGCCGCGGTGGCCTGGACGGTGGTGCGTAATCTTCCGGGCTTTCCCTTGATTCCGAGCACCCTCAGCGGTTGACCGAGGGGCCGTTGAGCCCGCGCGCGACTATGCTGGTTCGTCGTGAGTAGACGCGGCAAGATCGTCTGCACCCTTGGCCCTGCAACTAACTCCGACGAGCTGATTCTGGCGCTGGTAGAGGCCGGAATGGACGTCGCTCGAATGAACTTCAGTCACGGTGATTACGCCGATCACAAGGCCGCCTACGAGCGGGTCCGGGCCGCCTCCGACCACACCGGCCGTGCGGTCGGTGTGCTCGCGGACCTTCAGGGCCCGAAGATCAGGTTGGGTCGATTCGCGACCGGGTCCACATTTTGGGCCGACGGCGAGACGATACGGATCACCATCGCCGACTGCGACGGGACCCACGACCGAGTCTCGACGACTTACAAAAGGTTGGCCCAGGACGCGGTGGCCGGCGACCGGGTTCTGGTCGACGACGGGAAGGTCGGGCTGATCGTCGACGCCATCGAGGGCGACGACGTCGTCTGCACCGTCGTGGAAGGCGGGCCCGTCAGCAACAACAAGGGCATGTCACTTCCCGGAATGAATGTGTCCGCACCGGCCTTGTCGCACAAGGACATTGAGGATCTCACGTTCGCTCTGGAACTGGGTGTCGATCTGGTCGCGCTGTCATTCGTGCGCTCACCCTCCGACGTCGAGCTGGTGCACGAGGTGATGGATCGGATCGGTCGGCGGGTCCCGGTGATCGCCAAGCTGGAGAAGCCGGAAGCCGTCGACAACCTCGAAGCCATCGTGCTGGCCTTCGACGGCATCATGGTGGCCCGCGGCGACCTCGGCGTCGAGCTTCCCCTGGAAGAGGTGCCGTTGGTTCAGAAGCGCGCCATCCAGATGGCCCGGGAGAACGCCAAACCCGTCATCGTGGCGACCCAGATGCTCGACTCGATGATCGAAAACTCGCGACCTACGCGAGCCGAGGCCTCCGACGTGGCCAACGCCGTGCTCGACGGTGCCGACGCGCTCATGTTGTCGGGGGAGACATCGGTGGGCAAGTATTCGCTTGCGGCGGTACGCACGATGTCGCGCATCGTGTGCGCGGTCGAGGAGAACTCCACGGCGGCGCCCCCGTTGGCGCATGTGCCGCGCACCAAGCGCGGCGTCATCTCGTATGCCGCTCGCGACATCGGCGAGCGGCTCGACGCGAAGGCCTTGGTGGCGTTCACCCAATCCGGTGACACCGTGAAGCGGCTGGCCCGCCTGCATACCCCGCTGCCGCTGCTCGCGTTCACCGCCTGGCCGGAGGTGCGCAGTCAACTCGCCATGACCTGGGGGACCGAGACCTTCATCGTCCCGATGATGACGTCCACCGACGGCATGATCCGCCAGGTCGACAAGTCGTTGCTGGAACTCGGTCGCTACAAGCGCGGGGACCTGGTGGTCATCGTCGCCGGCGCGCCACCAGGCACAGTAGGCTCGACCAACCTGATCCATGTGCACCGGATCGGGGAGGACGACGTCTGATACCGCGAGCGCCTCAATTGATGCGTTCAGCCCAACCGGTCTCAAGGTCACCGGGGGCTACGGCGATCACGGTGTCGTCGTCGGCGCCCACGAACTCAAGGAAGGTGATCGTGGCGAATTCCGGGACGACGTAGATGGGATACGTCGGTCCCTGGTCGCGATAGGCGGTCATCTCGTCGAGGTGTTCGTTTTGGAAGCAGACCGTGCGTTCGCCGTGCTGCTTGACCCACTGCGGAAAGAAGATAACGCCGTGAAGGCGGCGCTTGCTCGGCATCACGTTGACGGCCACCGAGGTTCCGGTCGGCTCGGTCCATGAAACCTTGAAGTGGTCATCGTCGAGCTGCACGAGATCGACCTGCTGATCCTTCACCCAGCGTCCACCAACCATTCCGGAGTGGATGCGGTAGTCGATGCTGTGATCGTTCTTGACGTACATCTCATACCGCCAGCCGTTGGCGTAGGTGTAGATGAACCGGTATCCGACAATTCCGTTGAGGTCTTGCGGCGGTAGCGCGCCGTGAACGGTAGGCATGGGTGACTCCTTGGTTGCGGCGGCGAGGCGAGCACGAGCCAACGCGCCCACATGCGGAGGGCGAGTTTTGTGACAAAACTATTTTGTCACAAAACATTGTGGCATACTCGACCGGGTGGACGTCGCACGGGAATTTGGACGACTAATCGGTCCGCTGCGCCGCGCGGTGTTACGCACCCGGCTCGCCGAGGACTTGCCCGATCTGCCCGAAGCGCAGATCGAACTGCTGCGAGCCCTGGAAGCGACTGCTAGCGCGACCCCCGGAGAGCTAGCAGCGCAGTTGCGGGTGGCCCGATCGACCATCAGCAACCTGCTGCGGACGATGACCGCAACTGGCCTATTGCAGCGCATCCCCTCGTCGTCGGATCTGCGCGTCGTCGAACTGAGCCTCTCGCCGCTGTCGATGGACCTACTCGGCCGTTACGACCGCATCAGCACCGCCGCGCTGCAGCATGCCATCGACTCACTCACCAGCCAAGAACGCGCCGCCCTCGAACAAGCCATCCCCGCGATGCGCGCGCTGCTGGGCGCTCTGGATCATCCGCACGTAGCGCACCGCGCCGACCGACCGGCATGACGTCCAAGCCGACAATCCTGTTGCTGCACGGCGTGACCATGTCGGCACGGGCTTGGACCACCGTCACCCCCTTGCTCACCGACCGCTATGACGTCCTCGCCCCGACCGCGGTCGGCCATCGCGGCGGACCCCCGATGGTAGGCAAGGCCACCATCGGTACCTTGACCGATCACATCGAAACGGTGCTCGACGCACGTGGGCTCGACCGAGTACACATCGCCGGCAACTCGATGGGTGGATGGATGGCGATCGAGTTGGCGCGCCGAGGTCGCGCCAAGTCTGTGTGTGCCTTCTCGCCGGCCGGCTTCTGGACGTCGAGCAGAAGCGACCAGGCCACCCACCGCATCCGCCGCAGTGTGCGTCTCGCCCGGCTCACCTGGCCCTTAGCGCCCTTCGCATTCCGCGTCGCAGCGGTGCGCCGCGCGGCGATGCGCGACATCGCCCAACACGGTGAGCGACTCACTGTCGCACAGGCCGTCGACATAGCCGGCGACGCCGCGAGCTGCACTGCGGCGGGCGATCTGCTCGCCACCGACGAACACGTAGATGCACTCGATCCCTTGCCTTGCCCGATCACGTTGGCCTGGTCGGCGCACGATCGGATATTTCCGCCCGCGGCCCACGGCGCGATCGCCCAACAGAGACTGCCCCGCGCCGCGCACACCGTGCTCCCTGGCGTGGGGCACGTTCCTATGATCGACGACCCGCACCTGTGTGCCCGTACGATTCATGCCAGCGTCCAACAGGCCGCGCATCCGCGACCCGCCTCAGACCGGTGACCGCTCACGACCGCGGGGGGCGATACGGACGCGCCCATGCGGCGTCTGCGGAGGAGGCGAGTAAATCGGCAGGAGAGCAGGCCTGTGGCGGCTAGCAACGATTTCGACGAGCTGCTGGCCGTCCTGGACCTCAACCGCGTCGCGGACGACCTGTTCGTCGGGTCCCATCCGAGCAAGAACCCGATGCGCACCTTCGGCGGGCAGCTCATGGCGCAATCGTTTGTCGCGAGCTGCCGCACGCTGGTCCGGGATGACTTGCCGCCCAGCGCGTTGTCGGTCCACTTCGTCAACGGCGGCGACACCGCCAAGGACATCGAATTCCGCGTGGTACGGCTGCGGGACGAGCGACGCTTCGCAAACCGGCGCGTCGACGCGGTGCAAGACGGCCTGCTGCTGTCCTCGGCGATGATCTCCTACATGGCGGGCGGTCGCGGCCTGGAGCACGCCGTCGATCCGCCGGCGGTCGCGCCGCCCCAGGCGCTGCCCCCCATCCGCGAACTGTTGAGGGGCTACGAGGAGACCGTCCCGCACTTCGTCAACGCCTTGCAGCCGATCGAATGGCGCTACACCAACGACCCTGCCTGGGTGATGCGGGACAAGGGCGAACGCCTTCCCCACAACAGAGTCTGGGTCAAGGCCCTCGGGGCGATGCCCGATGACCCCGTATTGCACACCGCGACCATGGTTTACGCCTCGGACACCACGGTGCTCGACTCGGTGATCACCACCCACGGGCTTTCTTGGGGATTCGACCGCATCTTCGCCGCGTCCGCCAACCACTCTGTGTGGTTTCACCGGCAGGTCAACCTCGACGACTGGCTGTTGTACTCGACATCCTCACCGGTGGCAGCGGATTCACGCGGGCTGGGGACCGGGCACTTCTTCGATAGCGGCGGGCAACTCATCGCGACGGTGGTGCAAGAGGGCGTCCTGAAATACTTTCCCTCTCGCCGCCGATAGACACGCTGAAGGGATACTCGCAGGATGACGGTGTGATTTAGGCTGTCAACCAGCTGTGAGCAGCGTATGTTCACAATCAGCCGGGTATTCGGTGCCGAGGTGGCGATTTGCCGCCCAGCTGCAGTGTCAGCGCATCGGAGGTGAGAGTGAACGGGTCGCCGGTCGAGGTCGCCGCGAAGCCCCGTGCGCGCGAACGCGTTGTCGTCCACGGTGATTCGCTTGCGGCCCGGTGGGTCGGGGCCACGGCCCTGGTCTGCTCCGCAGGCTGGCTGGCCGTCGTTCTTGCCCGACACCACCGCAATCCTGCGTGGCACTACGCCGACCGGCTGGGCTGGTCGCTGGCGGTTTTGGGCGCGGTGGCCTTCATCGCCCGCGGCATCTTCCTCGGCCGCCCGGTGACGGCCATGCACGCCACCGCTGCCGCCTTCGTCGTGCTCGCGGGGCTGGGCGTGCACGTGTTGTCCTTTGACCTACTCGGTAATCTGCTGATCGTCGCGTCCGGAGTGGCGCTGATGTGGCCGACGTCTTCGCGTCCGCGACCCGAGGACCTGCCCCGGTTGTGGGCGTTGATCAACGCCACCAGTGACGACCCGCTGGCGCCGTTCGCCATGCAGACCGGCAAGTGCTATCACTTCACCGCCGACGGCAGCGCTGCGTTGGCGTACCGGACCCGGCTGGGATTTGCCGCGGTCGGTGGGGACCCCGTCGGGAACGAGGAGAAATTCCCCGAGTTGGTCGCCGACTTCGCCGCAATGTGTCGCGCCCACGGCTGGCGGATCGCGGTGGTGGGTTGCAGCGAACGCCGACTCGGGTTGTGGAAAGACCCTGCGGTGATCGGGCAATCGCTGCGCGCCATACCGATTGGCCGCGACGTCGTCGTCGACGTGGCGAGCTTCGAGATGGTCGGACGCAAGTTCCGCAATCTGCGCCAGGCAGTGCAGCGCACCCACAACTGCGGCATCACCACCGAGATCGTGGGCGAGCAGGAGCTCGACGACAAGCTGCTCGCCGAGCTGACCGACGTGGTGCGGGCGTCCCCCAGCGGGGCCCACGCCGATCGCGGTTTCTACATGAATCTCGACGGCGTGCTGGAGGGCCGGTTCCCCGGCATACAGCTGATCATCGCCAGAGACGCATCGGGGCGGGTGCAGGGCTTCCATCGGTACGCGACCGTCGGCGGCGGCAGCGACATCAGCCTCGACGTGCCGTGGCGTCGCCGCGGGGCGCCCAACGGCATCGACGAACGCCTCAGCGTCGACATGATCATGGCCGCGAAAGAAACCGGCGCGCAACGGATATCGCTCTCGTTCGCGGCGTTCCCGGAGATCTTCGAGGACAAGGACCGCGGCCGGCTGCAGCGCGTCTTCTACCGGTTGATCCAGGTGCTCGACCCGCTGATCGCGCTCGAGTCGCTGTACTGCTACGTGCGCAAGTTCCACGCGATGGACGCCCGACGGTACGCGGTAATCTCGATGACCCAGCTGGTCCAGTTGGTTTTCGTGCTGTTGACGCTCGAGTTCACG
The DNA here is from genome assembly GCF_019247615.1 of Mycobacterium sp. GTDB lineage: Bacteria > Actinomycetota > Actinomycetes > Mycobacteriales > Mycobacteriaceae > Mycobacterium. The sequence goes on along the minus strand of NZ_JAFBAT010000206.1, from coordinate 6,752 downwards.
CCGCGCCGGCGACATCTGTAGTTCGTGGCGCTGTGATTTGAGTTTCCGCTTCAGCCCCGGCGGGGAGGGAAGCTCTGCCCGATAGCGCCCGCGAGCCGGTCGGTGAGATGGCGGATGTGTTCGATCAATTCGGTGGGTTCATGTACAGTGCAAGGGAATTGGAACAAGCCGACGTACAGCGCGAGTTCGTCGAGGCTGTTCGATCCGGTGTACAGGACGCAGTCTTCGTCGCCGCTCGATTCGAGTAGTCCGACATAGTGCGAAACGCGTTCGGCGGCAACGCTAATAGGGACATGCAGAGTGATGCGGGCGCGGTATCGATAGGCGTCCGTTGTGATACCGCGTGACAGGTAGGCGCTCAAGTCGACGTCTGGTGGCGCGCGGAACGAGAACCGGGGCCCAGTGGGAACGCGCGGGGTCAATCGGTCGACGCGGTAGGTACGCCAGTCGTCACGGTCGGTGTCCCAGGCGATCAGGTACCAGCGCTTGCCGGTGTGTATCAGCCGATGAGGTTCCACCGTGCGAAGCGAGGCCGTTCCGTCGTGGCCGACGTAGTCGAACCGAAGTTGGTGCTGGTCGCGGCATGCCCGGGCGACGGCGATGAGCTTTTCCGGGTGCACGGTAGGGCCGGGTCCGGAAACGGTTTCGGTGGTCGCGGTCAGCAGATTGATGCGGTGCCGCAGTCGTGACGGGAGCAGTTGTTCGAGTTTGGCAAGCGCTCGCACCGAGGGCTCTTCGATGCCCGTCACAGAACTCGTTGCGGCGGTGCGCAATCCGATGGCGACAGCGACGGTTTCTTCGTCGTCGAGAAGCAGCGGCGGCAGCTGAGCCCCCGCGCCCAACCGATAGCCGCAGCGCCCGGAGGTGGCTTCGACCGGGTAGCCCAGTGTCCGCAACTTCGCGATGTCCCTGCGCACCGTTCGAACGTCGACGCTCAGCCGATCGGCCAGATCGGCGCCGGTCCATTCGCGGCGCATCTGTAAGAGGCCAAGCAGGCGAAGCAACCGCGCGGACGTCTCGAGCACGTTTCAATTCTGCCCGCAACCTAGGACAGGACCTGACCTGACCGAGCCATACCTTCGGTCTTATGACCAACGACATCACACCGTTTCGCATTGATATTCCCCAACCGCAGCTCGACGACCTGCACGATCGGCTTGATCGCGCCCGATGGCCGACGCCGCTTCCGGGCGACGACTGGGACAGCGGAGTTCCCCTTCACTGGCTGCGTGAGCTCACCGAGTATTGGCGCAGTGGGTACGACTGGCGCGCGGCCGAAGCCGGCCTGAACGAGTACCCGCAGTTCACCACCACGATCGACGGACAGCGCATCCATTTCCTGCACGTTCGCTCGCCCGAGCCCGACGCTTTCCCGCTGATCCTGACCCACGGCTGGCCGGATTCCTTCGTCGGATTCCTCGACGTCATCGGACCGCTCACCGACCCTCAGGCACACGGAGGTGGTGACCGCGCTGACGCGTTCGACGTGGTGATTCCCTCACTGCCGGGATTTGGTTTCTCAGGTCCGACGGTCGATGGCGGCTGGACCACCGATCGGATCGCCAGGACCTGGGCCGAGCTGATGCGGCGGCTCGGCTATCGGCGTTACGGCGCCCAGGGCGGGGACCTCGGCGCGGCGATCAGCCCGCAGCTGGGACGGGTGGCTCCCGATCGTGTCGCCGGTGTGCACCTCAACGGCCCCTCGGTCGTGCCGCCCGTGCCACTGCCGGACAAGGAGCTCGCTGAGCTCTCCGAGCTCGAGCGCGACCGGGTGCGCCGGATCGAGGCGTTCATGCGAGAGGAGTACGGCTACATCGCGATTCAGTCCACCCGGCCGCAAACCATCGCCTACGGGCTTACCGACTCCCCGGTCGGGCAGCTGGCCTGGATCATGGACAAATTCCGAGAATGGACCCATCCGCGAGACACCGTCCCCGACAAAATCATCGAGCGGGATAGGTTGCTCACCAACGCGTCGATCTACTGGTTCACCAGAACGGCCGGATCCGCCGCGTACGTCGGCTACGCACAAGGAAGCGACTGGACGACACCGCACCCAAACTCCGGAGTACCCACCGCAGCGCTTGTGTTCGCGCAGGACGTCAGCATCCGGCGTTATGTCGAAGGGCAGAACACGATTACCCGCTGGACCGACGTCGACGATGGCGGTCACTTCGCCGCCATGGAGAAACCCGAAGTCCTCATTGCCGACATCCGCGAATTTTTCAGAGCGCACCGCTCGTGACGCTGGCATCGGCTTGGCCGATCAGGTGATCCGCCGGATCGATGTGAAGTTCGCGGCAGCCAATCCCGTTGGGCAAGTGGTGGGTAGCGACGACCACGGTCCGGTCCGCCGAAATGAGGCCGTTAGGCCCCAATAGATCACGAAGGATCGGTTCGGCGTCGGTCGCGTCGAGGTGCTCGGTGGGCTCGTCGAGCAGCACGATCCGCGCGGGTGAGATCACGGCGCGGGCCAACAGTAGCCGTCGGCGCTGGCCCGCCGAAAGCGCCTGCGCGCCACCGATCAACACCGTGGACAGGCCCTCGGGCAGGCCGGCGAGCCAGCCGCCGAGGCCGACCGCGGCCAGCGCCGCCGTCAGCTCGTCGTCGTCGCAGTCGCCACGGGCGACCAGCAGGTTGTCGCGGACCGTGGTGGCGAAGACGTGCGCGTCCTCGGCGAAAAAGCTGACGGCCCTGTGCAATTCGACTTCGTCGAAGCGGCCGATGTCGGTCCCGTCCAGCGCCACCCGTCCGTCCAGCGGGGGCAGCAGCCCGGCGAGGGTCATCAGCAGCGTCGTCTTGCCCGAACCGCTGGCGCCGGTGACGGCCAGCCGGGCCCCCGGCGGCATTTCGAGCTCAACCCGGATAAGCCGGATCGCATTCGGGTGACCGTAACAGACATCGACAGACAGCGTGCCGACGCCGGCGGGCACCGGCTCGCCGCCCTCCTCGGGGTGTTCCGGGGGAGCCAGGTCGAGCAGGCGACGGGCAGCGATCCGCGATCGCATCAGCTGGACCGCGGCGGCCGGCAAGGGCGTCGTCGCCTCGAAAGCGGAGAGCGGCAGCAACATCAGGACGGCCAGTGTGGTGGGTGCGACCGCGGGGGCCAACGCTATTCCCGCTACCACCGCGCCCAGCACGCTGACTCCGATGGCGGCGGTCGGCACCGCTGCCGCGGCGGCGGCCGGCCTGGCGGCCGCGTCGAGGGCGGCGGCCCAAGCACGTTGGCGGCGTGCCGATTCGGCGATGACATCGGGCAGCGCGCCGGCGACGCGAAGCTCCGGCGCGTGCTCTAGGGCGGCCATGGCCGCAGTGTCGCGGGCGGAGTGATGTTGCCGCGCAATCTCCTCTTGCTTGCTCGCTGCTCGAGCGGCCAGTCGCGGCGCGACAACGCCGGCGAGCAGCAGGCAGATCGCCAGGACCGTGGCGGCCGGCGGCGAAATGGCCGCGAGGACCGCCGTCGCCGCCAAGCCCAGCACCGCCGCGACGCCGATCGGTACGACGGCGCGCACCAGCACGTTGGCCAGCTCTTCAACGTCGGCGCCCACCCGTGCCACCAGTTCACCGCTGCGGAGCCGGACGGCTGCCTCCGCCGGCCCGTGGGCCAGCCGCCGATAGACTTGCACCCGGGCGCTGCCGGTCGCGCGTAGCGCGGCGTCGTGGGTGGCCAGCCGCTCGCAATAGTGCAGGACGCCACGGGAAATCGCGAACGTGCGGACCGCGACGACCGCGACGGACAGGTCGAGCACCGGCGGCATCTGCCAGGCGCGCGTGATCAGCCACGCCGAAAACCCGGCCAACGCCAGGGCACTGCCCAATGACGACACGCCGAGGGCGATGGCCGCGAGGATCCTGGGCAAGCGCGGGCGCAGCAAGCCAAGTCCGACCACGAGCGGATCAGACGCTGGCATGACGCTCTCCGCTGCCGGCGGCCACTTCGATGACGCGGTCGCCGATTTCGACGACGGGTTCACGGTGTCCGACGACGATCACGGTCGCCCCGGCCCGGGCGCGCTGCACTATGGCCCGCAGTACCCGTTCCTCCGTGTGGGCGTCCAGGTGCGCGGTCGGCTCGTCAAGCAGCAATACGCTGGCCGCCGAGCCGAACACCCGCGCAAGCCCCAACCGCTGCCGCTGCCCCAGCGACAGGCCGACGCCGCCGCGCCCGAGCTCGGTCTCCATGCCGTCGGGCAGCTCCGCCAGCACAGCATCGAAAGCCGATGCAGTGCAAGCTTTTTCAATATCATTCAAGTCTCCGAGCAGGACGAGATTGTCGTACACGGTGCCCGGGACCAGCGCCGGCCGTTGCGGTAGCCAGGACAATTGCCGCCACCACGTCGTCGGCTCGAGTTCGGCGACGTCGATTCCCGCCACGGTCACGCGGCCCGATGAGGGCGGTGTGATCCCGGCGATCGCCTGCAGCGTGGTGCTTTTTCCGGCGCCGTTGGGTCCGGTCAGCACCGTCACCCGGCCGGGTTCGATCACGGCGCTGAGGTCGCGTGGCGCAGCGCCGTCGCGTCCCGCCACGGTGAGTCTTTCCAGTCGGATGCGTGCGCCACGGGCGGCCACCGTCCCGTTTGGCGTCGTTGGGACGGCCGGCTCGCCGATGAGGGCGAACGCCTTGTCGGCCGCAGTCCTACCGTCTTGGGCGGCGTGAAATTCCGCGCCGACCCGGCGCAGCGGCCAGTAGACGTCCGGCGCCAGCAGCAGCACCGTCAGGCCGGTGGTCAGGGTCATTTCGCCGAACACCAGGCGAAGTCCGATGCTGACCGCGATCAGCGCTACGCCCAGCGTGGCGAGCAATTCGAGTACCAGCGCCGACAGGAATGCGATCCGCAGCGTGGCCATGGTTGAGCGCCGTTGTGCGGCAGCGAGTTCGGCGATCCTAACTTCCGGGCCGCGACCGCGTCCCAGCGCCCGCAGCGTCGGGATGCCGGCGATCAGATCCAGCAACCGGGCCTGCAGGGTCGTCATGGCCTCCAGCGCTACCGCCGACCGGTCGGCCGTCGCGAGCCCGATCAGCACCATGAAAACCGGTATCAGCGGAAGTGTGATCACCACGATCGCAACTGATTTCACGTCATAGGCCGCGATGACGGCAACGGTAGCGGGGGTCAGAATCGCAGCGAGCAGCAATGTGGGAAGGTATCCGGTGAAGTAGGGGCGCAGCCCGTCGAGGCCGCGGGTGACCAGCACCGCGGCGGCGTCGCGCTGGGCAGCGACTTCGCGAGGCTGGCGGCCCGTGACGGCGGCCAGCACTTGGCCGTTGAGGTCGGCGATGACCGCGCTGGCCCCCCGCTGACTCAGGCGCGCCTGAAACCACTGCGTCACGGTACGGATGGCCCACAGCGCCAACAGGATTGACAGGCGTCCCAGCCATGTGCGCGGGTCATGCGGAGGGGCGGCGCCCACGATGCGCGTGACGATGCCGGCCAGCACAATCGCCGAGCCGATCGCGCATCCCGCGATCACCACTCCGCAGCCCACCGCGACCACCAGATAACGCCGCAGCGGCGCCGATGCCCGCCACAGTCGCGGATCCAGGGGCGCCCGCGCGCTCAGGACGCACGCCTCGCCAAGCCGGTGGGCGCCGGTATCCGCTCGGCCGAAAGCCGTTGCCGGAACACCCAATACGACCACGCCTGATACACCACCGTCAGCGGGGCCATGATCGCCGTCGCCCAGGTCATGATCTTGAGGGTGTACGGGGTCGACGAGGCGTTGTAGATGGTCACGCTCCATTGCGGGTTCAGCGTCGACGGAACCAGGTTCGGATACAGCGCACCGAACAGCAGAACCACAACGGCTGCGACCACCACGGCGGTGCACGCGAAGGCCCAGCCGTCGGACGAGCGCCGCCACACCAACAGCACCGCCGCCAGCTGCGCGGCTACGGCGACACCCAGCACCAGCCAGGTCCAGTCCTTCCCGTGTGCCAGCTGCGTCCAAAGGCCGAAGCCCGCAACCAGTCCGGTTACCGGCAGCGACAACCACACCGCGAATCGGTATGCGTCGTCGCGGATCGCACCCGAGGTCTCCAAAGCTATGTACACCGCTCCGTAGAACAAGAACAGTGCGGCGGTGGCCAGCCCGCCAAGCAGCGTGTAGGCATTGAGCACATCGGTGATCGACAGGTGAACCTCTCCGGCGCCGTCCACCGGGAGTCCGCGGACCAGGATGGCGAACGCCACTCCCCACAGCACACCGGGCAGCCAGGAACCGGCGGCGATACCGAAATCGGCCCACCTGCGCCATTTTGTGTCGTCGATCTTGCCGCGCCATTCGATCGACACCGCCCGCACGATCATGCCGAACAGAATCGCCAGCAGGGGCAGGTAGAGCGTGGAAAAGACGGTGGCGTACCACCCGGGAAATGCGGCGAACATGGCGGCACCGGCCACGATCAGCCACACCTCGTTGCCATCCCAGACCGGTCCGATGGTGTTGAGCACCGTGCGGCGGCGCACCTCCGGGTCGCCGGTTCCGACGTGGGCGAACGGCTCCATCAGCATGCCCACCCCGAAGTCGAAACCCTCCAGGATGAAAAAGCCCAGGAACAGCATCCCAATAATGCCGAACCACAACTCCTGCAGCCCCACGGTCACTCCTTAAGTTCGTAGGTGCAGTTACTTCGTGTTGTTACGTTGTGCTGTGACCCGGGTGGGCCGGGTGAGGCTGCATGGTCGTTGCCGGCCCCGGTGGCGCGGCTTGAAAGGACTGGCCGCCCGGCCTGCCTGGACTTCTCTGGCCGC
>NZ_JAFBAT010000181.1 GCF_019247615.1 Mycobacterium sp. | reverse complement strand
GGTGGCCTGTGCCCGCCCCGTCGATACCGCGGCGCTGCTTGTGTCCGGCGGCTCGGTGCCGGAGCCCGTGTCTTCGGAGTCGGCGTCCGGATTTTCCGGAACGTCTTCCAACTCTTCTTCGGGCTTCTTGCGGAGTCCCTTGTCCATGGGCTCGGCCATCAGTCCACATACCTCGGCGTGGGCGGGGCAGGTGCCGGGCCGAGAACCGTTAACCACTTGCGGTACAACGTGTTCCACGTGCCGTCTCGACGGATGCGTTCCAGCGTGCCGTTGACGAACCGGACCAGTCCGGTGTTGTTCAGGTTGATCCCGATGCCGTAGGGCTGGGTGGCCATGTTCGGTCCGACGATGTGCAGGTAAGGGTCTTCCTCGACCAGCCCGGCGAGGATCGAGTCGTCGGTGCTCACGGCGTCGATCTCCCGCTGCTGCATGGCCACCAGGCAGTCGGCCCAATTGACTACGGACACAATGACCGGCGGCGGGTCGATCTGCTGGATCCGGTGCAGCGAGGTGGTCCCGCGGGCCACGCAGACCCGCTTGGCGGACAGGTCACTCACCTTGGTGATCGACGAGTCGCGGGGCGCGAGAATCCGCTGGCTGGCGTCGAGGTAAACGGTGGAGAAGTTCACCAGCTTGCGTCGCTCGCAGGTGATGGTCATGGTCTTGACGACGACGTCGACCTCGGAGTTCTGCAACGCGGTGATGCGCTCTTCGGACGACAGAATCCGATACTCCACATGTGACGGCGCCCCGAAGATGTCGCGCGCGATCTCGCCGGCCATGTCGACGTCGAAACCCGTGATTTCGCCCGTGATGGGGTCGCGGAAGCTGAACAGGTTGCTGCCGATGTCGAGGCCGACCACCAGCCTGCCGCGGGCCCGGATGTCGGCGACTGCGGCGTCGGCCTCGGGCTTGGTGGCGAAGGGCCGAAGGCTGGCGGTCGCATCGCAGCCCTTGGTGGGGTCGTCGGGTGGCAGCGGTGGCTGTGGCGGCATTTGCTCCATGCCGACCGGCGTGGGCGGCGGCAATGTGGGCGGGGTGATCACCGCCAGCGATTCCGGGTGGCTGCATCCGGCCACCAGGACCAGCGCGGCGAGCATCGCCACACCGGAGGCGGCCGCCCGCCGGAGCCCGGGCAGGCGGAGTAGCCCGGGCATCACCGATACTCCTTCAGCCGGGGCCATAGCCCCAGCGCCACCGCGATGGCGGCACCGAGGCTCAGCACCACGCCCCCGACCTGTGCGCCGGACAGCCCGTTGCGCGCGTTGAGGATGTCGTTGCGAAGTTGAGTGCGGCTTTGCTCCATGGCCCTGCCCAACTCGTCTTCCAGCTTGTCGAACGCCGGGGTGGAGTCCTGCTCACCGCTGCCCAGGGCGACCTGGGTGGCGGCTCGGTAATTGCCCACAGCGATGTAGGAGTTGATCCGGTCGTTGGCCTGGCGCCAGCGAAGCAGCAGCTGATCGGCGCCTTGCAGGTCGGGCTTGTCGACGGCGTCGGGGCGGGCCATGTACGCGTCGAGCTGTTGATGCATGGAGTCGATGCGCTGGTAGAACGACTGCTTGCGGATCTCTTCGTCGCCGCGCCGGATCAGTGACAAGGTTTCGTCGGCCCGGGCCTGCTGGGCGGTGATGGCGACGTTCGTGACGGTCCGCAGCGACTCGGCCGCCGTGTTCTTGGCGCTCCGACTGGCCGTCGTGGAGATGGTTAGCGCGGTTCCGACCCATACCACCATCACGAGAATACCGAGCGCGCCGACGACCAGTCCCGGGTTGATCCGGCGCCTGGTGCGCCTGGCCAGCCAGCGATGAGAGAAGGCGCCGAAGACCACGGTGCTGGCAACGACGAGGATCACGGGAGCCGGGAAGTGCGTGGACGCCGTCGTTTCGCTGTCCACCCGCTCCGAGGTCGCGTGGTACAGCTGGGCCGCGTCGGGCAGGATCGTCGATTGCATGAGTCCCGAGGCCTCCGAGAGGTACGACGACCCGACCGGGTTGCCCTCGCGATTGTTGGTCCGCGCGATTTCGATCAGCCCGGTATAGACGGCGAGCTCGGCGTTGATCCTGCCCAGCAGCTCCACCTGCGGTTCGTCGGTCAGCCCGCTCGACGCCCGGGTCACGGCCACCGCGGCATCGGTGATGGCCTGCTCGTAGCGCTGCCGGACCGGTCGCGGCTCGGCCTGGGCGATGAACGCGGTCGCCGCGGCGGCGTCGGCCACCGACAGCGTGGTGTAGAGCCTTCCGGCCGCAAACGAGAGCGGCTCGGTGTGGTTGACCACCGTCGTCAGCACCTGTTGGCGGTGGTTGATGGTCGTCGAGGTAGCGAAGGCGCTGGAGACGCCGAGGGCCGCCAGCACGATGCCGATGGTCAGGATGAGGCCGGGAGTCGTCGAGATGAACCACCACCGGGGATGGGCCGGCTCTGCCGGCGACCGCGACCCCTTGGGCTCGGTCGACGGGTGCGCCAGCTCAACCGTCACGTCTGATCAGCCCTCATGCCCTCGGCCCCTGAAAAACGTACGCGATCGCTGCACAACCCGGATAAGCGGATTCTAAGAGAATGTGCGGACGGATGGGGGGAGGCCGACGCGATTGGACCGGGAGGTCCGAATATCTCCAAGTATGTAAGGCCTGCATATTCTTGAAGCCGTGCAGGGCGACGGTGACGGATGGGTGATATCCGACAACGGCGCCCAGTACTGGGGCCGGTACGGGGCCGCCGGCCTGCTGTTGCGGGCCCCGCGGCCTGACGGCACCCCCGCCGTGCTCCTGCAGCACCGGGCTGTGTGGAGCCATCAGGGCGGCACCTGGGGCCTGCCGGGCGGGGCCCGAGACAGCCACGAAACCCCGGAGGAAACGGCGGTCCGTGAAGCCCGCGAAGAGGCCGGGCTGCCGGCCGAGCTGCTGGCCGTGCGCGGCGCGGTCATCACACACGCGGTCACCGGGATCTGCGGCACTCATTGGAGCTACACCACCGTCGTCGCCGACGCGACCGAGTTGCTGCACACCGTGCCCAACCGGGAGAGCGCCGAGATGCGCTGGGTCGCCGAGAGCGAGGTGCACCACCTGCCACTGCACCCCGGATTTGCGGCCAGCTGGCATCGGCTGCGCACAGCCCCGGCGTTGTTGCCGCTGGACCACACCGACGAGCGACGGCATCACCTGCCACGGACCATCGAGGTCGAGACCGGCGTATTCGTCTGGTGCATGCCGGGCGACCCGCTTCGGACCGACCAGGCGCCGTCCCTGCTGAGCCGGCGGATCAGCTCGCTGCTGCGAGCGCCGAGCTGAGTTGTTCGGCCGCGGCCCGGGGGTCTTCGGCTGCGGTGATCGCGCGCACCACCACGATTCGCCGGGCACCTGCATCGAGCACCTGGGGCAGTCGCCTCGTGTCGATGCCGCCGATCGCGAACCACGGCTTTTCGGTCCCGAGGCCCGCGACGGCGCGCAGCAGCTCTAGGCCCGGCGCCCCGCGACCGGGTTTGGTGGGGGTGGGCCAGCAGGGCCCGACGCAGAAGTAGTCGGCCTGGCTTGCGACCGCGGCGGCGACCTGCTCCCGGTCGTGCGTGGACAGTCCGATCAGCGTCTCGGTCCCGACGATCTCGCGGGCCGCGCTCAGCGGCAGGTCCCCCTGCCCCAGGTGCAGCACATCGGCGCCCGCCGCGCGGGCGATGTCGGCGCGGTCGTTGACCGCGAACAGGGCGCCGTGCCGCCGGGCTGCGTCGGCCAGAACCTCGCACGCCGCCAGCTCGTCGCGCGCCTCGAGCGGCCCGAACCGCTGCTCACCTGACGATCCCTTGTCGCGCAGCTGCACGATGTCGACTCCACCCGCCAGGGCGGCATCCGCGAACGCGGCCAGGTCGCCGCGCTCGCGGCGGGCGTCGGTACACAGGTAGAGCCTGGCCGCGGCGAGCCGGGAAGCCGCCCCGGCGACGATGCGGGCCGGCACGGCGCGAGAAGGAGCGGGGCCATCGGGAGCGTGGTGCACACGGCGACGCTAGCGCGCTAGCGTAGAACGCGAACAAGCTACACGCGGGAGTCCCGGGAGCGGGGCTGAGAGTGGGCACAACCGGAACGACGACTGGACCTGCCCTTACCGTCACACCTGATCCGGATCATGCCGGCGAAGGGAGGGCCCCACATGTCGGGGATGCCGTCGGAGCCCATCGGGTTGCTGGCCGTCATCGGCGGCGGCGTCATCGGGCTGTCGGTGGCGCGCCGGGCGGCGCGGGCCGGGTGGTCGGTGCGGGTCCATCGCACGGGTGACGCGGGCGCGTCCTGGGTCGCCGCCGGCATGCTGGCGCCCCACAGCGAAGGCTGGCCGGGTGAGGAGCGGTTGTTGCGGCTGGGATGCGAATCCCTGCGTCTGTGGCGCGAGGGCGGCTATTTGGAAGGGCTGCCCCCGCACGTGATCACCGCGCGCGAGTCGCTGGTGGTGGCCGTCGACCGGGCCGATGTCGGGGACCTGCGCACCGTCGCGGAGTGGTTGTCCGCGCAAGGGCATCCGGTGGTCTGGGAGTCGGCGGCCCGCGACGTCGAACCCCTGCTGGCACAAGGTATCCGGCACGGTTTCCGCGCTCCGACCGAACTGGCCGTGGACAACCGGGCGGTCCTGGAAGCGCTGAGCGTCGACTGCGAACGCCTCGGAGTTCGGTGGGCGCCGCCGGTGCCCGACCTGTCCGGTGTCGACGCCGACGCCGTGGTGATCGCCAACGGCATTGACGCACCGGCGTTGTGGCCCGGCCTGCCGGTGCGTCCGGTGAAGGGCGAAGTGCTGCGCCTGCGTTGGCGTAAGGGCTGTATGCCCTTGCTGCGCAGGGTGATTCGTGCTCGCGTGCATGGGCGCCAGGTGTACTTGGTTCCGCGAGCGGACGGGGTGGTCGTCGGTGCCACCCAGTACGAGCACGGACGCGATACCGCCCCCGTGGTGTCGGGGGTCCGCGATCTGCTCGACGACGCCTGTGCGGTGGTGCCCGCGCTGGGTGAGTACGAGCTGGCCGAGTGCGCCGCGGGACTGCGCCCGATGACCCCCGACAACCTGCCGCTCGTGCATCGCTTGGACGCCCGGACCCTGGTCGCGGCCGGTCACGGCCGATCGGGATTTCTGCTGGCCCCCTGGACCGCCGAACAGATCGTGTCCGAACTTGCCCCCGTCGGAGCGGCGCAATGATCGTCCTAGTCAACTCGCAACGGGTCGAGGTCGACGAGCACACCACGGTCGCCAGGTTGCTGGAGTCGCTGGGTTTCCCGGACAAGGGCATCGCGGTGGCCGTGGATTCCGCGGTGCTGCCCCGGTCCGGCTGGGCCACAAAACTTTCTGAGCTTTCCGGGGCGCCGGTGCAACTCGAGGTGGTGACGGCGGTGCAGGGTGGCTGAGCAGAAACTGATCATCGGTGACCGCACCTTCGCCTCGCGGCTCATCATGGGGACCGGGGGAGCGAGCAACCTGGCGGTGCTGGAACAGGCGCTGGTCGCGTCGGGCACCGAGCTGACGACCGTCGCGATCCGTCGCGTCGACGCCGAGGGCGGGACGGGATTGCTGGACCTGCTCAACCGACTCGGCATCACGCCGTTGCCCAATACCGCGGGGTGCCGCAGCGCGGCGGAGGCCGTGCTCACCGCGCAGCTGGCCCGCGAGGCGCTGAACACCAACTGGGTCAAGCTCGAGGTGATCGCCGATGAACGCACGCTGCTGCCCGATCCGGTCGAATTGATCCGGGCCGCGGAGCAATTGGTCGACGACGGGTTCGTCGTTCTGCCCTATACCAACGACGACCCGGTGGTGGCGCGGCGCCTCGAGGAGATCGGTTGCGCCGCGGTAATGCCGCTGGGCTCACCGATTGGTACCGGCCTTGGCATCACCAATCCGCACAACATCGAGATGATCGTCGCGCGGGCGGGCGTTCCGGTGGTCCTTGACGCGGGCATCGGTACCGCCAGCGACGCGGCTCTGGCGATGGAGTTGGGTTGCGACGCCGTGCTGTTGGCGAGCGCGGTGACCCGGGCGGCCGACCCGCCGGCCATGGCGTCGGCGATGGCAGGCGCCGTCAACGCCGGCTACCTGGCGCGGCGGGCCGGGCGAATCCCGAAGCGGTTCTGGGCGCAGGCTTCCAGCCCGGATAGGTGAAAACGCCTGTCGCGCTTTGCGGCTCAGATGTTGTCGGTTCGCCGAACCGATGCGATGCAGTGGCGGTCAGGTGTTGGACTGCCACCATTTGTAGAGCGGGCCGATATCGGTGCTGGACCCGCGAAGGTGACCCAGCATGTTTTTGCTGTCGGTCGTCCAGAGAATCACCGCGGCACCTTGGTAGCTGCCGCACGCCACCTGCCCGCCGGTCTGCCCGTTTTGCGACCAGGTCCCGGGTGATTGAACGCTGCCCCCGCAGTTGTTGAAGCTCATGTCCTTCAGGTTGGCGCTGTACGCGGCCGACAAATCGGTGCTGTTGCCGAAGAGCATGTAGACGGCGGCGGCCGGTCCGTTGGGGTCGGGGTTTTGCCCGCAATCGAACTCCGCCAGTTCTTTGGTGCCGCTCACGTCTCCCGATTTGCAATTGTTCGGGCCGTAGCCCTTCGCCAGCATTCCGGCGAGTGTGTTGATATCCGATGCGCTGCCGGTGTTGGGATCTGCGTTCGCCGGGGCGGTGCCCGCTAAGGCGAAGCCGCCGATGAGTGCTGCGGCCGACGCGGCTCGCAGCGCCTTGCTGAGATGAGACATCCTATGACTCCTCCGGTTGCCGGACCCCTGACGTGAGGAGTGTATTTGCGCCGTTCGCCGAAAAACAGCCCTTTTGCCTAAATAAGCTTTTACGGCACTCGCGTTGGGTACGCCCCCGAGGCCGGTCGGCGTGCGAACTCGCCTGCGGCTCAACGCCAAACTTCAGCCGTTGGTCAGCCACCATTTGTAGAGCGCCTGGACATCGCCGTTGGATGCGCGGATAAAGCTCATGACGTGCTTGGCGTCCGTGGTCCAGATGATCTGAGCGACACCCCCCTGTTGCTGCACGGTGGCGCAGGCCACCTGCCCTGCCGCATTGCCTTGTGACCAGGAAGCGGGCGACTGGGATTCCCCGCAATTGGTCAGCTTTATACCGTCTTGCTGAATGCTCCGTTTGAAGGTGCTGGCCATGGCGTCGGCGTTGGGAAAGAGGAAATACTGCGCTCCGGCCGGTCCGTTCGGATCGGGATTCTGGTTGCACGCGACCTGGGCTATCACATCGCTAGACAGCGGCTGCGGTGCGCAGTTGCTGAGGCTGTAGCCCTTCGACAGCGAGCCGGCGAGGGTGTTGACGTCCGAAGTGCTGCCGGTCCCGGGATCCGCTGCCGACGTGGCGGCGCCGGCCAAGGCGCAGGCTGCCGTCACGGTCGACGCGGCCGCGGCTGCGAGGGTAGTGATGAGGTGAGACATGGTTAACTCCTTAGCCATTCGCTCGCCACCACTGGTAGAGCGCCGCCACGTCATTGTTGGGTCCGCGGATGTAGCTCAAGATGTTCTTGGCGTCTGTGGTCCAGATGATCTCGGCGGCGTTCTGGTAAGTCCCGCATGCCACTGAGCCCGCGTTGCCGACATTGCCCTGGTGCCATGTGGTCGGTGACTGGCCACTGTCCCCACAGGACGTCAGGACATCGTCTTTGATGCTGGCCTTGAAGGAGCCGGCCAAGTTGTCGCCGTTGTTGAAAAGGATGTATTTCGCCTGGACGGGGCCGCTGGGGTCGGGGTTTTGACCGCAAGTGAGCGCTGCCAGTTCGCCGCTGGTGAGGTTCTGCGCGGTGCAGTTGTTGAGACCGTAGCCCTTTGACAACGAACCGGCCAGCGTGTTGATGTCGGCCGAGCTACCGGTGGTGGTCGGGTCCGCGATCGCGGTGCCGGCCCCCGCGGCGGCGAGACCGGCCGTGAAAACGGTGAGCGCCGCGGCTGGCAGCGCACTTCTGAGATGAGGCATCGTCGACTCCTTAAGTGTGCGTCGCTCACCCGGAACAGCGCTGTTTTCTCATGGGGATCGTAAGGCTATACCGCGGCTATGCAACAGATTCAACCGGAAATTGTCTGTCTGGACATCATTTGCGGCGCGTGGGAAATCGTTGCCAGAAATGGGTCGAGGCGATACCCGAGCCGTAACTCGTTGATTTTCAATGATTTCGAGGCGCATGCCGGGCCTGCCGGGGTGCGGGAGCCCGGAAGGGCGACGAGGTGAAGACGATGAATTTTGCTGAGGTAATGCCGTGGTCGCGGGGCTCGGGTAGGGTAAGCACCGCTTCAAGGCAGCTCACTCTCAGAGACTGGAGATCCCATGACACAGCCGCCGCCTCCGCCCGGTTACCCGCCGCAGCAGCCCGTCGGGGAGGCGCCGAAAAACTATCTGGTGTGGTCCATTCTGACGACGTTGTTCTGCTGCTTGATCCCCGGGATTGTCGCCATCGTCTTTTCCGCACAAGTCAACGGGTTATGGGCGCAAGGCCGCTACGCCGATGCGCAGAAAATGTCCAACCGTGCGAAGACGTGGGTCATCATCGCGGCCGTTCTCGGCATCATCCTCATAGCCATCAACGCGATCGCCTATTTTTCGGGTGCCTACAAGACTCCCGACACCAATGCGGCGATGCCTTTCGCGTTCTAGGCGCGGGTTGCGGTTGTGGTAACGCGTCAACGGTCTGTCCGGCTCGCTCTGGGCGCGCCGCTGATGGTGGCAGCGTCCGCGGCGGTGGTGTGCGCGGCCACCTGGGTGAGCGACCCAACGACGCCGGGCGGCCCCATGCCCGTATGCCCGACCAAGGCTCTGTTGGGTATCGACTGTCCCGGCTGCGGCAGCGCGCGAATGTTGTATTCGCTGATGCACGGCCATGTGCTGGCGGCCGCGCGGTTCAACGCGCTGGGGTTGGTGGCGCTCGCGCTGTTGGTGTGGGCGTACGTCGCGTGGACCTACGGACGGCTGACGGGTCGAAGGATCAGAAGCTGGCAGCACCAGCGATGGGCGGCGACGGTCACGCTGTCATTGGTGGCGGCTTGGTTTGTGCTGCGCAACATCCCGTTTGCGCCCTTCACCGAGCTACATGTCTGATCCCTGCCGACCAAGGACCATTGCGGCGGTGCTCGCCGCGGTCGCGCTGACCGCATTGCTGACCTGCTGCTCGCATCGGCCCGTCAGCTCGCCCCAGGCGACCGGCAACCCCGCCGCGGGCGAGTTCGCCGACGCGATGATGGCGCACCTCACCAAGCTTCAGGACATCGCCAACGCCAACAACGGCACTCGTGCGGTGGGCACTCCCGGGTACGAAGCCAGCGTCGATTATGTGGTGAACACGTTGCGCAACAGCGGTTTCGACGTCGAGACGCCCGAGTTCTCGGCGCGGGTGTCGCACGTCGACAAGCCGGCTGTGACCGTCGGCGGTAAGACCGTCGAGGCCCGCGCCCTGGAGTTCAGTATCGGCACCGCGGCGGACGGGGTGGGCGGTCCGCTGGTGGTCGTGCCGGGTGGCGACGCCTCCGGCTGCAACGGTTCGGACTTCGACGGGCTGACGGTGCGCGGCGCGGTGGTGCTGGTGGATCGCGGCACATGCCCGTTCTCCCAGAAGGAAGATGCGGCGGCGCAGCGTGGCGCCGTGGCGATGATCGTCGCCGACAATGTCGACGAGCAGCAGATGGGCGGCACCCTCGGCGCCGACACCCAGGTGAAGATCCCGGTGGTGAGCGTGACCAAGTCCATCGGGCTGCAGCTGCGCGCGCAGCCCGGACCGACCACGATTATGCTCACTGCGAGCGTCCAGAGTTTCAAGGCTCGCAACGTCATCGCGCAAACCAAGACGGGGTCCCCCACCGACGTGGTGATGGCGGGCGCGCATCTCGACAGCGTCCCCGAGGGACCGGGCATCAATGACAACGGATCGGGAGTGGCCGCGGTCCTGGAAACCGCGGTCCAGCTGGGCAGCGCGCCACGGGTGCACAACGCGGTGCGGTTCGGCTTCTGGGGCGCCGAGGAGCTCGGACTGATCGGGTCGCGCAACTACGTGGAGTCGCTTGACCTGGACGCCCTCAGAGACATTGCGCTGTATTTGAACTTCGACATGCTGGCCTCGCCGAACCCCGGTTACTTCACCTACGACGGCGACCAATCGCTGCCTACGGACGCGCGCGGACAGCCGGTGGTACCGGAAGGCTCGGCCGGTATCGAGCGCACGCTGGTCGCGTATTTGAAGTCGGCCGGCAAGACCGCACAGGACACGTCGTTCGACGGTCGTTCGGACTACAACGGGTTCACGCTCGCCGGTATCCCGGCGGGCGGGTTGTTCTCCGGCGCCGAGGCCAAGAAGTCCGCCGAACAGGCCAAGCTGTGGGGCGGGACGGCCGATGAGCCATTCGATCCCAACTACCACCAAAAGACCGACACCCTCGAGCACATCGACCGCACGTCGTTGGGCATCAACGGCGGTGGTGTCGCTTACGCTGTGGCGTTGTACGCACAAGACATCGGTGGGCGAAACGGGGTGCCGGCCATGGCCGACCGCACCCGTCACGTGCTCACCAAGCCATGATCGGGGACGTTATCCGTCGGCTGGGTTCCGTATTGGCGCTGGCCGGGCTGGTGGCGGGGTGCTCGTCGCCGCCTGCGGCGCCCCCTGCCGCGGCGCCGGATCTGGCTCGGACCTTGGCGGGGAAGGTCACCGCTGAGCGCATGATCACCCACCTGCGGGCGCTGCAGGATATCGCCAACGGCAACCGCGGGAACCGCGCAGCGGGCACGCCCGGTTACGATGCCAGCGTCGAATACGTCGCCAAGGCCCTGCGGGACAAGGGTTTCAAGGTCTCGACGCCCCAGTTCGACCGGCTGTACGCCGTTTCGCCGGGAAAGCCCGCGCTGACCGTGGGTGGCGGCAACTACCCCGTCGACCAGGCGTCGCAGTTGGTCGGCACACCGCCAGGCGGCCTCACCGGCCAGCCCGTCCGGCCGACGCAACCGTCAGGCTGCGCCCCCGGCGACTACCCGGCGTCGGCACCGAAGGGCGCGATCGCCATCGTCGACGACGCTCGCTGCTCGGTGGTCGACAAGCAGAAGAGCGCGGTGGCCAAGGGCGCGGCGGCGTTGATAGTGCTCAGCACACCCGGCGCGCAGGGGGCGCCGCCGACGCTGTTCACCCCCGGTTATTTCAAGCAGCTGACCGTGCCCGTGGCGGTCGTCGGCGCCAGCGGCGCTCGGGCGCTGGCAAGCAATACGGCGCCGGTCCGGTTGGTGCTCGACGCTCAGAACGTCATGATTACGTCGCGAAATGTCCTGGCGCAGACCGAAACTGGCTCAGCCAACGAGGTGATCGTGGTCGGCGCGCATCTCGACGGGCCGCGCGGCGGGCCGGGCATCAACGACAACGGGAGTGGGGTGGCCGCCGTCCTGGAAACGGCCCTCCAGCTTGGCCCGTTGGCTCCGGTGAACAACGCGGTGCGGTTCGTCTTCTGGGGAGCCGACGAGGACGAGCCCAACGGCGCCATGGATTACGTCTTCGGCCTCAACAGTGATCAACTCAACGACATCGCCATGTACCTGGACTTCACCGTGCTTGGTTCAAGCAATGCCGGCTTCTTCACCGACGACGGCGACCAGTCCGGTCCGCCATCGCCAGGCATCGCGTTCGCGGACGTGCCCGAGGGTTCGGCCGGCATCGAGCGCACACTGGCCGGCTACTTGTACCTGGCGGGGAAGCGGCCCGCCGACATGCCGCTGACGACGAGAAGCGACTACCACCCGTTCATGGTCGCGGGCGTGCCGATCGGGGGTGTGACAACCGGTACGTCGCAGGCGAAAACCGTTGTGCAAGCACGACTTTGGGGCGGCCGCGCCGGTGTCGCGTTCGACCCCGACTTCCAGGGCGCACGGGACACGGTGGAGAATGTCAACCGGGATGCCCTGGGGGTCATGGGTTCTGCTGCGGCGTTCGCGGTGGGCACCTATGCGGAGTCGATCGGCGGGGTCGACGGCGTTCCTCCGCACGACAAGCGGCATCGCACACGGGTGCCGTAGGGGGGCGGCTCGTGCCAAAGAAATCG
>NZ_JAFBAT010000170.1 GCF_019247615.1 Mycobacterium sp. | reverse complement strand
GGAGGTCCGCGACCGGCACACAGCGGGCTTGGTTCGTTAGGGTCGGTCCATAGAAGAATTCCAGAAAGCAGGTAATCCCGTCGTGACTGACATGCGTTCGAACTCGTTGGGCCTCAACCTCACGGACTCGGTTTATGAGCGCTTGCTCTCCGAGCGCATCATCTTCCTAGGGTCGGAAGTGAACGACGAAGTCGCCAACCGGCTGTGCGCACAGATTCTGCTGCTCGCGGCCGAGGACGCGGAAAAGGACATCAACCTCTACATCAACTCACCGGGCGGTTCGATCAGCGCCGGGATGGCGATCTACGACACGATGGTGCTGGCGCCCTGCGACATCGCGACCTACGCCATGGGCATGGCCGCCTCGATGGGGGAGTTCCTGCTGGCGGCGGGTACCAGGGGAAAGCGCTTCGCGCTGCCGCACGCCCGCATCCTGATGCACCAGCCGCTCGGCGGGGTGACGGGCAGCGCCGCCGACATCGCCATCCAGGCCGAACAGTTCGCGGTCATCAAGAAGGAGATGTTCCGGCTCAACGCCGAGTTCACGGGTCAGCCGATCGAGCGCATCGAAACGGATTCGGACCGCGACCGCTGGTTCACCGCCCAGGAAGCCCTGGAGTACGGCTTCGTCGACCACATCATCACCCGCGCCGCCCACATCACCAACGGAGAAGCCCAGTGAGTAATCAGCATCCCGAGATCCAGCCCCAGGCGCGCTACATCCTGCCGTCGTTCATCGAGCACTCCAGCTTCGGCGTCAAGGAGTCCAACCCGTACAACAAGCTGTTCGAAGAGCGCATCATCTTCCTTGGCGTGCAGGTCGACGATGCGTCGGCGAACGACATCATGGCGCAGCTGCTGGTGCTGGAGTCGCTGGATCCCGACCGCGACATCACCATGTACATCAACTCACCGGGTGGCGGTTTCACCTCGCTGATGGCGATCTACGACACCATGCAGTACGTGCGCGCCGACATCCAGACGGTGTGCCTGGGTCAGGCCGCCTCGGCGGCGGCGGTCTTGCTGGCGGCCGGAACGCCCGGTAAGCGGATGGCGCTGCCGAACGCCCGGGTGCTGATTCATCAGCCGTCGCTGTCGGGTGTGATCCAGGGGCAATTCTCCGATCTGGAGATCCAGGCCGCCGAGATCGAGCGGATGCGCACGCTGATGGAGACCAAGCTGGCCCGCCACACCAACAAGGACGCCTCGGTGATCCGCAAGGACACCGACCGCGACAAGATCCTGACCGCCGAAGAGGCCAAGGACTACGGGATCATCGACACCGTGCTGGAGTATCGGAAGCTGTCCGCGCAGACGGCCTGATGTGCTCTCGCCGAACGTGCGCTCAGTGCGAGTCCACCCCAAAATGTTCGCGCTGATTGCACGCTCGACGAACCTCGGCGATGTCGGCCGGCCCGACTCGGCAGCACCCACCGATGATGCGCGCGCCCACCTCCGCCCACTGCGTCGCTAGCTGCGTCGAGAACCTGCGCGGACCGGTCCAGGCGCGGCCGTCCCACACCTCGCCGCTGTTCGGGTAGACGATCACCGGCTTGCCGATATCGGCCACGCGAATCGCGGGAAGGACGTCGTCGGGCGCGCAGCAATTGACGCCGATCGCCACTATCTCGTCGACCCCGGCGGCCACCGCGAAAGCGTCCGCCAGGGGTTGACCGGCGCGGGTCTGCGTGCCGTCGATGGTGTAACTGAGCCACGCCGGCACGTCGACCGACCGGACCAGGTTGACCAGCGCCTCGGCCTCGTCGATATCGGGCACCGTTTCCAGGGCCAGCACATCGGGTCCCGCAGAGGCCAGGGCCTCCAGCCGGGGCCGATGCCACCGGGTCAACGCTGCGACGGACAGGCCATAGCGTCCGCGATATTCGGAGCCGTCGGCCAACGCGGCGCCGTACGGGCCGACCGACGCGGCGACGAGCAGCCCGTCGCGGGCGGCCCCGTCGCATGCCGCCTTGGCAAGCTCGACGCTGCGCCGCAGCAGCCCCGCGGCCTCCCGGCGGTCGATCCCTCGGGCGGCAAAGCCCTCGAACGAAGCCTGATAGCTGGCCGTCGTCGCGACGTCGGCACCCGCACGAAAGTATGCGGCGTGCACCGCCACGATCTCCCCGGGCGCGTCGGCAAGCAGCCTGGCCGACCACAGCGGGTCGGACAGGTCATGACCGCGCGCCTCCAGCTCGGTGGCCAAGCCGCCGTCGCTGATCAGCGGCGATACGCCGGATCCCGCAAAAGTTACAGCCAATTCCACTCGGATCACTGTAGGGTTGAGCCAGAACGTCAGCCTCGGTCGGGTAACGACCGCGACACGCCAAAGACACGGATTGCGCGTCTCGGCGGGAGAACGGCAGCGTCTGCCTATATGTTTCATTCAGACGACAGGTGAATACCACCGACGCGATTCGCCGCTAATGGTCGCGCTGGGCCCGAGCAAGCGGGTAGCGTCGGGGATTACATGCGGCATAGCACGACGAACGGCGAACAGGAAGTAGGCCCTCAGCACCATGGCGCGCATCGGAGACGGCGGCGACCTGCTTAAGTGCTCGTTCTGCGGGAAGAGCCAGAAGCAAGTCAAGAAACTCATCGCCGGCCCCGGTGTCTACATCTGCGACGAGTGCATCGATCTCTGCAACGAGATCATCGAGGAGGAGCTGGCCGACGCCGACGACGTCAAGCTCGACGAACTGCCCAA
>NZ_JAFBAT010000154.1 GCF_019247615.1 Mycobacterium sp. | reverse complement strand
GCGGCCAGAGAAGTCCAGGCAGGCCGGGCGGCCAGTCCTTTCAAGCCGCGCCACCGGGGCCGGCAACGACCATGCAGCCTCACCCGGCCCACCCGGGTCACAGCACAACGTAACAACACGAAGTAACTGCACCTACGAACTTAAGGATGATCATGGCCGACTTGGATTACCAGGCGATCGACGTCGACAACCACTATTACGAGCCGCTGGACGCCTTCACCCGTCACCTGGACAAGGCGTTCAAGTCCCGCGGCGTGCAGATGGTCACTCAAGGCAAGCGCACGTTGGCTGTAATTGGCGGCCGGGTCAACCATTTCGTTCCCAATCCCACCTTCGACCCGATCATCGTGCCGGGCTGCCTGGACCTGTTGTTCCGCGGCGAGATTCCCGAGGGCGTCGACCCGGCATCGCTGATGAAGGTCGAGCGGCTCGCCGAGCACCCGGAGTACCAGCACCGCGATGCCCGGATCGCGGTGATGGACACCCAGGACATCGAAACGGTGTTCATGCTGCCGACGTTCGGGTGCGGGGTCGAGGAGGCGCTCAAGCACGACATCGAGGCGACGATGGCCTCGGTGCACGCATTCAACCTCTGGCTCGACGAGGACTGGGGCTTCGACCGGCCCGACCACCGGATCGTCGCGGCGCCGATCATCTCGCTGGCCGATCCGGCCAAGGCTCTCGAAGAGGTCGAGTTCGTGTTAGCGCGCGGCGCCAAGCTTGTCCTGGTGCGGCCGGCGCCGGTGCCCGGTGTCGTGAAGCCGAGATCGCTGGGTGATCGCAGTCATGACCCGGTGTGGGCTCGGCTGGCCGAGGCGGGCGTGCCGGTCGGCTTCCACCTCAGCGACAGCGGATATCTGCACATCGCGGCGCAGTGGGGAGGCAAGGCGACCTTCGAGGGGTTCGGCGAAAAGGATCCACTGGATACCGTGCTCCTCGACGACCGCGCCATCCACGACACGATGGCGTCGATGATCGTGCACGGCGTATTCACCCGACACCCCGAGCTCCGGGCGGTCAGCATCGAGAACGGGTCGTACTTCGTGCACCGGCTGGTCAAGCGCCTGAAGAAGGCGGCCAACAACTACCCGCGCAATTTCCCGGAGGATCCGGTGGAGCAGTTGCGCAACAACGTGTGGATCGCGCCGTACTACGAGGACGACCTGACGGAGCTGGCCAAGGTTATCGGCGTCGACAAGATCCTGTTCGGTTCCGACTGGCCGCACGGCGAAGGCCTCGAGTCGCCGCTGTCGTTCGCCGAGGAGCTCACGGGATTCAGTGACTCCGATGTCCGAAAGATCATGCGCGACAACGCTCTAGACCTCCTCGGAATCCAAGTGGGTTCGGCCGCTTGATTACTCGAGGCTGGTTACCCTAGTGAGCGAATGGACCGTAGGCGCGGTTCTTGACGCCATCGCCGACGTCATCCCCGACCGCCTGATGACCGTCTGCGGAGACCGCCGAAGCACGTTTGCCGAATCGGCCCGGCGCACCGACGGTTTGGCGAATTACCTCAGCGGCAAGGGGTTCGGGGCTTACGCCGAGCGAGGGAAGCTCGAGCCGTGGGAATGCGGTCAGGACCGGGTCGCTCTCATCATGTACAACGACCTATACCCCGACATGGTGATCGGATGCCTCAAGGCGCGCACCGTCCCGGTCAACGTGAACCACCACTATTCGCCGCGCGAAATCGCCGACCTGCTTGCCTATGTCCGCCCCCGGGGAATCATCTATCACCGCGCCCTCGGCGCGCGATTCGCCGAGGTGCTGCCCCCGGACGGGACGGAGCTGCTGTTGTCCATCGACGACGGAAGCGGCGCTGCCGAACTGCCGGGCGCCGTGTCGCTGGATGACGCCCTGGCGTCCGGCGGCACGGACTTTCGCCCGGCGGGGTCGCCCGATGACCTGATCATGATGTGCACCGGCGGAACGACGGGACGCCCCAAGGGAGTCCTGTGGCGTCAGAGCGACATGTACGTGTCGTCGATGGTGGGTGCCGACCACGCGAGCGTCACCGAGATTCACGACAAGGTTCGTGGTGGCGGCCCGCCGTGGTTCGCCGTTTCGCCGCTGATGCACGCGGCCGGCATGTGGACCGCGTTCGCCGCGCTTTGCGCGGGCCTGACGGTCGTACTCTATGACGACCGCAACAAGCTCGACGTCCGGTCCGTGTGGGAAACCGCCGAGCGGGAAAAGGTGGGCATGATGACGATGGTCGGCGACGCGTACGCCGGGCCGCTGATCGGCGAACTGCGCGCCCATCGCTACGACTTGTCCTCGCTGAACGCCATCGGCACCGGGGGAGCGGCCACCAACGCGAAACACAAACGGGCGCTGATGGAATGCCTGCCGCACATCACCATCATCGAAGGCTATGGATCCTCCGAAAGCGGCAACATGGCCTTCGGGCACAGCCACAACGGCACCGCGAGCGAAACCTTCGCGCCGCGGGAAGGCGCCACCGTCGTCTCCGCCGACCGGACCCGGTTCCTGCGGCCCGGTGACCAAGAGATCGGGTGGGCCGCCAGGACGGGCCGGATTCCGCTCGGATACTTCAACGACGCCGAGGCCACCCGGCGCACCTTCCCCCAGATCGACGGCCGGCGGGTGGTGATACCGGGTGACCGCGCATCCATTGAAAAGGACGGCACCATACGCCTTTTCGGCCGTGACTCGCTGGTGATCAACACCGGCGGTGAGAAGGTCTTCGTCGAAGAGGTCGAGGAAGTGCTGCGGGCACATCCGGGTATCGCCGACGCCCTGGTGGTGGGGCGGCCCAGCGAGCGGTGGGGCCAGGAAGTCGTCGCGCTCGTCGCGCCACACCCCGGAGCCGACCCGAGCGGCGCCGAACTGTATACCTTCTGCACCTCCCAGCTGGCGCATTTCAAGGCTCCCAAGGCGTTCATCTTCGTCGAGCAGATTCAGCGCCTGGGAAACGGAAAACCCAATTACCGCTGGGCGCGGGAACAAGCCGAAGAGAAGGTGTCATGAACACCAAAGCGATTGACTGCCTGATCAACGTGCACTTCGGCGAGGCCGACTCCCAGCCCACCTGGATGCTCAAGGTTCGCGACGACTACTTCAAGGGCCCGGAATCGATGTTCGCGCCGGTCGACCTGTCCGAACTGCTCGACGAGATGGACTCTCACGGCGTTCAGCGGGCCATCCTGATGGACTCGATGGCCAGCCCGTCCACCACCGCGCGCAAGTTCATCGAAGCCAAGCCGGACCGGTTCGCCCTGGCGATGGGCGGGGTCAACCTGCTGCGCCCGGTCCGGTCGTTGCGCGAATTGACCGCCATCGTGAGCGACCTGCCGGTGGCGTATGCGGTTGTGGGACCGAGCTTTTGGGGCGACGGACAGTACCCGCCCAGCGACGCCGTCTACTACCCGCTCTACGCCAAATGCGCGGAGCTGGAACTGCCGTTGTGCGTCAACACCGGCATTCCGGGCCCGCCGATTCCCGGAGAGGTGCAGCACCCCATGCACCTGGACCGGGTGTGCGTGCGCTTCCCCGAGCTGAAGCTGTGCATGATCCACGGCGCCGACCCGTGGTGGGACGTCGCGATTCGGTTGCTGCTCAAGTACGCCAATCTGCGCCTGATGACGTCGGCATGGTCGCCCAAGCGGCTGCCGGAAGCCCTGCTGCACTACATGCGGACGCGGGGCCCGAACAAGGTGATCTACGCGTCGGATTGGCCGGTGCTGCGCATGAGCCGGGTGATACCCGAAGCCCGCGCGCTCGACCTGCCCCCCGAGGTGCTGGACAACTACCTCTACAACAACGCGCAGGAGTTTTTCTTCGGGAAGGAACGTTGACCATGGACCGCTTCGAACTGCGCAGACTCGACTACAGCCTGTCCGAGGACCACGTGGCTCTGCAAGATGCGTACAAGCAATTCTTCAAGACCCACTGCTCCATCGAAACGGTGCGCGCCGCAGAACCATCCGGATTCGACAAGAACCTGTGGGAGCGGCTGTGCGCGATGGGCGCGACCACGATGGCGCTGCCGGAGTCCGCCGGCGGCGACGGCGCGACGCTGGTCGATCTCACCCTGGTGGCCGAGGAGATCGGCCGGTCGCTGGCGCCGGTCCCGTGGATCGACCACGTGTGCGCCGCACGGTTGCTCGCGCGCCTGGGCGGATTGAACGCCGACACCGCGGGGGTGGCCGGCGGCGGACGGCTCGCCGGGCTCGACGCCCACATCGACGGTGCGGCGGGTCCCCGGCTGATCCCGACGGGCTCCATCGCCGACCACATCGTCATCCGGGACGGCGATCAGGTCGTGCGCCTCACGTTCGGCACCAGGCCGGCCAAGGTCGACAACATCGGCCGGTTGCCGATGGCCTGGGTGGACCCGGCCGCCGCGGACACCCGCACGGTCATCGGCGAAGGGCCCGACGCGGTGGCGAGTTACCAACGGGCCCTGGACGAATGGCGGCTGCTGACCGCGGCGGCACTGGTGGGCCTCGTCGAGGAGACGATGACCATCGCCGCGGAGTTCGCCAAAAACCGGTACACGCTGGGAGTGCCGATCTCGACGCTGCAGGCCATCTCGCACCCGCTTGCCAACATGGCCATCACCGTTCAGGGCGGCCGTAACCTCGCCCGCCGGGCCGCCTGGTTCCTGGACAACGAACCCGACGAACGGCCCGACCTGGCTCCGTCGGCCTTCGTCTTCATGGCCGAGGAGGCCTCGAAGGCGGCGACGATGGCGGTGCACATCCAAGGCGGCCTTGGGGTTTCCTCCGAAGCCGCGGCCACGGCGTATCTGGTGCGAGCCCGCGGATGGCCGCTGGCCGGCGGCGATCCCGGCGCCACCGCCTTGCGCGTCGCCGAGATCGTCGCGGCCCGCGAGAGCACACCCCAGCCGGCTTAGACAGGAGCGAAAAACAATGGACTTCTCCCGAGTCGAGCTTTCCGCGGAGGACCGCGCCTTCATCGAGGAGGCGCGAAATTTCCTGAGCACCCACATGACCGAGGAGGTCCGGCGCCGCGACCGCGAGACGGGCGACAACTTCGACGAGGGCCTGCACCTGAAGTTAGGCGCCGCAGGCTATTTGGCGGGCGAGTGGAAGTCGGAATCCGAGGGCGGGTTCAGCCGGGTTCGGCGCCGCATCTGGGAGCAGGAGAAGCGGCGCGCCCACGTGCCCTGGGTAACGTGGGGGACCACCGCGATGGTGGCACGTTCGGTGGCGAAGTTCGGGTCCCCGGAGGTGCGTGACGAGGTGCTGCCGAAAGTTTTCAGCGGCGAGGTCCGGCTCTGCCTGGGCTACACCGAGCCCGAGGGCGGCTCGGACGTCGCCACCTGCAAGACCCGCGCCCTTCGTGATGGAGACGGATTAACTTGGATCATTAATGGCTCCAAGATGTTCACCACCGGCGCGCACAACTGTCAGTACGTGTTCCTGATCACCAACACCGCCCCCGAGGCGCCGAAACACAAGAGCCTGACCATGTTTCTGGTTCCGCTGGATTCGCCGGGCATCGAAATCCAGGGCCTCCGCACCGTGGACGGTGACCGGACCAACATCGTCTACTACAGCGATGTTCGCGTCGACGACAAGTACCGGCTGGGCGACGTGAACGCGGGCTGGACCGTGCTGCGCGAGCCGCTCAACGTCGAGCACGGTGCCGTCGCGGCGGCGCCCGACGGGCTACAGGACACCTCGATCATGATGCACCAGGCCGGATCCCTGGCCGAGGCCGTCGACAACGCTGCCGCGCGCGTGACCCGGCCCGGCCCGGACGGGCGCCGCCTGATCGACGACAAGTCGGTCGCCTACCGGCTGGGCCGCAGCGCCGCGCGGTTGGAGGTCGCGCTGTCGTCCCCGAGCATCTACGGCCGTGTCGCCATCGCGCAAACCATGCGCGACATCTCTCCGGACCTGATGGACATCCTCGGGACCGCGTCGACCCTCCCGTTCGGGACCGACGGCGCCGCCGACGACGGGAGCGCCGAGTACGCCTTCCGGTTCGCCCCGTTGGTGGGCATCTACGGCGGCACGCTCGAGGTGTTCCGAAACATGATCGGCCAGTACACCCTCGGTCTCGGCAAGCCGAATTACTCACCGCCGAAAGCGTCTTGATCCACCGCTCGGGTCCCCGGCTGGTAGGCGAGCGCCGAGCGTGTAACTGCTGCGATGCCCATCGGCGTGTCGTCGCAGCAGTTACACGTTCGGCGAAGTCACGGCCTTCTCCGCGCCGATGCCGGTGAGCGAGCGGACGTCCATCTCGGCGTTGCGCACCGGATCGCCGCGATCGGGCGACGACAGCGTGCCCACGATGCCGAGGACAAACGCGAGCGGGATCGACACGATTCCGGGGTTGGAAAGGGGGAACCAGGCGAAGTCCGCGCCGGGGAGCATGGCGGTCTTCGCGCCCGACACCGCCGGCGAGAAGATGATCAACACGATGGTCGAGATCAGCCCGCCGTACATGCTCCACAGCGCGCCGCGGGTGTTAAACCGCTGCCAATAAAGCGAATA
Organism: Mycobacterium sp.; assembly: GCF_019247615.1. GTDB lineage: Bacteria > Actinomycetota > Actinomycetes > Mycobacteriales > Mycobacteriaceae > Mycobacterium. The sequence goes on along the minus strand of NZ_JAFBAT010000154.1, from coordinate 18,912 downwards.
CAAGATGGTCGGCAAATTGGCCGACGCCGCGACCGCGAACGCCAGCGCCACGAGGAAGGCGACGTTCTGGCCGTTGGCCAGGATTCCGAGCGCGATGCCGAAGATGCCGAGCACGACGGCGGTGATGCGGGACACCCGGACCTGTTCGCTCTCGGTGACCTTGTGGCGCTTGATCAGGCTGGCATAGATGTCGTGGGCGAACGACGTCGATGCCGTGATCGTCAGACCCGCGACCACGGCGAGGATCGTCGCGAACGCCACCGCGGAAATGACGCCGAGCAGGACCACGCCGCCGAGATGGAATGCCAGCAACGGCGCCGCCGAGTTCTGGCCACCGGCGGCCTTGAGGATCCGGTCGGGCCCGACGATGGCGGCGGCGCCATAGCCAAGCGCCAGCGTGAACAGATAGAAGGCGCCGATGAGCCCGATCGCCCAGACCACCGACCGGCGTGCCTCTTTCGCCGTCGGCACCGTGTAGAAGCGCATCAGCACGTGCGGCAGGCCCGCGGTGCCCAGCACCAGCGCAAGGCCCAGCGAGAGCAGATTGATCTTCGACGTCGTCGACCCGCCGTATTGCGCGCCGGGAGCCAATACGTTGCGGCTGGAGACACCCTTGGTGGTGGCGTGCGACACCGCCGTCTGCGCCGACCCCAGGATGTCGGAGAAGTTCATGCCGAACTTCGCCAGCACCATCACCGTCATCGTCGCCGCACCGAGGATCAACAACACGGCCTTGATGATCTGCACCCAGGTGGTGCCCTTCATCCCGCCGACCAGGACGTAGACGATCATCAGGACACCGACGACCGCGATGACGATCGACTCACCAAGGCGCCCTTTGACATTGAGCAGCAGGGCGACCAGACCGCCCGCGCCGGCCATCTGGGCGAGGAGGTAGAACAGGGACACCGTCAGCGTCGAGATCGCCGCGACGAGCCGGACCGGGCGCTGCCTGAGCCGGAAGCTCAGTACGTCCGCCATGGTGAATTTCCCCGTGTTGCGCAGCAGTTCGGCCACCAGGAGCAGGGCCACCAACCAGGCGACGAGGAACCCGATGGAATACAGGAACCCGTCGTAGCCGTAGACCGCGATCGCTCCGGCGATGCCGAGGAAGCTGGCCGCCGACAGATAGTCGCCGGCTATGGCGATGCCGTTTTGTGGTCCCGAGAACGCCCGGTCGGCGGTGAAGAACTCGGTCGCGGTGGCGTTCCGCTGGCTGGCCCGGATCACCACGTACAGGGTGATCAGGACGAAGACGGCGAAGATCGCGATGTTGGCGGCGGGGTTCCCGATCGTCTGCTGACCGGCGGCCAGCAGCGTCATGACGCCTGCCCTTCGGCGCGAATGGCAGCGGCTCTCGGATCAAGCTCCTTGTCGGCGAACCGTACGTAGAGTCCGGTGATGACGAACGTCGTCAGGAATTGGCCCAGCCCGATCAGCAGTCCGACGTTGACGTTCCCGAAGACCTTGGTCGCCATGAAGTCGTGTGCGAATGCGCCCAACAGGACGTAGGCGGCGTACCAGGCGAGGAAGGCCGCCGTCATCGGGAACACGAAACGGCGTAGCTTGCGCCGAAGTTCGGCGAACTCAGGGCTCGCCTGGATGGTCACGAACTGCTCACCGGTGGTTAGTGGGACGTCCTCGGATGGAAATTCGGTAGTGGACACCGCAACTCCTGACCTCGAGTTCGAGCAGGGCTTTCGGCGTTAGCCTACGAGCAAACCCGATGACAACAGCAGTGCGATTTCTGTCCGGGTATTTAAATTAACCCTGGCATTGCCGCGCGGGCACCTGGCGGCAACCCGATCAAGGGCATTTGTTAAGCCGGCACCTCGTGCGGTGCGTCGCTCTTGAACGCCTCCCGCCGAACCATTTCCCACACCGTCGGCGTGTGCTCGGTCGTCGAGACGACAACCGTCTTCCGGCGTGCCGTACGGTCTTGGGCGAGCTTGGTGAGGTAGTCCGCCAGGTCGATGCGGGCGGTGAACGCCCCCAGCGGAGCCACTTCTCCCGCAAGATAATTCGTAGGTCGCGGCAAATCGAACAATCCCGAGGGCCGCACGATGGTCCAGTCCAGGCCACTGTCCCGGACCACCGTCTCCATCCGGCGGATGTCGTCGTAGACGGTCTTGCCGATGGTGCGGGTGATGATCGGCTCGAATAGTCGCAACGCAAGCGGAGTATGGCCGCGCACGGGGTACGCGCCGGTGGAACTCACCACGACAAGCCGGCTGACACCCGACTCGCGCATCGCGTTCACGACGTTGCGGGTGCCGAGGGAATACGTGTCGACGGGTTGGCGCGTGAACGGCACCCCGAGCGTCGACAGCACGGCGTCGGCGCCGCCGACAACCCCGGCGAGATCGTCGCACCGCACGTCCGCACCCGCGACCGTCAGCCGCGCATCGGAGATGGGAAATTCGTCGGGCCGCCGGGTCACGGCCACCGCCGAGTGACCGGCGTCCAGCACCCGACGCGTCAGCAGCCGTCCGGTCGAGCCATTGGCGCCGAAGATGACGATTCGCATGAGAACTCCTCCCGTTCGCCACTACGACGAAACGGGCCGGCCGAAAGTTACAGCGGTTGCGAAGGTCAGGTCGTGAGGATGGTCGCCGCCGCGGTGCCGGGGGCGCCGTATAACTGAGTGAACCCGACCTTGGGATCACCGGGGACCTGACGATCGCCTGCCTCGCCGCGGAGTTGTCGAACGATTTCGTGGATCTGGCGCAGCCCGGACGCGCCGATGGGCTCGCCGTTGGCGATCAGCCCGCCGTCGGTGTTGACCGGCATAGGGCCGCCGATCTCGGTGGCGCCGTCGGCGAGCAGCTTCTCCTGATCACCGTCCGCACAGAAACCGCACTCGGCCATGTGAATGATTTCGGCGCCCGCGTCGGTGTCCTGCAGCTGGATCACGTCGACGTCGGCGGGGGCGACGCCCGCCTTTTCGAACGCGCCGCGCGCGGCGTACACGGTGGGCGCCACATCCTCGTCGACCGGTGCGAAGGTGGTGTTGACCTCGTAGGCCCCGTAGCGCCGCGTGCGCACCTCCACCGCCCGCAGGTAGACGGGCTTGGAGGTGTAGCGATGGGCGATGTCGGCTCGGCACATCACCGCGGCCGCGGCGCCCTCGTCGGGCGCGCAGAACATGTACTGCGTCAGCGGGTAATTGAGCACGGGCGAACTCAGGATCTGTTCCTCGGAGATCGCCTTGCGGCGAAGCGCGTTGGGGTTCAAGGCTCCGTTGCGGAAATTCTTGGCGGCCACCTTGGCGAGCGTCTGCGCGGAGATGTTGTGCTCGTGCAGATAACGGTTCGCCTTCATGCCGAAGAACTGGGTGGTCAGGTATTGCCCGTTCTCGGCGTACCACCTCGGCATGCCCACCAACGCCGGATCTTCGGTGAACGCACCGCGCGGGTGCTTGTCCAGGCCGATGGCGATGCCGATGTCGTAGTCGCCCAACCGGATTCCGTCGGCGCAGGCCTTGACCGCGCTGGCCGCCGTCGCGCAGGCGTTGAACACGTTGGTGAATGGGATGCCGGTCAGGCCGACCATGCCGACGATGGCGTCCGGGTTAGCCACCGTCCAGCTGCCGCCCGTGGCGAACTGGACGTCCTTCCATTCGATGCCCGCGTCGGCGACCGCGGCAAAGATCGCGTCGACGCCCATCTGCATCGCCGACTTGCCTTCGAAGCGGCCGAACGGGTGCAGACCCACCCCGATGATGGCTACATCGTTGGTCACCTGTATCTCCTTGTCTCGGGCGGCTCTAGCGGCGGCGCACCAGCTGGGCCTGCTGCAGGGCGGCCACCGCGCCGTGGGCGTCGAAGAGCGTGGCGATGGAGACGCCCACTCCGTCTCGGCCGTAATGGTTTTCGGCGCGCACGCCGATCCATTCGCCCTCCGGGACCCGGTGGATGTGCACGGTGAGATCGGTGTTGAGAAACAGCCATTCTGTGACGCTGAGCCGGCTGCCCATGCCGTTGGCGATGTCGGCCACGGCGAACAGCCGCTGCATCGGCGTCATCTCTTCGCCCTTGACGAGGTCGACGACGGGTCGGGCCCAGCACTCTCCGGGCACGTCGTTGAGGATGTCGTTCAGCCAGCGCCAGTCCAGGCTCTGGATATAGGTCTGGTTCGCGTCGCTGTCGGGCCGGCGGGGGCGCCCCTCGCCGACGGGTCGCAGCGGGGGAGTGGGCGTGAAGAACAACTCCGCCGCGTCGCCCTGCTGAAAACGCCAGGCGACCGCGTTGGCGGCCGGGCGTGGCCGCTCGTCGGGACCCGGCGCCAGCATTTGGGCGTTGAGCAACTCGATCTTGGTTCCCGGGCGCTCGACGTGCGCACGAACCCACAGCGGCCCGTCGACCGGGACTGGCCCGAGCAGGTCGACGACGACGCGGCTCAACCGGGTGTCGTCGCGCGGCGAGCAGCGCTCCAGGGCGCGCACCAGCAGTGCCGAGACCGGCGCCGCGTTCTGCATCGTCGGTGACCACGTGCTGATGACGTGATCCGACGCGCTGAACCGCTCGCCGAGTGGATCGTGTGGACCCGCGAGTTCGTAGTAGGCGTCGGTCAAGCGATGGCCCTCGCGTCCTTGAGTTCGGCGATGCGGTCCCAGTCCATGCCGAGCTCCATCAGGACGATCTCGGTGTGCTCGGAGGCTTGCGGCGCGCGCGTCGTGACCAGCGGCTCGTGGTTGAACTGGACCGGACCGCGTACGACGCGGAACGGCTTTCCACCGCTTGCCAGTTCGACCTCGGAGATCATGTCGTTGGCGATGGCCTGCTCGTCGTCGGCGAGGTCGAGGAGGCTCTGGAACGGGGCCCACTGACCCTTCATCGTCTTCAGGTGCTGTCGCCAGTACGCAAAAGGCTTGGCGGCGATGGCCTTCGCGATCAGCTCGGCGGCGGCGTCGGCGTTTTGGATCAGCGGGAGCACGTCGGAGAAGCGGGGATCGTCGGCGGCCTCGGGGATGCCGAGGTGCTCGAAGGTGTCCCGGATGATGCCCGTCGGGCTGATGATGCACAGGTTGATCGTGCCGCCGTCGGAGGTTTCGTAGTTGCCCATGAACGGATTCACCGACGGCGCAAGGGAACCCGGCATGGACGTCCGCATGACCTCCCCGGTCTCCATGCCCTGGGTCACGCTGGCGCCCGCCGCCCACCAGGCCGTGCTCAGCAACGACACATCCATTTCGACGGCCTCGCCGGTGCGTTCGCGATGCAGCAACGCGGCCGAGATGCCGCCCGCGATGAACATGCCGCCGATGGAGTCGCCGAATGCCGGAATGCCCTGTCCCAGGGCGCCACCCAGCTCCTCTGGCGTCAGCGCGTACCCTACGCCGCTGCGTGTCCAGAATGCGGTCCCGTCGTAGCCGCCGACGTCGCGCTCGGGTCCCTTGTCGCCGTAGGCCGAACCGCGGGCATAGACGATGTTCGGGTTCACCGCGCGGATGTGCTCCACGTCGAACTTGTGCTTCTGCCGTTGCGCCGGCATGTAATTGGTCAGGAACACGTCGGACGTCTTGGCCAGCTCGTAGATCACTTCCTGGCCGCCCGGCGTCGAAACATCGATCCCGACGCTGCGCTTGCCCCGGTTGGGATGCTCCATCAGCGGGTGCCGATCCGGGTCGACCTGGATGCCGCCCATGTTGAGGAAGCCGCGCTGGGTGTCGCCGCGCACCGGGTGCTCGACTTTGATGACGTCCGCGCCCCAGTCGGCGAGGATCGCCCCCGCCGCAGGGACGAACGTGAACTGCGCCAGCTCCAGGACCCGAAAGCCCTCCATCACCTTTATCATTTTGGGGACCCTACTTCGCGTCGAACGTCACTGGAAGGGCAGTCGGGGAACGGAAGGGCTGGCCGTGGATGTGCGGATCGCCGCCGGTCTGCAGGGCGAAGTTGGTCAGCCGATCCAGCAGGCAGCCGACCGCGACCCGGGTCTCCAGCCGCGCCAGGTGCAGACCCAAGCAGGTGTGCTCGCCCGCGGCGAAGGAGATGTGCGGCGCGTGCTTGCGGAAGATGTCGAATTCCTCCGAACGTTCCCAGCGGCGCTCATCGCGGTTCGCCGAACCCACGCACACCCCGATCACGGCGCGCGCCGGGATGTCGACGTCCTCGAGTTCGGTGTCCTCCGTCGCGAACCGCTGCACCGTGGTCAGCGGCGTCTCGTAGCGCAGCCCCTCCTCGATTGCCTGGGGCAGCAGCTCTCGGTCGGCTTGCACGGCCGCGAACTGGTCCGGATGAGTGAGCAGCAGATACAGCAGGTTTCCCGATGACCGGTAGGTGGTCTCCAGCCCGGCGGGCAGCAGGAGCCGCAGGAAGGAGTAAATCGCTTCGTCGCTGAGCTTTTCGCCGTCGATCTCCGCGGCGACGAGATCGCCGATGATGTCCTCGGTGGGCTTGGACTTGCGCTGCTCGATCTGCTCGACGAAGTAATCCTTCAGCGCCGCCGACGCCTCGAACGCGCGCTCGTAGTTGACGTGATAGCTGATCAACGCGACGGCGTGCTGGCGAAACATCGGCAGGTCTTCGGCCGGTAGGCCCAGTAGTCGGGCGATGACGCGGATGGGGAATTCGAAGGTGAATTGCCGGACCAGGTCGGCTTCGCCGGTTTCGATGAACTCGTCGATCAGCGCGTTGCAGATCGGCCGCACGATGGTGGATGCCCACCGGGCAAGGGATTTGGACTTGAACGCCGCGGACACCAGGTTGCGGTGGTCGCGATGCTTCTTTCCCTCCATCGCCAGGATGGTCGGGCCCATGAAGAGGCCGATCGTCTTGTCGTACGGCACGGAGCTGAACACCCGGCCGTCGCGGAACACCGTGTTCACCGCGTCGAACGACACGGCGGAATATTCGCGTTTGGGCCGCAGCGACTCGGGCGTCTTGGAGTAGTCCATGACGGTCCCGCGGAACACGCCGGCCTGCCGGCGCTTACGAGCGAAGAAGGGGTACGGGTCACGCAGGCTGACGGTGTCGTCACTCGTCTGAACGTTGGTCGTCACCTAGATCTCCACCATCTTCAGCAGGAACAGGCTGTCCCTGCGTAAGATCGTACTGTAATTATTACAGTAGACAATATGGTCGCCTGGTGGACCACACGCCGGCTTAGCCGTTCTCCGCCTGCTCGCGCGCCCAGCGGTAGTCGGCCTTGCCCGACGGGCTGCGCTCGATCACCGGGCGGAACACGATCGCCTTGGGAAGCTTGTAGCGGGCCAGCGACTCGCCGGCGTGCTTGATCAGCTCGTCGGCGTCGGCGTCGGCGCTCGCGCCTTCGGCCAGGGCGACGATCGCGACCACCTCCTGCCCCCACCGCTCGCTGTGCCGCCCGGCGACCACCACGTCGGCCACGGCCGGGTGCGACGCGAGCGCGGTTTCGACCTCCTCGACGAAGATCTTCTCGCCACCGGAATTGATCGTCACCGAATCGCGGCCCAGCAGTTCGATCGCGCCGTCGGCGCGGTGTCGCGCACGGTCGCCGGGGACCGCATACCGCACGCCGTCGATCACCGGAAATGTCTTGGCGGTCTTGGCCGCATCGCCCTTATAGCCGAGCGGAACGTAGCCCCGTTGCGCGAGCCAGCCCATGCCGTCGTGGCCGGGCGGCAGGATCGCGGTGAGGTCCTCGGCCGCCACGAACGTGTCCGGCCCGGCGTTGAAGGTGCCGGTCGACACCGCCCCCGAGGTGGACAGGTGGTGCATCTGCGCGCCCGTCTCCGACGACCCGACGCCATCGATGACCAGGGCGTTGGGCAGCGCATCGATGAGCTGTTGCTTGACGTACGGGGTGAGCAGGGCGCCGCCGTTGGCGACCACGGCCAACGAGGACACGTCGGCGATCCCTTTCTCGATGGCGGCGACCAACGGCCGCGCCATCGCGTCACCGACCACCGTCACCGTCATCACCCGCTCGCGCTCGATGGTGCGTACGACGTCTTCAGCGTCGAAATGGTCGACGACGGAAGGGAATACGACGGTCTGCCCGGTGGTGATCGCAGTCATCACGCTCCACTGCGCGGCGCCGTGAATCAGCGGCGGCAGGATCATCAACTTGGTGCCGGGGCCCGCGGCGGCCCCGGCGACGATCTGGTCGACTGAGCCAAAGGGCTCGCCCGTCACCAGGTTTCGGCCGCCGAAGGACGTCATGAAGATGTCATGCTGGCGCCACAGCACACCCTTCGGCATCCCCGTCGTCCCACCGGTGTACAGGACGTACAGATCGTCGGGGGAGTGCTGCACCGGCGGCGGCTCCGGCGAACTGGACGCCAGCGCCGTTTCGTAATCCACCGCGCCGTAGATCAAGTCGTTGCCCGAGTCGTCGGCGATCTGAATCAGGACCCGCAGCTGCGGCAGATCCGGCAGGATTTCGGCCACCCGCGGCGCGAACGCGGCATGGTAGATCAGGGCCGTCGCGCCGCCGTCCTTCAGTAGATACTGCAGCTCGCTCTTGACGTAGCGGTAGTTGACGTTGAAGGGGGCGACCCGCGCCAGGAAGCTGCCCAGCAATGCCTCGACGAACTCGTTGCCGTTGTAGGCGTACAGGCCGAGCAGGTCCTGGCCGACCTCGTGGCCGGCGAGCGCGGAGCGCTCGGTGTGGCACCCCAGGCCGCGCGAGCGCAGGTAGGTGGCGAGCCGGTTCGCCCGCTCGAGGAGCTGCGCGTAGGTGTAACGCCGTTCGCCCCGGATCACGAGGTCGCGGTCGGGGATGGCCGCCGCGACGGCCGTTGCGACGGCGGAAACGGTGAATTGCGTTGCGGTGTCAGACATCTTGCCTCTCACGGCTGGTGGGGTAGCAGGCGAATCATCAGGCCGTTGGCTTCGCTGAGTAGTGTGCTATCGGCAGCCGTCATGCTAGCGGCAATGAAAAACTTCCTGCCGTCGACGCGCGAGATCCGGCCCTGGGCGCTCAGCGGCTCGTCGATCGGCGTGATGCTGCGGTAGTCGACATGCAGGTACGCCGTTCGGGTAGGCGGGACGCCGGCGGTGGAAACGATCATCCCGAACAGCCAGTCGTAGAGGAGGGGGATCATGCCGCCGTGCACGGCGTTGTTCCCGCCCACGTGGGCGCGGGTGAAGTGTCCGTGCATGGTGACGCCGTCCGGTCCCGATTCGGTGACCAGCCACGGCGGCAGCAGCGGATGTCCCAGCCCGGGCAGCTCGAGGACCCGCCCGCCGGGCGCCACGCCCTCGGGGACCTGGTGGCCGTCCAGCAGCGCGCAGGCCCTTTCGAGGTGCTCGGCCGCAATGCTCCACATCGGACTGTCAGTGGAGACGGTCAGGTCCTGCAAGCGCCGCATCGCGGCGACGAACCGCCCCAGTCCGGGGGGCGCGTGCTCGGCGGGCCTTATTTCGGGGAATCCGCCTCGAACCACGGGCGCGGTTTCGGTCATGGTGTGTTCCAGGCTTGCAGCAGGTCGTCCGTTGTGGTGATGGTCGCGAGCAGAGACAGGGTGTTGGCGATGACGGCCTCACCGTACTCGGCGGGCACGCCGGCCACGGCGTCCTTCGGCACGACGACGCGGTAGGCGGCGTTGACCGCGTCCATCACGACGTTGGGGATCGCGATGTTCAGCGAGACGCCCACGACGACGATGGTGGACACCCCGAGGTTGCGCAGCACCGCGTCGAGGTCGGTGCCCCCCATCGGCCCGACGCCGTGCCAGCGGCTCAGGACCAGATCGGTTGGCTCTGGACCTAATTCAGGCAGCAGTGCGGCTCCAGGTGTGCCGGGGGCGATGCCGACTTGGCCTTTGCCGGGGCCACTGGCCCGGCTGAAGATCTTGGCGTTGTGGTTGGAGCCGAGCCCGTCGGTGCGTCGCTGCACCAGGCAGTGCACCACGCGCACCCCGGCCGCCCGCGCGGCCGGCAACAGCCGCACGATGTTCGGCAGGGCCACGCGGCGCGCGTCCTCGGCCAGTGCCGCCAGTGCGGCGTTCGGACCGATGACCGCGCCCTGGCACTCCTGCGTGACGAGCGCGGTGTGCCCGGGCGCGACCAGGCCGTCGAGCGCGGTCACGCCGGCACTTCGTAGAACTGCGTGGCCCACTTGCGCAGCGCCATATACCCTTTCGCGTCCACCTTGGACAGCGGCGGATGCTCCACGTACCTCTGGTAGCGCCAGATTTGTAGATCGTCGAAAACCGTTGACAAGAACTGTCTTTCGATCACCTCGCGCAGCTTGCCCTCCGGCACGTCGGAGTCGTCGCCCGGGATGCGCGGCCACCAGATCGAGTAGAACAGGTCCGAGCACTCGCCGTCGACCGGTGTGCACGTGAAGATCAGCCGGTGATTCTGCGCGCCCTCGAAGACGCTGATCGCGCCGCCCAGGCCGAACAGGTGGCTGTGGAAGCGCAGCGCGAGATCGTCGGGGTTGTCGCTGCCGGCGTCTGGCCAACCGGCGATGAATTGCCACTCCTGATCGACGATCTTCCAGTCCAGCACCCGGGGCGTCACCGTGGCGTGGTGGACGTATTCAAAGTGGGCGCTGTCGGGAGCGTTCTCGGCCACGATCTGCGGGTGCACGGGTTCGCGTTCGGCGCGCCGGGAGAACTCCGGATAAGCGCGGTAGTAGGCCGCCGGGTCGGTCTCGAACTGCGGGAACTTGTGGAAGATGTCGGGCATTTCCCACTGCGGCTCCTTGCCGTCCGGCTGATGCCAGATGAACACGCAGTCGTACTGCTCGCGGACCGGAAACACCCGCAGCCGCAGCGCGCGGTTGGGCCGGTCCGGCTGGTAGGGGATGTAGCGGTTGGTGCCGTCGGGGCCCCAGCGCCAGCCGTGGAATGGGCACTCGACGCAGTCACCGACCACCTTGCCGCCGTGGCCGATGTGGGCGCCGAGGTGTTTGCAGTGCGCTTCCAGGACGTGCAACTCGCCGCGCTCGTCGCGGTAGGCCACCAGATCCTCGCCGAAATAGTGCAGCGGCCGCACCTCGCCAACTGGGAATTCGGGTGACCAGCCCACCATGAACCACCCGGTCACCTTCCAGGTGAAAGGCACTTTCACGCCGCATCCTCCGCGATCGTTGATACTAAGCCCGTTACAGTATAGATTTCAGCAGTTCGGCTGGTGCGGGGCAAGGAGCGAGTTGACTGAGGCGGCTGACGAGCTGGAAGCGATCCGGCAGCTCAAGGCCCGCTACTGCCGGTTCCTGGACACCAAGGACGTCGAGTCTTGGCGCACCGTCTTTGCGCCCGACGTGGTGGTCACCCTCGATATGGCGGTGTCCGCCGGCGGCGCCGATCCCAAGACGGCGCCACCGCTGGAAGGGGTCGATAACTTCGTACCCATGGTGATGGGCGGCCTGGGGAACGTCGCGACCATGCATCACTGCCACACCCCGGAGATCACCCTGACCTCGGCTACCACCGCTACCGGGATCTGGGCGATGGAGGACCTGCTGATCTTCGCGGATGGCCGCGAGATGCACGGCGCCGGTCACTACCACGAGACCTACGAGAAGCGGGACGGCTCGTGGCGGATCAAGACCCTGCACCTGACGCGGACCATCCTGAGGGTCAGCGATGGCGGATAATGGGCGCCGCTGGTTCGAGGTGATCGGTATGTCATGGGCAACGCGCGGACTCGGTCTGTCCAAGGAGCTGACCCGCGAGATGAGCATGCTGCTGCCCCGCACGCTGACGGGCCTGCACGAATCGTCGGGCTGGGCGCCGGCCTCCCCGCGCGGCCTGCGTCAGTTCGGTGAGGTGATGCTGGACGAGCTTGTGCTGAGCGGATTTTCACTGCTGGCGGGCGGCCCGGCGGAGATGCGTTCTGTGACCTCGTGCGGCGCGGCGGCCGAGGAACTGTCGGCCCTTGGCATCGACGGGGCGCACGCCGCGCCGAAGCCGTTGCGGGCGACGTCGATACGTCGGCGGCGGATCGGCGGACTGGAATACGAACGGATGACGTTCGAACACGATCCGGAGCTACCGCCGACGCTGCAGGCCGAAGGCTTCGGCGGACCGGCCCGCGCGGTGGTGCAACTATGCCGCCATCGCGACGGCCCGAGGCCGTGGCTGGTGTGGGTGCACGGCGCGGGTCAGGGCGGCACGGAGGACCTATTGCTGTCTCGAATCGGCCGAATCCACCACACGCTGGGATTCAACGTCGCGATGCCGGTGCAGCCCGGTCATGGCTGCCGGCGCCGCGAATGGCCGACCTACCCGGACGTCGATCCCCTGGGCAACGTCGCCGGCATGATGCGCGTGGTCTCGGAGGTCCGCGCAGTGGTGCGCTGGGTCCAGCCGCAGGCCACCGTCGTTGTGGTGTCAGGGATTTCGATGGGCACCCCGGTTGCCGCGCTGGTCTCCCACCTCGAGAGGCAGATCGACGCGGTTGCGCTGTACACCCCAATCCTGGGGCTCAACGCGATGATCGCGCGGCACCTGGGTCGCTGGGGGCAGTCGCGTGCGGGGTTCCGCGAGGTGCTGGGTTCGCCGGAGGTCGCGAAGCTGACGTCTGTGATCGACCCGCTGCGGGCCGACCCGGCCCCACCACCGCACCGTCGGCTCATCGTCGGTGCGTGGCACGACCGGATGGCGATGCGCGAGCCGGCGGTCGCGTTGCAGGAGCGCTGGGGCGGCCAGTTGTACTGGTACGACGGCGGGCACGTCGGTCACGTGTTCTCCCGGCGCGTGCTGGCGGTGACCGAACGTTTCCTGGGAGAGGTAGCCGGGTGACGGCGGCCGCCCGGATGGCGCGCGAGGTCGTTGAACTGACCTCTGGGAGATTTTCGAGGAGTTGCGCTTCGGTCTGACTATTGTGGTCGCCGGCGACGACGCCGTCCTTGGTGGTCATCGACGAGTCGTAGACCGAGGTCGGGAATTGCGTTTACAAGCAAGGGGTTTGGAATTGAGCGAGCGCACGTTTGACGAACTGGGGTACTACCTGCTCGCGGGGGCGGGCGGTGTGGGACCGGCAACCCTGATGGACGAGGCCCGCCGCGGCGAGGAGTTGGGCTTCGGCACCGCATTCATCTCCGAGCGCTGGAACGTCAAGGAGGCCTCGTCGCTGGTCGGGGCGGCGTGCGCGGTGACCAGTCGGATGCAAATCGCCACCGCCGCAACCAATCACAACACCCGCCACCCTCTGATAACCGCATCGTGGGCGACCACCATGCATCGGCTCTCCGGCGGGCGGTTCACGCTGGGCATCGGCCGTGGCATCGCGGCGATCTACGGGGCGTTCGGCATCCCGGCGGTGACGACGGCGCAGATGGAGGATTGGGCCAACGTCATGCGCCGGCTGTGGCACGGCGAACTGATCTTCAACCACGACGGCCCGATGGGCAAATATCCGATCCTGTTCCTCGACCCGGACTTCAGCGAAGACATTCGCCTGGCGCTGGTGGCATTCGGGCCGAACACCCTGGCGCTCGGCGGCCGGGTCTTCGACGACGTCATCCTGCACACCTACTTCACCCCGGAGACGTTGCAGCGCTGCGTCGCGACGGTCAAGTCCGCCGCCGAACAGGCGGGCCGCGACCCGGACAGCGTGCGGGTGTGGTCGTGCTTCGCCACGGTCGGCGATCACCTTCCCGAACCGCTGCGGCTGAAGAAGACGGTGGCGCGCCTGGCGACTTATCTGCAGGGGTACGGCGATCTGCTGGTACGGACCAACAAGTGGGATCCCGCTGTGCTGCAGCGTTTTCGGGAGGATTCGGTGGTGACGTCGATCGCCGGCGGGATCGATCACAAGGCCACGCCCGACCAGATCGAACACATCGCGACGCTCATCCCCGACGAGTGGCTGGAGCCGTCGGCCACCGGGTCGGCCCAGCAGTGCGTGGACCGCATCAGCAAGGAGTTCGACTACGGGGCCGACGCGGTGATCATGCACGGCGCCACGCCCGACGAGCTCGCCCCCGTGGTCGCGGCCTACCGGGCAGGGGGCGCTTAGCCCGTTACGGCAGGATGACGGTCCGGCTGACCGGTTCGGCGGCGGCCTGACGACTCGACAGTCCGCGAAGCAGCGAACCCAGTAGGGCATCACGGGTTTCGCGGGGATCGATGAGCTCGTCGAATCCCAGGTGTTCGGCCGAGCGATAGGACGCCTGCAACTCGGCGTCGCGCAGCTTCGCGGTGGTGTCCTCGCCGGCATGCGTCGCGCGGCCGAGCGCCGCCGCGCTCATGGCGCCCATGGTCGCGCCCGGGTACGCGAAGGTCGCGCTCTGGTGATCGAAACCCAACAGCGACATGACCATCGAGCCGAACCCGTATGCCTTGCGCAGTGTGACGTGCAGCTTGATCGTGGTGGCCACGGTCTGCGCGGCGAACATCCGCGCACCGGCGCGCAGCACGCCGCTGCGCTCTGACCGACTACCGGGCAGCATGCCGGGGTTGTCGGCGAGGAACACGATGGGCAGGTGGAACGAGTCGGCCACCATGATGAAATGCGCCGCCTTGTCCGCCGCGGCGGCGTCGATAGAGCCCGCGAGCACGTTGGGCTGGTTTGCGACGACCGCGACGGGGTGGCCACCGAGATGGGCCAGCGCGCAGATGATCGCCTTGCCGTACTGCGGCTGAACTTCGAACCAGTCGGGCCGGTCGAAGACCACATCCAGCACGGCGCGCATGTCGTAGACGCGGCGATTGTCGCGCGAGACGATGTCGAGCAGTTCGGGCGTCGCACGTGGCGCGCCGTCCTCATCCGGCGGCAGCGGCTTCGGGTACGACCACGCGCTCGGCGGAAAATACGACAGGTATCGCCGGATGTCGGCGATCACGGCCTCGTCGTCCTCGGCGACGTTGTGGATCACCCCGCTCGGCAAGGCGGTGACGGGTCCGCCGAGGTCCTCCTTCGAGATCTCTTCTCCGGTGGACTCTTTGACGACCGGCGGACCGGCGGTGAAGATCGCGCCCTGCTGGCTCATGATCCGGAAGTCGCACACCGGGGCGACGAGGGCGCCGTGTCCGGCCGAGGGGCCGAGCACGGCGGCGACGGTAGGCACCCGGCCCGAGCACTGTGCCTGGGAGAGCAGGTCGGTCGGGGATCGGCCGTAATGTCCCCCGCCGGGACGAAAGCCGGCGCCTTCGAGCAGCATTACCAGGGGAGTCTTGTCGCGCAGCGCCAGTTCCGCGATGCGGTAGCGCTTGGAGTTGCCGCCAGGGCCGATGCTGCCGGCCATGGTGGTGAAGTCCTCCGAGCCCAACATAACCGGCGAACCGTTGATGGAACCGGAGCCGACGACCAGCCCGTCGGCCGCGATCTCGCCGCCGACCAGCGTCCCGATTTCCCGGAAGGTCCCCGGGTCGACGAGTCGCTCGATGCGAGCGCGGGCGTCGAGCTTGCCCTTGCCGCGGTGCTTCTCGAGCCGTTCGGGCCCACCCATGCCCCACGCGTGCCGGCGGCGACGGTCCAGGTCCTCCAGCGTCTCCTGCCAATCCGGCGGTTTTGTCATGCCTATGTCCTACCTCACGGGAGATCCGTCGCGTGCCTAGTCCGATGATGGCGACCCGCCGCGCCCGGCTACGCCGCGCTTGCGATCGCCATTAGACCAGCAGGGTCACATACTGGATTGCTTACTGTAAAGTTGCCCGCATGGCTGACGGCCCTCGCCTCAAGATCGACGGGGGCATCCCCAATCAACTGGCGCGGGCCGCCGAGGCCGCCGCCGCGCTGGAAGAGCAGGGATACGACGGGGGCTGGACCGCCGAAACCAGTCACGATCCGTTTCTTCCGCTGTTGCTGGCCGCCGAACACACGTCGCGACTCGAACTGGGCACCAACATCGCGGTGGCGTTCGCCCGCAATCCGATGATCGTCGCCAACCTCGGCTGGGACATGCAGGCGTATTCCAAGGGCCGATTCGTCCTCGGCCTGGGCACCCAGATCCAGCCCCACATCGAGAAGCGGTTCAGCATGCCATGGAGCCACCCGGCGCGACGGATGCACGAATTCGTCGCCGCGCTGCACGCGATCTGGTCGGCGTGGCGCGACGGCACCAAGCTTCGTTTCGAGGGCGACTTCTACACGCACAAGATCATGACCCCGATGTTCACGCCGGAGCCGCAGCCCTATCCGGCGCCGAAGGTGTTCCTCGCCGCCGTCGGTGAGGCGATGACAGAGACGTGCGGCGAGGTCGCCGACGGGCACCTCGGCCACCCGATGGTCTCGAAGCGCTACCTCGAGGAGGTCGATCGCGTCCTGCCGATATTTTTCAGCGCTTCCCCGGACTGTATTACCGCCGCGATGAAGGAGTTTCGCCAGTGAGCACGCCCACGATGGATGACGCCGCCAAGCTGTTGACGGATCCGTTGGCCTACACCGACGAGCCGCGGCTGCACGCGGCGCTGACCCACCTGCGGGCGCACGCCCCGGTGTCGTGGGTCGACGTGCCGAACTACAAGCCGTTCTGGGCGATCACCAAGCACGCCGACATCATGGACATCGAACGCGAAAACACGCTGTTCACCAACTGGCCGCGCCCGGTCCTGACCACGCTGGAGGGCGACGAGCAGGCGATCGCCGCGGGTGTGCGCACGCTGATTCACCTCGACGACCCGCAACACCGGGTGGTGCGCGCCATCGGTTCCGACTGGTTTCGTCCAAAGGCGATGCGGGCGTTGAAGGTTCGAGTCGACGAGCTGGCCAAGATTTTCGTCGACAAGATGATGGCCGCGGGGCCCGAGTGCGACTTCGTTCAGCACGTCGCGGTCAATTACCCGCTCTATGTCATCATGTCGCTGCTGGGGCTGCCGGAGGCCGACTTTCCCCGCATGCTCAAGCTGACCCAGGAATTGTTCGGAAGCGAAGACTCCGAATTCAAACGCGGCACCACGAACGAGGACCAGCTGCCGGCGTTGTTCGACATGTTCGAGTACTTCAACGGCGTGACGGCGGCCCGACGCGAGCACCCGACCGAGGACCTCGCGTCGGCGATCGCCAACGCCCGCGTCGGTGGTGAACCGCTGTCGGACATCGACACCGTGTCGTACTACCTGATCGTCGCCACCGCGGGTCACGACACCACCAGCGCGACCATCTCCGGCGGCATGCAGGCGCTCATCGAAAATCCGGACCAGCGGGAGCGCCTGCGCGACAACCTCGACCTGATGCCGCTGGCCACCGAGGAGATGATCCGCTGGGTCACCCCCGTCAAGGAGTTCATGCGGACCGCCGCCGGGGACACCACGGTGCGCGGAGTGCCCATCGCTGCAGGCGAATCCGTGCTGCTGTCGTATGTATCGGCCAACCGCGACGAGGACATCTTCGACGACCCCTTTCGTTTCGACGTCGGCCGCGATCCGAACAAGCATCTGGCCTTCGGCTATGGCGTCCATTTCTGCATGGGCGCGGCCTTGGCCCGCATGGAGATCAACAGTTTCTTCTCAGAGCTGCTGCCGAGGCTCAAATCGATTGAGCCGGCAGGCGATCCAGAACTGACCGCCACGACCTTCGTCGGCGGCCTCAAACACCTGCCGGTCCGCTATGTGCTGACGTGAGCGCTCGCTACACTGCCCGCGGAGGACATCTGCATTGACGCGCAGGACGATCGTCATCACGGGAGCCAGCGACGGCATCGGGGCCGCGGCGGCGCGCCGGTTACGACGGAGCGGCGAAAACGTGGTCGTGGTGGGTCGGTCGCAAAGCAAGACAGCCGCGGTGGCCGCCGAATTGGATGCCGACTCTTTCGTGGCCGACTTCGCCGACCTGTCCCAGGTGCGGGCCCTGGCAGACAAGATTCGCTCCGAGTATCCACGCGTCGACGTATTGGCCAACAATGCCGGCGGCATGTTCGCCAAGGCCCGCCGGACGGTCGACGGTCACGAGGCAACGTTTCAGGTCAACTACCTCGCGCCATTCCTGCTCACCACGCAGTTGATGGAGTTGCTCGTCGATTCCCGCGCCATCGTCGTCAATACGACAAGCAACTCGCAAAAGCTGCTGCCACGAGTCAGCATCGACGACTTTGAAACTACCGTGCAACGTCGGCCCAGCATCGCTTACGCCTTGACCAAGCTGGCGATCATCCTTTTCACCAGGGAATTGCACCGCCGATACCATGCCGCCGGACTCTCGGCTGCGACGTTTCATCCGGGGTACGTCAACTCGAACTTCGGCGATGCGTCGGGATCACGGTTCCTGCTCTTCATGAAGCAACACGTGCCCATAACGGCGCACCTCACCGCGACCGCTGACCAGGGCGCCGACCAGCTGGTGTGGTTGGCCTCGAGTGACCCCGGCGTTGATTGGACCGCCGGCGAATACTACTCGAAGGGCAAGATTGCGAAAGCCAATCACGCGGCCTACGACAGCGAGCTGGCGCGCGAACTGTGGGATCGCAGTGTGGCCAAGCTTGCGTAGCGCGGGGGCCCGACGCTTTGGGACCAATGGCTACACCGGTAGGGACCAAAGGCCCCAATACGCGACACACGGGTCCACAAACTCGAATTCGGCATTGTCGCGCAGGATGATTCGGGCATGTCACGCGTCCACCACAACAGTTGGCCCAATTCCTCCATGAATCCGATGATCACGTTGATTGTCGATGAACACGATGGACGAACATACGCAAAGGTCGAGTTGAAATGGGGGAGTGCACAGTTAGCCGGCCTGGGGGTCGCTTACCGTCATCCGGCCGACTGCCTGTGGCGTGAGGCCGGAGAGGAACTGGCGACGGCACGCGCGTTGCTGGACCTTTCCGAGCGCATCACTGCGCTGTGGCGCTCCACAGCCCGATCGACGCATACGGCCAGCCGCAGCGGGTGATGGCTGGCGGACGGTAGTCTCAGGCAGTGTCGAAATCGATTATTCCCCTGATGATTTCGCCGTTACGGAGGTCGTCGTAGGCCTGGTTGATGTCCTCGAGACGATACCGCCGGGTGATCATGTCATCGAGCTGGAGCTGCCCGGTCTCATACAGCCTCGCCAACCGGGAGATGTCAGCCCTGGGGTTGCAGGAGCCGAATAT
>NZ_JAFBAT010000111.1 GCF_019247615.1 Mycobacterium sp. | reverse complement strand
ACGAGTGCGCCGGACGATTACCCGCTGTCGCGATTACGGCGAGGTTCCCAGGCGCTGAGGTCGCTGAACTCGTCGTACTCTTCTTGATCGTCTCCGCCGTCGTCGCCCAGCAGGCTCCGCAAGGCGAGGTGGATGGCTTCGCGCGTGTCAGCCAGCTTGTAGCGACGTATCGCTTCCTGGACCAGCTCGTCGTCGACCACGACCTCGATCTTCTTGAGCATGGACAAACAATACCCAGTGCCGAGAACCGAACCGACGGTCGCGGGCCGTGCCCAGGCAAAGTGCCGGGCTGGGTGCGGGATGAGTCATACTCTTGTCCCGTGTCGGATTTGGACCGCCTGTACTTCCGTCAACTGCTGTCGGGACGCGATTTCGCCGCCGGCGACATGGTCGCGACGCAGATGCGCAATTTCGCCTATCTGATCGGCGACCGCCAGACCGGAGATTGCCTGGTGGTCGACCCCGCGTATGCCGCCGACGATCTGCTCGACGCTCTCGAGGCCGACGGCATGCACCTGTCCGGAGTGCTGGTCACCCATCACCACCCCGACCACGTGGGCGGGGAGATGATGGGGTTCGCGCTGAACGGTTTGGCAGAGCTGCTGGCCAGGGCGCCAGTACCGGTGCACGTCAACAGCCATGAGGCCCCCTGGGTTTCGCGGGTCACGGGCATCGGCCTCGGCGACCTGACCACGCATGCCAGCCACGACAAGGTCGGCGTCGGGGATATCGAGATCGAGCTGCTGCATACCCCGGGACACACGCCCGGCAGCCAGTGCTTCCTACTCGACGGGCGGCTGGTCGCGGGTGACACGCTGTTCCTGGAAGGCTGCGGGCGCACCGACTTTCCCGGCGGCGACTCCGACGAGATGTTCCGCAGTCTGCAGCGGCTCGCCGCGCTGCCCGGTAACCCGACCGTCTTTCCGGGGCACTGGTATTCGGCCGAGCCGAGCGCATCGCTATCGGAGGTCAAGCGGTCGAATTACGTCTACCGCGTTTCCGACCTTGATCAATGGCGAACCCTGATGGGCGGCTGAGCAATTGAGCGGCGATTCGGCGCTCGACCGGCCGGGTAAGCACCACAGTCAGCGCGTGTGACCGCGGGCTAGTGCGGGCCCGCCTCGTGGCTTGGCGGCGATCTGATTCAATCGACTCCGCTGTCCTATCGAAGGAGCACCCATGAGCGGCCCGGTCATCTACAGCCACAAGGATTCCATCGCGGTGGTGAGGATGGACGACGGCAAGGTCAATGCGCTGGGCCCGACGATGCAGCAAGCCCTCAACGAGGCGATCGACCAGGCCGACCGCGATGACGTCGGGGCCCTGGTCATCACCGGCAACGAGCGGGTGTTCAGTGGCGGATTCGACCTGAAGATCCTGACGTCCGGACTCAGCAGCGGCGACGCGCAGCCCGCGATCGACATGCTCAGAGGCGGCTTCGAGCTGGCGTACCGGCTCTTGTCCCATCCCAGGCCGGTGGTGATGGCCTGCACTGGCCACGCCATCGCGATGGGTGCGTTCCTGCTGTCCTCCGGCGACCACCGAGTGGCCGCTCATGCCTACAACATCCAGGCCAACGAAGTCGCGATCGGCATGACCATCCCGTACGCGGCGCTCGAGATCATGAAACTCCGGCTGACGCAGTCGGCCTACCAACAGGCCGCCGGGCTGGCCAAGACCTTCTTCGGTGAAACCGCGCTCGCCGCAGGCTTTGTCGACGAGATCGTGTTGCCGGAAATGGTCGTCACACGCGCCGAGGAGGCCGCGCGCGAATTCGCCAACCTGCACCGGCACGCACACGCCGCCACCAAGTTGCGGGCGCGCGCCGACGCGCTGGCGGCGATCCGCGCCGGAATCGACGGCATAGAAGCCGAGTTTGGGCGGTAACCGCCTGGCCGACGGGCTCGGCCCCGAGGCCGGTACTCGGAACGCGACGAGCTGAAGCGGCGAACGCGGTGGCCGGTAAAGCACCCGGCCACCGCGTTCCCATCGCCTCCTCGGTCGCAAGTGTGCCACGTTGCCCGGCTTACCGTCACTTCATTGAAGTTTTGCGCCGAGCGTGAGCCGTAAGTACGAAACCGCCCCTGGGATTCGTCCATAGAGCCCACGCTGGCGAAGCTTGACGGTCGAGCCTCACTGCTCGGAGGACACCCACTGATAAGGAAGGAATTTCCCGTCGAATGTCACCACGACGCGGTCGCCGGAAGCGTGTGGCTTCTTCTGCACGTCGACGCTGAAGTTGATGGCGCTCATGATGCCGTCACCGAACTGCTCGTGGATCAGCTCCTTGATGGCCGTGCCGTACACCTGAAGGGCCTCGTAGAAGCGGTAGATGGTCGGGTCGGTCGGTATTGCGGTGGGCAGGCCGCCACGCATGGGCGCGGCCGCCAGCACGGGCACCGCCGACTCGTCGAGGCCGAGCAGCTCGACGAGGACTTTCCCGAGCTCGGCGGGGATCGGGTGCTGGCCGAGCAACGCCGACGTCGTCCACACCACCGGCCTCCCGATAGCGTCGGCCAACTCCTGCCACGTCAGCCCCTTCGCCAGGCGCGCCAGGACGATCTGCTCGGTGACTGCGTTCCTCGTCATGTCACCACCGCCCGCGGTGGACGACTTCGGTGAACGGCCGCCGGTTAGGTCTGCGGATAGGGGTCAGCGGACGATCAGCCGGATAGCCAATGCCGAGCAGGAAAGCCACCTGGTGGTCGTCTGGCACCGCCAGGATGGCGCGCGCCTTATCCTGATCCCCCACCGACGAATGACCGGTGCCGATCCCCAGGTCGGTGGCCGCGATCATCATCGCCATCGTGGCCTGACCGATGTCGTAGGTGTCCGTGACCAGCCTGCGGTCATCCGGCGGTACGGGCACGACCAGTGCGATCGCAGCCGGCGCCGACGCGATGTGACCGGCGCCGCGCCACACGGTGGACAACTCCTGCAGCTGGGAACGGTCGGTGACGATGACGAAGTCCCACGGCTGGCGGTTTTTCGCCGACGGTGCCCGCCAGCCCGCCTCGGCGATACGGTTCAGGTCGTCTTCGGGAATCGGATCCGGCCGGTACTGCCTGACATTGCGGCGAGCACGGATCGCGTCCCAGGTTTCCATCTTGTCAGGCTAGCCAGACGGGATTCGTCAACGCGACCATGGCGCCGGGGATCCCCTGCCGCGGCGCTCGCACCTCCAGACGGGCGAAGCGCGCCATGGAGCACAACGTCGGGTCGAGCTCCCACTGCACGCGGTCACGCGCCGACCTCACCGTCGCCCGGCCCACGCGGCCCGCCGCGGTGATCAGGGCGGCGCTCGCGCCCGCAGCGCCGCTGATGACGGCGGTGACCGACACAGCGGTTCCGGGCGGCACCCGCAGTGTCTGCCCGGGTCCGGCCATGTGGGAGGCGCCGCCGCTGGGGCAGGCCGCGGTCAACTCGCACGCGACATCTACCGATCGCACAATGTAGGAACGGCCGCGGCGCAGCCCGTCGACGATCGCGGGCACCGTGAGTTCGTGCGCGTGGACGGCCGTCTGCGGCGAGCCGACCCGCTGGTGTTTGCCGTGGGAATCGCTACCCCCGACCGCCACGACTCGCCGACCCTGTCGCAGCAGCCGTTGCCAAAGGCGAAGGGAAACTTCGTCGTCCACGTTCCATCGGCCGTTCCACACCTCGAGCGCCTCCACGTCGGCGAAGCCGAATTCCCACGCGGATCCGGGTAGCGGCACGGCGGGATGGGCGGCCACCACCAGGCCGCCGGCTGCGCGGACCTCGGCGGCGAATCGCGGGAATGCCCGGTCGCGCGGCCCATACCGCCAGTCGACCCAGGCGCGTTCAGGCAGCCCGATGGCCAGCCAATGCCCGTGCCGGGTGGTCACCTCCTCCCCCGGAATCACCAGGAGCGGTCCGGTGCCGCACATCGGCCACACGCGGTTGGCGGCGTTCGTGTTGTGGTCGGTGGAGACGACGAAATCCAGCCCGGCGGCGCGCGCGTCCGCTACCAGCTCCCCCGGATCACGCTCTCCGTCGGAGTGAACGGTGTGCACGTGCAGGTCCCCGCGGTACCAGCGGGCACCGCGGATCGAGGCGCCCGCAAGCGTCACCGGCCGGGGCGCCGGGGCGGCGGGTGGCTCGGCTTGCGGATCAACCCCAGCTGTGGGCGTTCCACGTTCCAGGGTGACGTGCACCCGCCAAGCCATGCCCCAAGGGCTCAGTACCACCGGGCCGAGGGCCACGGCCCACACGCCGGGGTCGATGGGGCCAGCCAGGTATCCCGGGGTGGCGTAGGCGCCGGAGATCACGAAGCCGTCGCGCGCTCCGCCCGACCAGCCCCTGAACCCTGCCGCGTTACCCAGGTCGTGACCTGCTGGGCCAAAGACACCGAGATCCAAGACGTTTCGCGCGACCCCGCCCACCGCGAAGTGCTCGTGAGAGACGGCGACCCGGATTTGCCGCACGCCCTCCGGAACGTCGAACGGCAGATAGGCCCAGCGGTAGATGCCGAAGGGGAACCGCCCGGCAAATGTCACTTCGATCGTCTGGCCGTCGCGCTGCTCGGTGACCGCGGTCGGCGCGACCATCGCGGTACTCACAGCCAACAGCATCCGCCACGTCGGAGTAATCACCCGTTACATCGACACCAACAGATGCCGTCGGGCCGTTGAGCGTTTTCTCCGCGCGAACCGCCCGCGTCGTCGGGGTGAGGTTCTATGGTGGCGGGCGATGGCGCTTCATCTTCATCGTGCCGAGCGAACCGACCTACTTGCCGACGGCCTTGGCGCGCTACTGGCAGATCCCTTGCCTGACCCCTTCGCCGAGGAGCTGGTGCTGGTCCCGGCCCGCGGCGTCGAACGCTGGCTAAGCCAGCGACTTTCACACGTGCTGGGCAGCAAGCCCGGCGGCGGTGACGGGGTGTGCGCCGCGGTGGCCTTCCGCAGCCCGGCTTCGCTCCTTGCTGAGATTTCCGGCACGGTCGACGACGACCCGTGGTCACCGGAGGCCATGACATGGCCCCTG
This sequence comes from Mycobacterium sp., assembly GCF_019247615.1. Lineage (GTDB taxonomy): Bacteria > Actinomycetota > Actinomycetes > Mycobacteriales > Mycobacteriaceae > Mycobacterium. The sequence continues at coordinate 42,178 of NZ_JAFBAT010000111.1, read as the reverse complement.
CTGGACGTCATCGACTGCTCGCTCGACGAACCGTGGTGCCGCGCGCTCGCAACGCATCTGGGTCACTTCGACACCAGCGAGGAGGCCGAGCTGCGGCGTGGGCGACGGTATGCGGTAGCGCGACGACTCGCCGGGCTGTTCGCCGCCTACGCCCGGCAGCGTCCGCAATTGCTCATCGACTGGCTCGACGGCAACCCGGGTGACCTCGACGAAGACCTGCTCTGGCAGCCCGAACTGTGGCGGGCGCTGTCAGCGCGAGTCGAGGCCGAACCCCCGCACGTCCGGCACCGGCAGACCGTCCTGCGGCTGCGGGAGGCGCCGAGCGAGCTGCCGACGCGGCTGTCTCTTTTCGGGCATACCCGCCTGGCGTGCACCGACGTCGAGCTGCTCGAGGCGCTGGCAACCCATCACGACCTGCACCTGTGGCTGCCTCATCCCAGCGACGAGCTGTGGCGCGCGCTGGCCGGCGCCCACGGCCCGATCCCCCGTCGTGACGACGTCAGCCACCGCGAAGTCGACCATCCGCTGCTTGCCACCCTCGGGCGAGACCTGCGCGAGCTCCAGCGCGCCCTGCCGACGGGTCCAGCGACCGACGAGTACCTTCGCTGGCCGGAGCGCCCCGACACGCTGCTCGGCTGGCTGCAGTCGGATATCGCCGCGAATGCCGTTCGGCCGCAAGGGCGGACGCTCGCGGTTGACGACCGCTCCGTTCAGGTACACAACTGCCACGGCCCGGCCCGTCAGGTCGACGTGCTGCGGGAGGTGCTCCTCGGCCTCCTGCACGACGACCCGACGCTCGAGCCGCGCGACGTGCTGGTCATGTGTCCGGACATCGAGACATATGCCCCGCTGATTGTCGCCGACTTCGGGCTCGGCGACGTGGTGCGCGGCGCGCATCCCGCTCACCGATTGCGGGTTCGGCTGGCCGACCGCTCGCCGATCCAGACCAATCCGCTGCTCGGCGTGGCCTCCCAGCTGTTGGCGCTGACCGGCGGCCGGGTGACGGCCAGCGAGGTGCTCAACTTCGCCGAGGCCGCGCCGGTGCGCGCCTGCTTCGGTTTCACCGACGACGATCTGGAGGCCATCACCCGCTGGGTCCGCCAGGCCAACATCCGCTGGGGTTTCGACCAGGAGCATCGACGGCCGTATCACGTCGACTTCGTCCACAACACTTGGCGTTTCGGAATCGACCGGGTGCTGGCTGGCGTCGCGATGTCCGACGACTCGCACGCCTGGATCGACTCGACCCTTCCACTCGACGATGTCAGCAGTAACCGCGTCCAATTGGCGGGCCGGTTCGCCGAATTCGTCGACCGGCTGCGCCATGTGGTCGATTCGCTCACCGGTGCGCGGCCCCTAAGCGAGTGGCTGGCCGCCCTCGCCGAGGGCATCACCTTGCTGGCGGCCACCGACGACTCCGACCTCTGGCAGACCAGCCAGCTGCAGCGTGAATTCGCAACGGTGATGGCCGACGCCGGTTGCCGGGCCGACACCGTGTTGCGACTGCCCGACATTCGCGCGCTGCTCGACCGGCACCTTGCCGGCCGTCCGACGCGGGCCAACTTTCGCACCGGCACCCTCACGGTGTGCACCATGGTGCCGATGCGCTCGGTGCCGCACCGGGTGGTGTGTCTGGTCGGCCTGGACGACGGCGTCTTCCCGCGCCTTGGCGTCGTCGACGGTGACGACGTGCTCGCTCGCGACCCGATGACCGGTGAGCGCGACATCCGTTCCGAGGACCGGCAATTGCTGCTCGACGCTATCGGTGCGGCCACCGAGAAGCTGGTGATCACCTACACCGGGGCAAACGAGTATTCCGGCCAACCGCGACCGCCCGCGGTGCCGCTGGCCGAGCTGCTGGACACCCTCGACATGACCACTGCCGACAAGATTCGTGACCGCATCGTCGTCGCGCATCCGTTGCAGCCGTTCGACATTCGCAACGTCATCCCCGGGAAGCTGGTCCCGAAGGTGCCGTTCACTTTCGACCCGACCGTGCTGCGGGCCGCGCGGGTGGCCGGCGGCCGGCGGTGCGCGCGGCCGAAGTTCGTCTCCGGGCCATTGCCGGCCCGGCGCGCCGACGACGTGATCCTCGCCGACCTCGTCGACTTCTTCAAAGACCCGGTGAAGGGCTTCTTCCGGGCGCTGGAATTCACGTTGCCGCGCGACGTCGACGGTGTGCAAGACGCCATGCCCGTCGACATCAACGCCCTGGAGGAGTGGACGGTGGGCGACCGGATGCTGGGCGACATCCTGCGCGGGATGACCCCGGATGACGCCCGGCAGGCCGAGTGGCGGCGCGGCACACTGCCGCCGGGCCAGCTGGGGTGGCGCAAGGCAACCGAGATCCGCGATCAGGCCGCCCTGTTGGCGTCGGCGGCGATGCAGCGACGGGGGGCGAACGCCCGGGCGTACGACATAGATATCCAAGATATCCAGAACGTCGGCCGAGGTTCCACGCGACGGCTCACCGGCACGGTGTCCCCGGTGTACGGCGACCGGCTGGTGTCCGTGACGTATTCCAAGCTGGACGGCAGGCACCTGCTGGAGGCCTGGATCCCGTTGCTGGCGTTGCTGATTCAGCACCCCGACCGCGACTGGTCGGCGTTCTGCATCGGCCGACCCAAGCGGGGTACCACGCCCCGCGTGGCCGAGCTGGGACGGCCGCCCGGCGCCCCCGTCGACATGCTGCGTGACCTGCTGGCGATCTACGACGCCGGGCGCCGGGAGCCGATTCCGTTGCCCGTCAAGACGTCCTATGCATGGGCGGTGGCCCGGCATTGCGGCGACGACCCCGTTCGTGAGGCCCAGTTCCGCTGGAAGTCCGACCGGTACCCGGCGGAGGATCAGGAACCCGCCCACGTTCGCGCGTGGGGCAGGGGCGCGCGGCTGACGGACCTCATGCAGCCCGTGCGACCCGGCGAGGAGTGCGAGGGCGAGGACAACCGGCTCGGCGCGTACGCCGCCAGGCTCTGGCTGCCGATGCTGCGCGCCCAGCGGGATACGCCGTGAGGAAGCGCTTCGAGCTGCTCGGTCCGCTGCCCGCGGACCGGTCCACGACGGTGCTGGAGGCCAGCGCTGGGACGGGTAAGACGTTCGCGCTGGCCGGCCTGGTGACCCGCTATGTCGCCGAGGGCGTCGCGACGCTGGACCAGATGCTGCTCATCACGTTCGGCCGGGCGGCCAGCCAGGAACTGCGGGAACGGGTCCGTCGTCAGATCGTCGACGCCGCAGTCGCTTTCGACGATCCCGCCGCCGCCGAAGACAACGAATTGGTGGCGTACCTGTTGGCGGGGACCGACGATCAACGCGCCGATCGCAGGCGACGCCTGCGGGATGCGCTGGCCGGTTTCGATGCGGCGACGATCGCCACCACCCACCAGTTCTGTCAGCTGGTGCTGAAGTCGCTGGGCGTGGCCGGCGACACCGCCGCGGGGGTCACCTTGCTCGAGGGTTTGGACGAACTGGTGGGCGAGATCGTCGACGATCTGTATCTTGCCCACTTCGGCCGCGAGCGTGCGGACCCGTTGCTGCAGTACCGCGATGCGCTGCGGCTGGCGCGCGAGGTCGCCAACAACCCGTCGACCCAGCTGCGGCCGTGCGATCCGCAGCCCGGCTCGCGGGCCGCCGTCTGCATCGGCTTCGCGAAAGAGATTCTGGCAGAGCTGAATACCCGCAAGCGGCGCCTCGGTGTCCTCGACTACGACGATCTGCTGATCCGGCTGGCCGAAGCGCTGGCCACCCCCGATTCGCCGGCCCGGGTCCGCATGCGGCAACGCTGGCCGATCGTCATGGTCGACGAGTTCCAGGACACCGACCCGGTGCAGTGGCAAGTTATCGACCGCGCGTTCAGCGGACGCTCCACCGTCGTACTCATCGGCGATCCCAAGCAGGCCATCTATGCCTTCCGGGGCGGTGACATCGTGACCTACCTGCGGGCGGCCGAGACGGCCGGCGACCAGAAGACGCTGGGGATTAACTGGCGCAGCGATTCCGCCCTCGTCGATCGGCTGCAGGCAGTGCTGCGTGGCGCACAGCTCGGTGATCCGGCGATCGTGGTGGACGACGTCGAGGCGTATCACCGGGGCCACCGGCTCGCCGGCGCGCCGCGCAACCATCCGTTTCGGTTACGGGTGGTGCGACGAACGGTGCTGGGGCGCAGCGGCCTTGCAAACCTGCCCATCGACCAGCTGCGAGCGCACATCGGCGCCGACCTCGCCGCCGACATCGGCGCACTGCTGGCGAGCGGCGCGACGTTCGACGGCCGGCCGGTGCAGGCCCGCGACATCGCGGTGATCGTGGAGAAACACAAGGACGCCCGCGCCTGCTTCGCAGCGCTGTGCGACGCGGGCATTCCGGCCGTCTACACCGGGGACTCCGACGTCTTCACTTCCGATGCCGCCGCGGACTGGCTGTGCCTGCTGGAGGCCTTCGACCAACCGCATCGTCCCGGCATGGTGCGGGCGGCGGCGGCGACGATGTTCTTCGGCGAGACCGCCGAATCGCTGGCGGTCGGTGGCGACGCGCTGACCGACCGCGTCGCCGAGACGTTGCGCGAGTGGGCCGGCCACGCCCGCGAGCGCGGCGTCGCGGCCATTTTCGAGGCCGCACAATTGCAGGGAATGGCTGATCGGGTCTTGTCGTGGCGCGGTGGCGAGCGTCAGATGACCGACCTGGCGCACATCGCGCAGTTGCTGCAAGAGGTCGCCCACCGCGAGCACTACACCCTGCCCGCACTGCGCGACTGGCTGCGTCGCCAAGGCGAGGAGCGAAGCGGCGCAACGGAACACAGTCGGCGGCTGGACAGTGACGCGGCCGCCGTACAGGTCATGACGGTGTATGTGAGCAAGGGCCTGCAGTACCCGATCGTGTATCTCCCGTTCGCGTTCAACCGCAACGTCCCGGATCGCGATGTGGTGCTGTTTCACGACGGCGACACGCGCTGCCTGCACATCGGCGGAAAGGACAGCCCGGATTTCCGGGCCATCGAAACGCTTGGCCGCCAGGAAGACGCCAGCGACGACTGCAGGCTGACCTACGTCGCGCTGACCCGCGCGCAGTCGCAGGTGGTGGCGTGGTGGTCGCCCGCGTATGACGAACCCAACGGCGGCCTGTCGCGGCTGCTGCGTGGCCGTCGGCCCAATCAGCCTGTGGTGCCCGACCGATGCGAGCCCGCCAAGATCTCCGACGAGGACGCGCTCGCCCGATTGCGGGAGTGGGAGGCCGCGGGCGGCCCGGTGATCGAGGAGTCGGTGGTTACCGCGTCGCCGCCGGTCCCGCCCCAGCCGCTGCCCCCCGAGGTCGATAGCCGCCACTTCCACCGCGGCATCGACACCGGGTGGCGACGCACCTCCTATTCCGCGCTCATCCGGATGGCGGAGATCTCCGGGGCCGCCGGCGTGGGCAGCGAGCCCGAGATCACCGAGTTGGACGACGAGCTCGGCGATATCCCATTGACCGCGGCCGCATCCGGGCCGGACATGCCCTCCCCGATGGCGGATCTGCCGACGGGCGCGAAGTTCGGCACGCTGGTGCACGCCGTGCTGGAGACGGCCGACCCGCTGGCCGCCGACCTGGCCGCCGAGTTGGAGTTGCACATCCGTAAGCACTCGGCGTGGTGGCCCGTTGACGTGCCCCCCGAGGTGCTGGCCGCCGCGCTGGTGCCGATGCACGACACCCCGTTGGGTCCGCTGGCCGGCGGCCGCACGTTACGCCAGATCGGTTTGCGAGATCGATTGCGAGAGTTAGACTTTGAGCTGCCACTCGCCGGTGGCGACGTGCGCGTGCGCGCGCCCGAGATTCGGCTGTCCGATGTCGGAACCTTGGTGCGCGCGCAGCTGCCGGTCGGTGACCCGCTGGTGGCGTACGCGGATCGGTTGACAGGCGGCGCGCTGGGTGGCGAGTCGCTGCGCGGATACCTCACCGGGTCGGTGGACGTCGTGTTGCGCGTGCCCGATGGTCCCGGGCACCGGTATCTGGTGGTGGATTACAAAACCAACTGGCTCGGCGATCCCGAGCGACCGCCGACGGCCACCGACTACGACCGGCCGCGGCTGGTCGAGGCGATGCTGCACTCGGACTATCCGCTGCAGGCGCTGCTGTACAGTGTTGTGCTGCACCGCTTTCTACGTTGGCGGGTGCCGGACTATGATCCCGCCCGACACCTCGGCGGCGTGCTGTACCTGTTCTTGCGCGGCATGTGCGGCCCGCAGACCCCGGTGATCGACGGGCACCCGTCGGGAGTATTCAGCTGGCGGCCCCCCGCGTCCCTGGTGACCTCATTGTCGGAGCTGCTGGACGTCGGGAGGGCGGTCGCTTGACGGTTACGGCGATCGGAGCATCGGGAATCCTGCGGGCATTCAGCGATGCCGGGGTGCTCGAGGCCGCGGACGTTCATGTCGCACAGCGCCTTACGCACCTCTGCGGTGAAACCGACGAGCGGGTGACGCTGGCCGTCGCCATGCTGGTGCGCGCGCTGCGCGCTGGTTCGGTGTGCGTCGACCTGCGGACGCTCGCCGCGCAGGCGGGGGTGGCCGACCTCCCCTGGCCCGAAGCTGAGGACTGGCGGGCCGCCGTGCGGATGAGTCGGTTGCTCGGAACACCTCCGGTGCTGCGATTGTTCGGCGATCTGCTCTATCTGGATCGGTACTGGCTCGATGAAGCCCAGGTGTGTTCGGATCTGTTGGCGCTGTCGGTGTCCGGAGAACTGGGCACAGCCCCCGCGTTGGAGCGGCTCTTCCCACCGGGGTATGACGAGCAGCGCGCGGCCGCGGAAATCGCGCTGTCGCAGGCGGTTACGGTGCTCACCGGTGGGCCCGGGACCGGCAAGACCACTACGGTCGCGCGGCTGCTGGCGGTGCTGGCCGAGCAGGCGGAGCTGACCCGCGCCCCGCGACTGCGAATCGCGCTCGCCGCACCGACCGGGAAGGCCGCCGCGCGCCTGGCCGAGGCCGTGGCCGCGGAGGTGCAACACCTCGATCCGGCCGACAAGACCCGGCTGGCGGGTTTGCAGGCGACGACGCTGCACCGGCTGCTGGGGTCGCGGCCGGATACGTCCGTGCGGTTCAAGCACCATCGGGGCAATCGGTTGCCGCATGACGTGATCGTCGTCGATGAGACATCGATGGTGTCGCTGACGATGATGGCCCGACTGCTGGAAGCGGTGCGACCTGACACGCGGCTGATTCTGGTGGGTGATGCCGACCAGCTGGCCTCGGTGGAGGCCGGGGCCGTGTTGGCGGACTTGGTGGAGGGGCTGGCGGCACGGCACGACGTGCGCGTGGCCGCCCTGCGCACACCGCACCGCTTCGGTGAATCGATCGGCGCGCTGGCCGCCGCCATCCGAGTCGGTGACGCCGACCAAGTGGTGCAGTTGCTGCGCGGCGGCGGCGAGCACATCGAGTGGATCGATGCCGACGGTCCGGCGGAACGGCTGCGACCGGTGCTGGTTCGGCACGCCCTGCGGGTGCGGGAGGCGGCGGTGCTCGGCGCCGCAGCGGTGGCCGTGAACACGCTCGACGAGCACCGGCTGTTGTGCGCACACCGGCGGGGACCCTACGGGGTGTCGCACTGGAACCGGCAGGTCGAGCGCTGGCTCTCGGAGGAGACGGGTCAGCCCATGTCGTCGGCGTGGTACGCGGGTCGCCCATTGCTGGTGACTGCCAACGACTACGGGCTCAAGGTCTTCAACGGCGACACCGGCGTCGTCATCGCCTCTCAGGACGGTTTGCGGGCCGTCATCGCAGGCGCTACCGGAACGCTGGATTTCGCGACGGCCCGCCTCTCCGACGTGGAGACCATGCACGCGATGACGATTCACAAGAGCCAAGGCAGCCAGGCCGACGAGGTGACGATCCTTATGCCCCTTCAGGATTCGCGGTTGCTGACCCGAGAGCTTTTTTATACCGCGGTCACCCGCGCCAAGACCAAGGTGCGGGTGGTCGGTTCGGAGGCTTCGGTGCGCGCCGCACTTGGCCGTCGGGCGATCCGAGCGACCGGGTTGAGCCGGCGCTTGCGACAGCACCGCTGAGCACCTGAGGCAATCGGCCGCGTGGCAGAGCCCGACGCCGGTCGCTGCCAGGGATCACTGACCGGTGGCGCCAACGCCGGGTGCCGCTGGCCGGCAAACCGAAGCATCCCGGGTTCGATGCACCCCTCAACTCATGTGACCGGTGTGCTTGCCGATCTGGTCTGGAGCGTAGTCCGCGAAGCCAGCGATTAGTTTCGGTTCAGCTAGACATGTGTCCTCGTGTGGGCCTATTGGCCGCACGGTAGGTGCAACGCTGCAGGCGACTGGCTGGATTCATTCCGGGCCAGGCGGTCACAAGACCGTCATGAAGTTCCGTCAGCCGATGGCGGCCAACCTTGGTACAAGTTCGTCGCCGAGCCGGCCGATGAACCCGATCGGGTCCGGATTGCCGGGCATCGCGCCGACATTGACCATCGAGGCACCCAGTTCGGCCAGGCGTTGCATCGTTTTCAGATAGTCGTCGAGGTTGTCGAAGGGGTCACGGAAGAACAGACCCACGGTCTTGCGAATCTCGGCTGGGTTTCGGCCCACGGCCTCGCAGTGGCGGTTCAGGACATCGAGCTTGTGCTCGAACTCCTCGACCGTCTCAGCGGTGGCGGTCCACACGTCGGCGTATTGCGCGACCAGCCGCAGCGTCTTGCGTTCTCCGCCACCGGGGATGAGGATCGGGGGACGCCGAATCGGTTGCGGCGCACAGATGGTCTCGCCCAGCTGGTAGTGCTCGCCCTGATAGGGGCCGTCGTTGTCGCTCCACATCTGCAGGCAGATCTGCAGCGTCTCTTCCAGCATCTCGAACCGCTCACCCACGGTCGGGAACGGAATTCCCAGCGCGACATGTCCGCGCTCGTACCAGGCCGACCCGATGCCGAGCAGGGCACGCCCCCCAGACAGCACGTCCAGCGTGCTGACGGTCTTGGCCAGCTGCCCGGGATTGTGATAGCTCACCCCGGTGACCATGGTGCCCAGGGTGATCCTGTCGGTCTGGCCGGCCAGAAATCCCAGCGAGGTGTAGCACTCCAGGAACGGGTCTTGCGCATCGGGCCCGAGCCCAAGATAGTGGTCGGCCAGCGTGAACATCGTCATGCCGGCCTGCTCGGCGGTCCTGGCCACTTGGGCGAGGGTCGGCCCGAGCTGGGCGATGCCGGCCGCCCGGTAGTCGACGAAATGCAGTCCTAATTCCATTGCGGGAACGTCCTTTCAGATGGTGGGGCGGGGCGGCTAGTTCGGTTGTGGGGCCGGGGCGAAGTAGTCGGCGATGTCGAAGTCGGCGAGCAGGCCGGGGTGGGTGGGCTCCCACCCGAGGCTGCGCCGGGTGGCCGCGTTGGAGGTCGGGTTGTCCAGGGTGACCAGCATCGCCAGGAAGCCGAAGTGCTCGTAGAGGCGATTGTCGGGGATGGGTGCACTGGGTATTCCCAGGTGGTCGCCGATGCTTGCGGCGATGTCGCGCATCGGGATCCCGCGGTCGCCGACGGCGTGCCAGCGGGTGCCAGCCGGCGCGCTCTCCAGGGCCAGCCGGTACAGGTGAGCCACGTCCAACGTGTGACCGGCCGGCCACCGGTTGGTGCCGTCCCCGGCGTACCCCGCCACACCGGTCTGCTTGGCGATCTCGATGAGCGCGCGCGCGAAGCCGTGACGATCCAGCGCGCTGTGGGTGATGGGCGGGACCCGCACGACCGACGACCGCACACCGTGGTCCGCGAAGCCGATCACGGTGTTCTCGGCGTCGATCCGGGGTCCGTCGGCGATCACGTCTTCCTCGGTGCCCTCGCGGCCCAGGCCGGCCAGGGCCAACGTCGCGGAGGTCCCGACGAACGGTTTGCCGGTTCCTGTCAGGGCGTCCCCCAGCGCCCGGACGGCGGCCAGGTCGGCGGCGACCGCGGCGGCAACGTCGCCGGAGAACATCTGGTCGTGCTTGAACGCGAGATGGATGACGCCGTCGGAGTCGGCGGCCGCCTGGCTGAGCCCGTCGAGATCGTCAAGGTCGCCGCACTGCACGCTGGCGCCGAGGGCGGTCACGGCCGCCGCGGCGGTGGCGGATCGGGCCAGCCCGACGACCTGGTGTCCGGCGGCGAGGAGTTCGGGGACGATCGCCGAACCGAGGTGACCGGACGCACCGGTGACGAGAACACGCATGGCGACTCCTTGACAGATTAGTGTTTTGATAAGACCAAGTCCCATCACTCTACACGCGATGGGACTTGGTCGCATCACCTAAGATGTTGTGATGGCCCGGTGGGAACCCAACGCGCGGGAGCGCCTGGAGCGCGCCGCGCTGGCACTGTTCCTCGAGCACGGGTTCGACGCCACCACCGTCGCCGAGATCGCCGACCGCGCCGGGCTGACGAAGAGCACGTTCTTCCGGCATTTCGCCGACAAGCGTGAGGTGCTGTTCGGTGGGCAGGACATCCTGGCCGCGTTGTTCGGCGAGGCCATCCGGGCCGCGCCGCCGTCGGCCAGCACCCTCGACTGCCTGGCGGCCGCCCTGGCGTCGGTCGCTGTCGCCTTCACGCCGGAGCGCCGCGATCTGGCACCGCAACGCCACGCGGTGATCGCCGCCAACAGCGAGTTACAGGAACGCGAGCTGCTCAAGCGCGCCCGGCTGGCCGCTGTGCTGGCCGACGCGTTGCGCGCCCGCGGAGCCGACGACACCACCGCGCAGCTGGCCGCCGAGATGGGCATGCTGGCGTTCGGCACCGCGATCGCGCGCTGGGTGGCCCCGGACAACCGCCAACCCTTCGACGAGTTAGCGCAGGCAGCGCTAAAGGAGCTTCAGGCCCGCGCGACCACGCTGGACACCACGGGCTGACCCCCTCCGGTGTGCTTGCCGGGCCGCCGCTTCGGCACCATCGGTTCCAGAGCCAGCGCCACCGCTGGGGTGCCAGCAGCCGGTGGATGGAGTCGATGCCGGCCCCGGCGATGACCAGTGCCAGCGGTGGCGCTAGGGGAAAAGGGGAGGCGCCTCATGGCCGGGTCTCGGCGCGACTGCTGACGTGCTGGGCCGGCGGTTTCCCCGCATTCCGGCGTTGCTCCGCGGCGGATGGTTAAGACTGGGCTCATGACGGATCCCGGTGCCGGCCGCGTGGCGGTCTACCTCGACTTCGACAACATTGTGATCTCCCGCTACGACCAGGTGCACGGGCGCAACGCGTTTCAGAAGGACAGGGCCAAGGGCCTGGACAAGCATCAGTTGACGCGGGCCACCGTCGACGTCGGCGCCATCATCGATTACGCGTCGTCGTTCGGGACGTTGGTGCTCACCCGCGCATACGCGGACTGGTCGGCCGACGTCAACACCGGCTACCGCGCGCAGCTGGTCGGCCGCGCGGTGGATCTGGTGCAGCTGTTCCCGGCGGCGGCCTACGGCAAGAACGCCGCCGACATCCGGCTGGCCGTCGACGCCGTCGAGGACATGTTCCGCCTGCCCGATCTGACACATGTGGTGATCGTGGCCGGCGACTCGGACTACATTCCGCTGGCGCAGCGCTGTAAGCGGCTCGGCCGTTACGTGGTCGGCGTCGGGGTGGCCGGCTCGTCGAGCCGAGCACTGGCGGCCGCATGCGACGAATTCGTCGTCTACGACGCGCTGCCCGGGGTGCCGGTGCCCGAACCGGCACCCGACAAGGGCGCACCCAAGAAACGAGCCCCCGCCCAGGCCGCGGACGCCGAGGGATCGCCTTCGCCCGATCCGCAGGCCGCGGCAACCGATCTACTGAAGCGCGCACTGCGCATGGGCCTGGAGAAGGATGACGTCGACTGGCTGCACAACTCCGTCGTCAAGGCGCAGATGAAGCGCATGGACCCGTCGTTCAGCGAAAAGTCGCTGGGATTCAAGTCTTTCAGCGACTTCCTGCGGTCGCGTTCTGACCTGGTGGAGCTCGACGAGAGCTCCACGACGCGCATGGTCCGCCTCGGTCCGAATGGCTGAATCAGCTCGAGGGCACCGCCGATTCCCGCCGCGCGGAGACGAACAGGTATGGCGGAACACCGTCCTCGAGCTGCGGCGGAAGTTTGCGGCCGTAGGCGGTCATCAGCTCGTCCGCCGGAGTCACGGCCACCTCCCAGCCGTGGCGGTGCCACCAATCGCCGACGTCCTCGCGCTCCTCGAAGTACCACAGCTCCTCGGTTCGCGGGAACTCGCGTCGGGGGTCCGCCTTGGCTATCAACGCCCGAACGCGGTCCGAGCGCTCTCGGCGCCGTGCGGAGGCGTGCGGGTCGGCGAAGTCCGGTGACAGCGCCTCGATGCCGACCCGGCTGCCGGAGGCGGTGAGTCCCTGAATGCGTTCGAACAGCGTCTGCTGGGCCGCCGCCGGCAGATACATCAGCAGGCCCTCGACCGACCACGCGCTCGGCACCGACGCATCAAAACCCGCCTGCAGCAAAGCCTTCGGCCAGTCCTGGCGCAGGTCCACCGGGACACCGACCCGATGGCACGCCGGTTCGGCCCCGTGCTGGTGCAACGTCGAGGCCTTGAAGTCCAGCACCCTGGGCTGGTCGAGCTCGAAAACCGTCACGCCGAGGGGCCACTCCAGCCGCCACGACCGCGCGTCCAAGCCGGCCGCCAGAATCACCATCTGCCGGATGCCCGCGTCGGCGGCGTCAAGGAACAGCGTGTCGAAATACTTTGTCCGCGAGGCGAAATAGCTGACCATCGACTTCATGCGTAGGGGCAGCGCGGGTTCGGCTTCGACCACCTCGGCGGGCAGCTCGGGAGCGGAGTACCAGTTCCACTCACCGTCTCCGGCGGTGTCCAGAAAGACCCGCGCGAAGGGATCGCTGATCAGTGGATGCTCGCTCTCGGTTTCCGCGGCGCGTGCGGCGGCGACACCCAACGCCGTGGCTCCCACGCTCTCCGTGATCTCCCAGCTGTCGTCATCGGTCCTCACGCCATGCGACCCTACGTCAGCAAGAAAGTTGACGCTCGAATCCCAATGAAGGCGTCACGTCAGGTGACGGTTTCGCCACCGGGACAACCGGCTCGTCGGAACATGAATAGCCGCCATGACCGAGCTCATGGGCGACGCCACCGACTTCGCCCGTGGTTTTGGCTTGGCGACGGGGGGACCGTCCCCCTCCCACCAGGTAGGCTCCAAGAGCGCCGTCGTCACCGGGATCGCCCGCTCGACACTGTTGCGCCCCCATCTGCTCGCGCGTTCGATCGCCGCGGCAGAGGGCGCCAGGTTCGCCGGCGACAGAGTCGGCTCGAACCGGACGAGGTGATCGGCGTAGGGCAAATTCCGCACCATCTGCAGCTGGACGGCCTGCGTGATCGGCACCAGCCAGAGGTGGCGCGGATCCCATTGCGGGTGAAAGCAATCGAAGGCCAGGTAGCACGCATTGCGGGTGCCCAGCCTGCCATCGCGGACGCGCTTCCATGCCAGTTCGATGGGGACGTTGCTGGCGGCACCGCCGTCCACGAGAGCCGCGATGTCCTTTTCCTCGAACAGCTCGTCGAGGATCGGGATCATCCGCGGGTGCCTGGTTTCGTGGTGCAGCACACCGGGAATGGCCGCGGAGAACGATGCCGCGTCGACGACGTCGAAGTCGCGGGCGGGGTTGTCGTCGCCGAGAATGATGGGCTTGACGACGCGCAAGTCGATGAAGGCCGCCACCTGCCACATCCGGGCGCCGACCACGGGGCCGATCCCGATGGGGCGAAAGGGAACCGACCGCAACGGCAACGCCGCCAACCCGGGACGGCGAAACCTCGAGGGCAGCGCCGAGTACGGCTGCTTACGTACCCCCGCGACCACGATGTCGAGCGGAATTGCCAAGTCCGACATTCGCATCCGCCGGCCGTCGGCACGGCTGAGCATGGCGTGGGCGAACTGGTCGAAGCGCAGCGCGAACATGCCGGCCAGGCCGTGGCGGCGGCGCAGCCGTTCGGGTCCCAGGATCGCGCGGTAGGACACGGTCTCCGCCCAGGCGAGGTATTCCTCGATCGGCACGGGCAGGGTGCGGGCCACCAGGCTGCCCAGGATCGACCCGAAGGACGAGCCGATCATGTAGTCGGGCAGCTGGCCGGCCTCGAGCAGCCGCTGCATGCCGCCGATGTAGACAAAGCCCGCGCCACCGCCGCCGCCGAGAATCGTGACGAGCTTCTTGTAGCCCACCTCAGCGTCCAATTCCGCTGGGGAGAAGTCATTCCCGTGGCGCTCGATCAGGACTCGCCGTTGGTCGTCCTGGTCGGCGGCCAGAGCACTGAGCGCCTCTCGCGCGGCTCGCAAGGCCGTGGTGGGATCGGGCTCCTCGCGCAGCGGTCCGTACAACGTGTCGACCACTCTCGAGCGCCAAGGCGCGATTTCGGCGCCCACCGAGACGTCTCCGCGACCGCGCGTGCCCCCCGGACCCGCCGCGCCCGGTTCGAAGTCGGCGAGTCTGGCGAAGTTGAGGATGTAGCGCAGCCTGCGCAGCTCGTCGGGCCCCAGCACATCCGGGGCGGAAAGCTGGTGGCGGACGAGCCGGTTTTCCATCCGCTGCAGCAGCAGGGCCGGCCCGGCTTCGGGCAGGTCGGCCGCATCGACGTCATCGAGCGCCTCGTCCTCGATCTCCTCGATGAGTTCCAGACCGGCCTCACGGCGGCCCAGGCGGCTGAGCACCGCGTCGGCGAACGGGATCTGCATGCGGATCAGTGTGGTGGTCCCGATCGTCCTGACACTAGGACCCCCTCCGGTGCGCGGCCACGAACAAATTCGCGGGCACCCGGTCCTCGACCTCCTTGGGCGCGCTACGGCCATAGCCGGCCATCAGCTCGTCCGTCGGCGTCACCTCCACGTCCCAGCCGTGGCGACGGAACCACTCACCGACGTCTTCGCGCTCCTCGAAGTACCACAGCTCGTCGGTCCTGGGAATCTCACGCTTCGGATCCACTTCGGCCATCAACGTACGGATCCGATCCATCCGTTCACGGCGCTTCGCGCGAAACTCCGCGTCGAGGAACCTCGGCCCGAGAGCCTCCACGGCGACCCGGCTCCCCGCGACGGTAAGCGCTTGAATGCGGTCGAACAGCAAGTCTTGCGCCGTGGCCGGCAGGTACGGCATCAAACCCTCGGCTGACCAGGCGCTGGGTGCCGAGGGGTCAAAACCGGCCTCCCGCAAGGCCTTCGGCCAGTCCTGGCGCAGGTCCACCGCGACGGCGACCCGGTTGCACGCAGGCTGCGCCCCGTGCTCGGCCAATGTCGACAATTTGAACTCCAGCACCTTGGGCTGGTCGAGCTCATACACCGTCGTGCCGTCCGGCCAGGGCAGCCGCCACGAGCGCGCGTCCAAGCCGGCCGCCAAAATCACCGCCTGGCGGATGCCTGCACGAACGGCATCGTTGAAGAACTGGTCGAAAAATGCTGTGCGCGAAGCCATATAGCTGACCATCGACTGCATCTGCAGCGGCAACTCGGGTACGGCCTCGATCAGCTCGGCGGGCAGTTGCGGGGCGGAATGCCAGTTCCACACGCCGTCGCCGACGGCGTCCAGAAAAACCTGCGCGAACGGGTCTTTGATCAATGGATGCTCGCTGCGGGTTTCGGCCGCCCGGGCCGCGGCCACGCCCAACGCCGTCGCACCCACGCTCTCGGTGATCGCCCAGGTGTCGTTGTCGGTTCTGGCGCTGCTCATCTTTGGCTCACTCCCCCGCCCGCTCGGCCGCCACGAACAAGGTGCGCGGGGCGTCGTCGTCGATGCCCTGCGGGGGCCTGCGGTCGTAGCGGGCCATCAGGTCCACCGCCTCCGTGACCGTTACGTCCCACCCGTGGCGACGCAACCAGTCGCCGACATCCTCACGCTCGTCGAAATACCAAAGGTCTTGTACGTCGGGGATCTCGCGCTGTGGCTGCAGTTTGGCCATCAAGTCGCGCACCCGCTGCATCGTCGCGCGGCGCTTGGCGATGGCGGCCTCGTTGAGAAAGTCCGGGCCGGGCGCCTCCACCGCGATCCGGCTGCCCGCCACGCTCAGTGCCTGGACGCGCTCGAACAGCAGCTCGTGTGCGGCCGCGGGGAGGAACGGCAGCAGCCCTTCGGCGGACCACGCGACGGGCGCCGAGCCGTCAAAACCGGCCTGCCGCAGCGCGGCGGGCCAATCGTGGCGCAGGTCAACGGGAACATGCACCAGGTTGCAGGCCGGCTCGGCGCCGTTTTCGCGCAGCGTGGCCGACTTGAACTCCAGCACCCGGGGCTGGTCGAGTTCGTACACCGTCGTCCCACCGGGCCAGGGCAGCCGCCAGGCCCGCGAGTCCAGCCCGGCGGCCAAGATCACCACCTGGTGCACGCCGGCCCGGGTCGCGTCCAGGAAGAACTGGTCGAAGAAGGACGTCCGCGCGGCCATGTAGTCGACCATTCCCTGCATCCGGGGCAACAGGTCGGGTTCGGCCTCGATGACCTCGGCCGGAAGGTCGGTGGCCGAGAACCAGTTCCACATGCCGTCGCCGGCCGCATCCAGGAACATCCGCGCGAAAGGATCGCTGATCAGCGGATTTTCACTCTCCGTTTCCGCCGCCCGGGCAGCCGCGACGCCCAATGCCGTCGCGCCCACGCTCTCGGTAATCTCCCAGGTGTCGTCGTCCGTTCTGGCCACGCGTCGTCCTCCCCGTTCGATAGCTCAACTACCTACTTGATACCTAGCCGAGCCTACGCGCGGCGAGTGAAAGCCAGCGGTGCGCGCTTGCGGCGAGGTATCCGGTTAAGTTGTCGACGGGCCGCCAACGGCGCGGCCCGCTCCGCAGGATCGCAGAGGATCGAGCCATGCGAGTTGACGGGCGCGAAATCAGCGTGTCGGGCAACTTGCTGCAACCGATAACCCGGCGGACCAACGACATCATCCGGCTCGCGGCCAGCGCGATCTTCTTCGCGATCGTCATCGCCGGTTCACTGATCACCCGCCCACAGTGGGTGGCGCTCGAGCGATCGATATCGGAGATCGTCGGCGTGCTGACCCCCACCCAGTCGGATCTCGTCTACCTGGTATACGGCATCGCCATCCTGGCGCTGCCCTTCGCGATCCTCATCGGTCTGATCATCGCCCGGCAGTGGAAGCTGCTCGGCGCGTATGCGGCCGCCGGGATCCTCGCGGTTCTTCCGCTGTCCATCGGCGGCAACGGCATCTCGGCGCCCCAATGGCATTTCGACCTTTCCGACCGGCCACAGACCGTGTTGGCCCAGATCCTGGACGACCCGCGGTGGATCGCGATGCTTGCGTCGGTGCTGACCGTGTCGGGCCCCTGGCTTCCCGCGCGCTGGCGACATTGGTGGTGGGCGCTGCTGCTGGCCTTCGTGCCGATCCACCTTTTCGTCAGTGCGATAGTTCCCGCGCGCTCCCTGCTCGGTCTGGCGGTGGGCTGGTTCGTCGGCGCGCTCGTGGTCCTGGTCGTCGGCACGCCCGCGCTCGAAGTGCCGCTCGACGGCGCGGTGCGCGCGCTGGCCAAGCGGGGATGCCTGGTTTCCGCGCTGCAAGTGGTCCGGCCGGCCGGACCGGGGCCGCTCGTTCTTTCGGCCCGGTGCGCGGATTCCGATGCGCCCTCCGACGAGGCTGTGGTCGAGCTGTACGGACCGCATCAGCGCAGCGGCGGCGCGTTGCTGCAACTCTGGCGCAAGCTTCGGCTGCGCGGCAGCGAGACCGGACCCCTGGTGGCGTCGATGCGCCGGGCCGTCGAGCACCGCGCACTGATGGCCATTGCCGTCGGTGACGTCGGCGTCGGCAACACGGCGCCGATTGCTGTCGCTCTCCTTGACCGGGGATGGATGTTATACGCGCACAAGCCCGTTCGCGGTGCGCCGCTTGACCGATGCGCATTGACGCTGCCGGTTGCCCGGGTATGGGAATCGCTGCGAGTCCTCAACGACCACCAGATCTCCCACGGCGATCTGCGCAGCAACGAGATCACGATCCTAGACGGCACGGTGCTCTTCGGCGGGTTCGGCAGCGCCGAGTACGGCGCCACCAACATCCAACTGCAATCGGACATCGCTCAGCTTCTGGTGACGACGTCGGCGTTGTATGACGCGGAGTCCGCGGTGGGCGCGGCGATCGAGGTATTCGGCAAAGACACCGTGTTGACGGCTTCGCGCCGGCTCACGAAAGCGGCCGTGCCCAAACGGATCCGGCAGTCGATATCCGATGCCGGTGCCGTCATCTCCGAGACTCGCGCGGAGGTGCAACGCCAGACCGGGGCGGATCAGATCAAAACCGAAACCATCACCAGGTTCACCCGCAGGCAGGTCATTCAGCTGGTGCTGCTGGTTGCGCTGGTCTACGTCGCATATCCGTTCATCAGCACCGTGCCGACATTCGTTTCCGCAGTGAGCAGGGCCAACTGGTGGTGGGCGCTGCTGGGCTTGGTGATATCTGCGCTCACCTACGTGGGCGCGGCCACGGCTCTGTGGGCCAGCGCCGACGAATCGGTGAGCTTCTGGAAGCTGTCAATTGCGCAGGTGGCCAACACCTTTGCCGCAACGACCACGCCGGCTGGAATCGGTGGCCTGGCGCTCAGCACACGCTATCTGCAAAAGGGTGGCGGCCTTTCGGCGGTGCGGGCCACCACTGCGGTGGCACTGCAACAAGCCGTTCAGGTGATCATGCACGTTCTGTTGCTGATCTTGTTCAGCACCGTCGCGGGCGCATCGATGGACCTCAAGCACTTCGTGCCGAAATCCACGGTGCTGTACCTGATCGCGGGCGTGGCGTTGGGAATGATCGGTGCGTTTCTGTTGGTGCCGCGGCTGCGGCGCTGGCTGGCGACGGACCTGAGTCCCAGGCTAAAGGAACTGGCCGGCGACCTCGTCGAGGTCGCCCGCGAACCCAAACGGCTGGGGCTGATCATCCTGGGTTGCTCCGTGACGACCCTGGGCGCGGCGGCGGCGCTGTGGGCCAGCGTCCAAGCCTTCGGCGGCGGCGCGTCGTTCGTCACCTGCACGGTGGTGACGATGGTCGGCGGAACACTGGCATCCGCCGCGCCGACGCCCGGCGGTGTCGGCGCCGTCGAGGCCGCACTGATCGGCGGCCTGGCCGCCTTCGGTGTGCCGGCGGGCGTTGCGGTGCCGTCGGTCCTGCTGTATCGCGTGCTCACCTGTTGGCTCCCCGTATTCGCCGGGTGGCAGGTGATGCGGTGGCTGACGGAGAACGACATGATCTGACGACGCCTCGCAAGAATCCTTGCGAGCTCAGGCGACCCACAGCTATCGGTCACTCGTCAGCTTCTACGACGACCAAAATGGCTGATCTCCTTACACTTTCGCCGACCGCGGTGGTGAGGAACACGACGTAGTATTCCTCGGGCACCGTCGGCGCCACCGTGATCGACACCTCGGCGCTGACCGACCCGTCCGAGTGGAACTGGCCGGACGCCGGTGCAGCACTGATTCCGGCCTCGGTGGCTGCGCCGGTGATGCCATATCCGCCGGCGCCGTCGATCATCCGTTGCGCGTCGACCGTCACGGTCCCGGCGCGGCCCGGCGCGATCGTGACGACGGGTCGGGTGACGTTGACGGTCACCGCCGAACTGCCCGCGCCGAAAGACGGCGGGGCGGAGGACTCGGCCGTGCCCCACGCCTTGTTCGGGTAGGCGGCGAGCGAGAATTTGAGCTCACCACCGGTGTCGACGATCGACTCGGGGGCCCACGTGTGATCGGTGGGCCGGCCGTCGACGCTCAAGCCGCCGATGTACCTGAGGTGGTGCGGACCCGATGCGCCGGGAGCGGACATCCGGAGGGATTTGCCTCCGGGAAGGGCGATGACAATCCGATCGAACAGCGGCGTGTTCACTGCGAGAATTGGCGCGCCCGGGGTGCTCGGGTACAAGCCCAGGGCGGCCCAGACGTACCAGCTGGACATCGCGCCCAGGTCGTCGTTGCCTGGTTCGCCGTCGGGTGTGGGACCGAAGAGGCCCCGCACCCGGTCGACGGTGAGCTGGGTCTTCCACGGTTGACCGATGTAGTTGTACAGCCATGGCACCCCGAAGCCCGGCTCGTTCCCCGCCCACAGATGCGGTTCTTTGGGGCCCACGTTCAGCTTTTCGGTGAACCGGTCGAGCCGGCCGGCGACGGCGGTGCGGCCGCCCAGCGCGGTCACCAATCCGGCGACGTTGTGCGGTACCCACCAGACGTACTGCTCGGCGTTGCCCTCATCGAATCCTTCCTGGCCGAAGCCCACAGGGGAATCCACGAACCCCGGGCCGGGCTGGAAGAAGCCCATGGCGTCGCGGGGCGAGATGTAGCGGGTCGTCGGATTGAACAGGTTCTGCCAGTATTGCGCCCGGCGCTGGAATTCGGCGGCCGTGGCGGTGTCGCCGAGTGATTCCGCGAATCGGGAGATGGCGAAGTCGTCGACGGACCACTCGAGCGTGATCGAGGCGCCGTCGCCGAACTGCGCCGTTTCGGGTGCGTAGCCGAGCGCCAGATATGTGCTGATGCCCGGGCGCTCGACGTAGTCGCCCAGCCCGGCACCACCGGTGGTCGCGGCATGCAGCATGTAGCGCAGTGCCGTGTTGACGTCGAAATCCTTGGCGCCGAACGTGTAGAGGTTCACGATCAACGGCACCACACTGTCCCCGGTCATTTCGCCGGTGGCCGAATTGGCAAGGGCCCAACGGGGAAACGACCCACTTTGCTCCGCGTCGTTGACGAGCGATTGAGCCATGTCGCTGGCCTGCCTGGGAAAGAGCAGTCCCTGTAGCGCCGAGAGGCCCCGGTAGGTGTCCCAATCGGAGAAGTTGGTGTATTGGGTGCGCCCGGTCGCCACCGTGTGGATGAAGCAGTCGAATCCGATGTAGCGGCCGTCGGCGTCGTTGAAGGTGTTGGGGTGCAACAGAGATCGGTACAGGGAGGTATAGAAGGTATCGAGGTTGGCGACGTTCCTCCCGGCCACCGCGATGCACGACAGCGCCGCGTTCCACTGCGACGCGGCCGCGGCGCGCACGTCGTCGAAGCTCTTCTGACCCTCGGCCGCCAGGTTCGCGCGCGCTCCGTCGATGCCCACGTAGGAGATCGCCGTCCGCACCTCGAGCACCGACCCGGCGGGGAACTCAACGTAACCTCCGCTGTATGGCGAGGCCGCGCGTGGCGCACCGGGATAGACCGAATGGCCGTCCCAGGTGCCGTAAGAGGTGAACGGCTGGCTGAATTTCATCGCGAAATACACGGTGTACGTGTTGTTTTTGCCGCAGAATTCGCCGCTGGTCGCCCAGCCGGTGATGGTGGCGCCGCCCTCGTCGATCTGGATGGTGGCGCGGGAATTGCCCGCGAGGGACGCACCGGAGCGTACCTGGAACAGCGCGGGCCGGCCGTTGTGCGGATAGCGGAACCGGCCGACACCGGTACGGGTGGTGGCCGTGAGTTCGGCGGTGACGCCCGTGCCGGGGAACCGCACGGTGTAGTAGCCTGGCAAACCCTGCTCTGAGTCGTCGTGGGCGATCCGTTCCCAGGCGTTCCACGGCTGCGATCCGACTGCGGTGGTGGTGGGCAGCATCGAGATGTCGCCGAACGCGGCGCAGCCCACCGACGCGTGGGTCATGCTGAACCCCGTGGAGCGTGGGTTGTCGAAGTTGTAGCCGGCGTAGTTGCCGACGGTGTCCGGTGAGTACTGCACCATCCCGAACGGCACGGAGGGGCCGGGGAAGTTGTTGATCTCCCCCACCGTCTCGCCGCCCGTCCCGGTCCCGATGAGCGTGTCGACGTGGTCGACAGGATTGGCGACCAACTCCGGCTCACCGTCGTAGGCACTCGGCGGAGCCGCTGCGACGAAAGTGATGAACACGCCCACGAGCGAGATGATCGCGATAATTGCGATGAAGGACCGCCGTGCCCGCATAGCTGTCTCTTACTGGATGGACGTCTGTTCGCGCGGCATTTCGACCGAGAAGTTGAACGGTTCGCCAGCAACGTCGATCGCGACGTCGGTTAGTCTCATTCCCGCGTGGCTGGTGCTGGTACCGGCCCAATCCTCGGGAGATTTGATTGATGAAACACTTGACAGCAGCAACTGTTACCTTGACGCTCGTTTTTGCGCTGGTAGGTTGCGGCTCGAACAAAACGTCGAGCTCGACCTCGACCTCGACCTCCACGTCAACCTCAACATCGACCTCGACCAAGACTTCCGCGGCCGGCCCGACGCCGGGCGCGCAGGGCGGTCCGACGATCGCCGACTACATCCGCGACAGCGGAATCAGTGAGACTCCCGTCCGTCACGGCGATCCCGGTCCCAACGTCGACCTGCCGGTGCCGGCGGGCTGGCAGATCAACCAGAACGCCAATACGTCTTACGGCGGCATCATTTTCTCGCAGCCGGCGAATCCCGCAGACCCACCCACCATCTCGGCGCTTCTTTCGAAACTCACCGGCAACGTCGACCAGGCCAAGATCATCCAGTACGCCCCCAACGAGATCTTGGGTCTTCCCGGCTACCAGGGCTCGGGTAACGGCCGGGCCTCGACGCTCAGCGGCTTTCAGGCCTGGCAGCTGAGCGGCACCTACCTGAAGGACGGCCAAACTCGGGCCGTCGCGCAGAAGACGGTCGTGATTCCCAGCCAGGGTGCGGTGTTCGTGCTTCAGCTCAACGCCGACTCGCTGCAGAGCGATCAAGGCGTCTTGATGGACGCCGCGAACGTCATCGACGACCAAACCAAGATCACGCCCTGATCCGCGACAAGCAGGCGCACCGGGCCGCGGGGAATGCACCGCCCCACGGCGCGGTTGCGCAATCGCTGCACCGGCGACCCTGATTGGCTTACGGTGGTTTCATGACAGCACAGCCGTACGCGATCGACGCCGGCCATCCGCCGTCGGCGCTGCTGCGTTTCGTCAATCCGGCGTTGGGCTTCCTGCTGCGCACCCCGCTCGCCGGTCCGGCGCGCAAACAGCTCATGGTGCTTCGCTTCACCGGGCGAAAGACAGGCCGGGAGTACACGATTCCGGTGAGTGCCCACGTCATCGATCAGGAGCTCTATGCGCTGGCCAGCGCCCCGTGGAAGCAGAACTTCCGCAACGGCGCGCCGGCCCAGGTTGTCTACGACGGCAAGACCACCGCCATGCGCGGCGAGCTCATCGGCGACCGCGAAATTGTCTCCGACCTGTACCATCGCTGCGCCGAGTCGTATGGCGTCGCGCGCGCCCAACGCATGATGGGATTGAAGTTTCGCGACCAGCGGATACCGACGCGGGAGGAGTTCAAAGAGGCGGTTGACCGGATGCACCTGGGCGCGGTGAAGTTCACTGCGGCCTGAGGTCACCTGCGCCACATGAGCACCGGGAGCCGACCGGCGGCGAAGCTCAGTCACGCGGGGCCGGCGCCCTCGGCCGCACGGGTCCGGGTGATGATCGGCCGCGGATGGCCCGCGGCCAGGACCGTCCGCCGCACCTCTTCGGCCACGGCGTCGGCCCGGCCGTCGGGCACCAACGCGATCACACAACCACCGAAGCCGCCGCCGGTCATCCGGGCGCCGAACGCGCCCGCGCGGACCGCGGTGTCGGCGATCAGATCGATGTGCTCGGTAGTGATTTGGAAGTCGTCGCGCATAGAGACGTGTGAGTGGGTGAAGATCTGGCCGGCCTCGACGAAGTTCGAATCACGAATCGCTGCAACGAAATCCAGCACCCGGCCGTTCTCCGTCAGAACGTGGCGCGCGCGGCGGGCATCGATGGTGCTTTGGACTGCGTCCAAGTCCGCGCGCCCGCGATCCCAGATTTCACGCAGCGATGACCCTTGCAAATCGGCGGCGGCGCGTTCACACGATTTGCGGCGGACGGCGTACTCGCCGCCGACGTGCTGGTGCCTGGCGCGGGAGTCGATCAGCAGCAGCGCGACACCGGAGGCGTCGGGGTCGAACCCCACAGGCACGACGCTGAGATCCCGAAAGTCGATCAGCAGCGCCGTCGAGGGTTCCCCGAACAACGATGCCAGCTGGTCGAGCAAACCCGTTGGGGCCCCGACGTACTCGTTTTCGGCCCGCTGGGCCATCCGCGCCTGCTCCTTCGCGTCGATGCGCATTCCGGCGGCCGTCGCGATCGCGCCCAGCACCGCGCATTCCAACGCCGCCGACGACGACAGCCCCGACCCCATCTCCACGTCGCTGGTGATCGACATGGTGCCGCCCGGTATCGGTTGACCGGTTTGACGCAGGGACCACACCACCCCGGCGAGGTAGGCGGCCCAGCCGGTCACCTGTCCGGGAACCGTCGCGAGCGGAAACCGCACCACGCCCTGCGCACGGTTGCTGTACGCGGTGATCGCATCTGAGCGGTCGGGCGCGAAGGTCACCATGGTGCGCTGCGGCAATGCGATCGGCAGCGCGAAGCCCAGGTTGTAGTCGGTGTGCTCCCCGATCAGGTTGATCCGCCCCGGCGCGGCGTACCGTACGGTCATCCGAGTTCCCGCAGTCGCCGGGCGACGCTTTCGGGTGTGACGTCGCTGATGAATGCGTCCATCGCCGATTCCGAGGCCGCCAGATACTTGAGCTTGGTGGCGCTGCGCCGGATCGAAAGCAACTCGACGTGGAAGTAACCGTCGGCCTGGGCGTCGGTGGCGGCGAACTGGTGCAGCGCCGAAATGTAGGGCAGCGCAGCGGAATACATCCGGTCGAACCGTCGCAGCACGTCCAGGTAAATCTCGGCAAATCCGTGCAGCTCTTCCGCGTTCAGCTCGGTGAGATTGTGCACGAACCTGTTCGGGTAGATGTGCACCTCGACGGGCCAGCGCGCCGCGAACGGCACGAAGGCGGTGAACAGGTCGCTGCGCGCGATGACGCGGCTGCCGTCGGCGACCTCGCGCGCCAATAGGTCGGCAAAGAGGTTGCCGCCGTAGCGGATTCGATGTTCCCGGGCCTGCCCCAGCATGGCGGCGGTCCGTGGCGTCAGATACGGGTAGCCGTAGATCTGACCGTGCGGGTGCGTCAACGTCACCCCGATTTCCTCTCCGCGGTTTTCGAAGCAGAACACCTGCTCGATGCCCGGTGCGGCCAGCAGGTCGGCGGTGCGGTGGCGCCACGCCTCGATGACGAGCCGGGCCTGCGCGGGCCGCAACTGAGCGAACGAGCCGGTGTGTTCGCTGGAAAAGCAGATCACCTCGGTGCGGCCGTGCCCGGGCGCCGACACGAAGCCGTCACCTGCGGACGCGAGCGCCGCCGCCGGTATTCGACGATCTGCGCCGGACAGGCTGGGGAACCGGTTTTCGAAAACGACGACGTCGTAGTCGGGGGCGGGCACCTCGCTGGTCACTCCGGTCGGACCGGGACACAGCGGGCACAGGCCGGCGGGCGGCTTGTAGGTGCGGTCTTGGCGCAGCGCCGCGATGATGACCCACTGCCCCGTCGACTGGTCGTACCGCAGCTGTGAGGCGTGCGGGTCGCGCGCCGGCAGCGGCCTGCGATCTTCGACCGGTGCCGGACAATGCCCCGGCAACGCGAAGAAGAGCAGGTCACGGCCGTCGGCCAGCTTCACCCGCGTCGGCGCTGTCACGCTGTCGAAGACTAGCTTGGTCGCTGCGGCGCAGTTCGGGTAACCATCTGTGTCGAGCCGGCGAAAGGACGTCCGCGATAACTGATCTCTACGAAAGAGTGCGCAACTGGTGGATTGGGTCCGATCCCGGACTGCTTCGGCTGCGCATGGCGACCCGGACGACGGCCGCGCTTGGTTGTTCCCTGCTGATCATGTATGTGGTGACCAGAGCGACGCGGCAGCCCCTGACGGTCGCGTTGCTCGGTGTGGTCATCGCGATGGTCGCGTCCCGCTCCGTCGACGAGCCCGACCCAAAACGGCAACGGATCACCATGGGGCTGCTGCCCGTGCCCGCCGCCCTGGCCATCACCACCGCCGCCCTGCTGTCAAAGCACACGGTGGCCAGCGAGGTCGCCTTCGTGATGATCGCTTTCGCCGCGGCTTACGCCCGCCGATTCGGGACCCGCGGCCGGGCGCTGGGCATGGTCGCGTTCATGGCCTATTTCTTCACCTTGTATCTGCGAGCCACCGCTTCGGAGTTGCCCTGGCTGATCCTGGCGGTTGTCGTGGGGACGGTGTGCACCCTGGTGATCAGCAGCTACCTGCTGCCCGACCGGCCCGAACGCGTGCTGCGCGCAACCATTCGGGCGCTGCGGGCACGCATGGCCATCGTGGTGGACACCACGGCCGAAGCGGTCCGCACGGGTCACCTCGACGAACGCCGGCGTCGCCGAATGCGAGCACGCACCATCCGGCTCAACGAGGCCGCCCTCATGGTGCAAGGCCAGATCGAAGACAAAGCGGACCCAGCCGTGCTGTGGCCCGGGGTGACCAGCGAACACCTGGCCCCATGGCTGTTCGACGCCGAACTCGCCATCGAATGGGTCGGGACGGCGGGTCGACGAGCGGCGGCCCTCGACGGCGAGATACCGGCCGACACCCGCGCCGAACTCGTTGCGGCGCTGACCGAGCTCGCGCGGGCGATCCGGCTGCCGCGGGCCGGCGTGCTCGAGCGGGTGGCGAGCCGGGCCCGACGGATTCTCGACCGCCCGGCCACGGAGTCAGCGGCCACCGCCGACGGCACCACCGCCGTTCGCCGCCTTGCCCTGGCGATCGTCAACGCCTCGACGGCGACCGCGGAAGTTCGGGCGATCGTTGAGGGCGCCGCCGCCGGGAAGGCCGCCGACCTGGCCAGTGGCGAGCGCGCTTCACCCGGAACGCGCGTGGACGGTGACGCCGGCGAGGATCAGCGGCAAGGCCTGCGGCCGACCACCCGGCAGGCCATCCAGGTGTCCGTCGCGGCGTCGCTGGCCATCGTGGCCGGTGAGTTGGTGTCACCGGCCCGCTGGTATTGGGCCGTGATCGCGGCGTTCGTGATCTTTGCCGGCACCAATTCCTGGGGCGAGACTCTGACCAAAGGGTGGCAACGGCTGCTGGGCACCCTGCTCGGCGTGCCCTGCGGCATGCTGGTGGCGACGCTGGTCGCCGGCGACACCGCCGCGTCGCTGGTCGCCATCTTCGTGTGTCTTTTCTGCGCCTTCTATTTCATGACGGTCACCTACAGCCTGATGACCTTCTGGATCACCGCGATGCTGGCGCTGCTGTACGGCCTTATCGGTCAGTTCTCCCTCGGCGTGTTGATGCTACGCATCGAGGAGACCGCGATCGGTGCCGTCATCGGGGTCGCCGTTGCCATCCTGGTGCTGCCGACGCACACCCGAATCGCCATCAGGGAAGACAGCCGTGCCTTTTTGACCGCCTTGTCCGTGCTGATCGAGGTCTCTGCCGCGGCGATGTTCGATGAGCACGAGACCCGCAGTCCCACGGAGCAGGCGCGCCAGCTCGACCGAGCGCTGCAGCAATTCCGGACGAGCGCCAAGCCGCAGTTGGCCGGGGTCGCCGGCCTCGCCGGCCGGCGAAGCATTCGGCGTGCGTTACGAATATTCGGGGCCTGCGATCGGTATGGGCGCAGCCTGGCACGCAGCAGCGAGCAGTACCGGGATCCGGGCGGGAGCGAACAGCTGGCGGATGCGTTCGCGTCGGCGGCAGCGCAGACTCGAGGCAACGTGGACGCGCTGATCGCCGTGATCGACGGCGCCGACGGGGTGATCGTCAACTCGACGACCGACGAGCTCGACATGGTCGAGTGCCTGGCCCGGCATCGGGACGGCGAGGACGAATCCGGGCCCGACACCCGCAGATTGCTGACCGCGGTGCACGCGCTTCGGCAGATTGAACGTGCGGTCGTCACCGCGGCCACCAACCTCGGCGCGCGTGACGGCCCGCGGTTGCCCAGTGCGGCGGTGCGGTGAGAGCTCGGGCGTCGTCAACACCAAGGCGGCCATGACGATACCGACCGGGACGCGTGCAGACGGTCCGGTAGCCGGGCCGCCGCGCCACACCCACGCTGGAACCAGCAGCATGCTGCGATGGTGCGCTTCCTAGAGCCCGGGCAGACAGGAGGGGAAGTAGCACGGCTGATTGGGCCCCTGCGACTTCCCGAGAAGAACAGCTAGATGGCCAAGCGATGGCAACAGGATGGCGTCCACCCGGGCCTTCTGATCCTGAGGCAGGTTGCGACTGGCCAAATCGACGTTGGTGGCCAGCTGCTGCAGCCCGGCGATCCGCTGGTTTCGCTGCGCCGGGCTGAGACTGTCCCAGCTGGCGTCCAGGTCGGCGATCTGGCGCTGCAGCTCGTCCGCCTCCGCCATCGGGTCGCCCAGCGGAGCGGGGGGCGGCCGCAGCGGGTAGTCGTGGGTCGGCGCGGGCGGCGATAAGACCTCGGCCCGCACTGGACCGGCTGCCAGCAGAGCGCCGGCCAACAGGACCGCTTCGAATATCACAATGATTCTCGTCGGGAGATAAGAGATTCTCGTTGGGAGATAAGACATTTCGTGCTCCTAGGGCGCAAACACACAGATGATCCGTGCGCTGGCCGTCCTCCCGTGTACGGAAGACGGGAGGTGGCGGCGGTGGCGGCGGTCCATCGACGATGTTGTCGGGGCGCTGGCGACAACCCGCTTCAGGGTGTGGACGGTGTCCATGTCGACCAGCCTGCCCCCCGACGCTTGCCGAATTTTCGCTGAATCCTTACGAAACTTTTGCGCCGGCGTTGTCCGCCGGGTGGCGTCAAGGGATTGGCGGGTGATCGGATGACCAGGGGTGGGCCGATTCCAGTTGCGCCGCAACGCGTATGAGCACGTCCTCGCGCCCATACGCCGCGACGAGCTGAACGCCGATCGGCAGCCCCTGGGCATTATGGTGCAGAGGCAGGTTGATCGCCGGCTGGCCGCTGATGTTGAACGGCGGCGTGAATGCCGCGAACTCACCGGCGCGGCGCATCGGCGCCGTCGGATGCTGGGGATCGTTCTCGAATTCAGTTAGCGGCAATGGTGGTTCGGCCACCGTCGGCGTGAGCAACAGATCCCATCCGTCGGCCCACCACTGCTGCAGCGCGCGCCGAAACGCCCAACCCGCCGCTTGCGCCGCCGCGTAGTCGACGGCGGTCAACCGCCGGGCGCGCTCGACGTGCACCCAGTTGACCGGCTCGATGTCGTCGGCGGTCAGCTCGCGGCCGAGCGTCTCACCGAATTCGCGCGCCGCCAGCCCCAGCTGGGTCGCCCACAGTGTCATGAACTTCTCGACCAGCGTGGTGTCGGCGAGGCACGCCGGCCACACCGGTTCCACGAGGTGTCCCAGCCCCTCGAGCATCGAGGCCGCGGCCCGCACCGCCGTGACGCAGTCCTCGTGCAGGAAGCCGCCGCGCGGGTGGACGTCGAGCAGCCCGATACGCAGGTGACCCGGGTCGGCGCCGATTTCCTCGATGTAGGCCCGCCGCGGGGCCGGGGCGATCACGCTGTCGCCGACGCCGGGACCGCGCACCGCGTCGAGCAACCTCACCGTGTCACGCAGCGTGCGGCTGACGCACAGTTCGACGCCCAAGCCGACCTCGGCGCGCCTCGGGCCGACGGTGATGCGCCCCTGACTGGGCTTGAGCCCCACCAGGCCGCAGCACGACGCGGGAATGCGAATGCTGCCGCCGCCGTCCGAGGCGTTGGCGAACGGGACCATGCCGGCGGCCACCGCGGCGGCGGCGCCGCCGCTTGACCCACCCGGCGTCCGATCCAGCGCCCAGGGATTGCGGGTGGCACCCCAGGCCAGCGGCTGCGTGGTCGGCAAGCTGCCCATCTCGGGGCTGTTCGTCCGACCGGCGATCACCAACCCGGCTGCCTTGAATCTGGCCACCAGCGTCGTGTCGGCGGTATCGATCTTGCGCGCGTTCTTCAACGCGACGTTCCCGTTCGACAAGGTCTGACCGGCGTAACTGGTGTACAGGTCCTTGAGCAGGAACGGTACGCCGCGAAACGGGCCCGCGGGCAGATCCGGGCCGGCGGCCACCCAACGGGCATGCTCGAACCACTCGATGACCACGGCGTTCAACGACTGGTTCGATTGCCCGATCCGCTCGATCGCCGCCTCCAGGAGTTCGCTCGGCGTGACGTCGCCCTTGGCCACCAGCTCCGCCTGATCGGTGGCGTCCATCCAGCGCGTTTCTTCGGCAAGGCGGCTCATGGCATTGGTGTACCACTTGAGCTGCCCAAGTCGCGGTCGTTTCGAGGCGGCCCTACCCTCGTCGATTAGCGCACATAACGGGGGGATTTTCGATGGGTGGGAGCCGGGAGCGAACTGCGCCCAAGCACAGGGCTGCCCTGATGGCGTCGGTCGTCTGCCTGGCCGTCGCCTCCTGTTCGGAAACCGTTGCTCCGCCCGCGGCCACACCCACCACCTCGACGTCTACCGCGACGACCACCGCCAGTTCGGCTCCCCCGCCGCTCCCGGTAACGGGCCCCTTGGAGAAGGACTGGAAGAGCTACGGCGGCACCGCCTACTTCGGTTGCCCGGACAAATTCACACTCCGCAAGACCGCGCTGGAGGACATCCGGCCCAAGGTGTTCGACACGAAAACCGGGCAATACGGGGTGCCAGGCATCCCGGCTGTCCCTGCCGGGGAAAACCTGACGGGTGGCATCTGTGCGCTGACCGGCAGTGGCGACGACATAAAAGTCGTCTACGTGGTCACAACCGTCCGACCGGCGCAAGGGCCGCAACCGGAAGTCACCAGGACCGCCGGATATGTTTTCGATTTCAAGACGAGCCAGCCGCTGGTGACCAAGGAGCTGCAACCACCGACCCCTGACCTGAAGCTGACCGCGCCGAACGAATGGGGGCTCGCCGCAACGACATCGGGCGTGGCATGGGTCAACGCTTTCACCGACGGGCGTAGCCCCACGTCGGCGCCCCGGACCGTCATGCTTTCCAGTTCCGATCTGTCGATCATGTGGAGCGACCCGCAGCCGGCCCGCGTCTGGCAGGACGTCCTTGCATTTCAACGGAATACGGATATCGCCAAGACGTCGGGCGCGGAGCTGCGCCGCCCGAACGGGGAATCGATCTATCAGGACAACGACATATCGAGCGTCGATGCCGAATTGTCCGACGGTTCCGACAAATTGGTGAAGATCACGCGCTCGGATCCGTCCAACCCCACCGTGGTGTCAACCACGTTCTACGACCTGAACGCGAAGGCCGTCATCAAGATCGGCGACTCGGACAAGATTTCCGGCGGCAGTCTTTCGGCCACCCTCTCGGACGGCAAGCTGTTCATCGACGGTCGCAACTCGGAGAACTCACAGTTCGGGTTCGGGGTGTTGAACCTTCGGACGCAAAAGTGGGATTTATTGAAGTCCCGCGACGACGCGACGAAGATGTCGATCTCCAAATTGGCGTTCTTCGAGGACCACCTGTACATCACCAACGTCGGCAAGACGTTTGCCGTACTCGCCCTACCGGCTACCGATCCGATCTCGACGAGCTGGTCCGTGCGGCCCTTCGCGCGGATCACGGGCTGGACGCTGGTGTGCCGCGGGGAGAACGCCGCGGCGTTGAACGGCGAGTGCAGGGAAATCGTGATGGTCCAAGACCGGGACGGCCATTTCCCGGGTCCCTGGTTTTGATTGACTTTCTCGTTGGTTCGTCAAATCGGTGCTCGCCAGCCGCGTCAACCGCACCAGTACACCTCTGTACCGCGGAAGCAGCTCGTTCGGATCATCGGTCGCCTGCTCAGGAGTGGTCCGGATGGCGCCGGTCTTCTACTATCTAAGTATGGATGCAGGTAGGCAGGCATACTCGATTGACGATGATCAGGTGGGGCTGGTGGTCGAGGTCTTTCGTATGCTGGCCGACCCCACCCGGGTGCGGCTGCTATGGACACTCATCGACGGTGAACTGTCGGTCAACCAATTGGCCGACCGCATCGGCAAACCCGCACCATCGGTGTCGCAGCACCTCGCGAAGCTGCGGATGGCGCGGCTGGTCCGAACCCGCCGCGCCGGAACCACCATCTTCTACAGCCTGGAAAACGAGCATGTCCAGCGACTGGTCGTGGACGCCGTGTGCAACGCCGAACACGCCGGTCCCGGCGTCCCGGCTCACCACGCCGACGCCGATGTCCCGGTGCTGTCGAGCAATCGGAACCGGCCGCCAAAGACGGGGCAGCGATGAGCCAGACGACCCACCACCAGCACCCCGAACAGCACCACAACCACGGGCATGCTCATGGCCATATTCACCAGCACCCCAAGGGAATTCGCGGTGTCATCGCGCAGATTTTCACCCCGCACAGCCACGACGCTTCCGATAGCGTGGACGCCGCACTGGAAACCAGCGCGGTCGGCATCCGCGCGGTGAAAATCGGCCTCGTCGGCCTGGGGGCGACCGCAGCGGTGCAGGTTGTCATCGCCCTCGTCTCCGGATCGATTGCCTTGGCCGCCGACACCATCCACAACTTCTCAGACGCACTGACCGCTGTCCCGCTGTGGATCGCGTTCGCGTTGGGCCGCCGTGCGGCCACCCGGCGGTACACCTACGGCTACGGCCGCGCCGAAGACCTCGCCGGCTTGTTCGTCATCGGCATGATCACGCTTTCGGCCATCGTCGCCGGCTATGAAGCCATCCGGCGGCTGATCCACCCGGTCAGCATCGAGCACATCGGCTGGGTCGCCGCCGCGGGCCTGATCGGCTTCGTCGGCAACGAGGTCGTCGCGATCTACCGGATTCGGACCGGCCGCCGCATCGGTTCGGCCGCGCTGATCGCCGACGGCCTACACGCGCGCACCGACGGATTCACCTCGCTGGCAGTGCTTTTCGGGGCGGGCGGCGTCGCCCTCGGCTACCCGTTGGCCGACCCGATCGTCGGCCTGATCATCACGGTCGCGATCCTGGCGGTGCTGCGCGGCGCCGTGCGCGACATCTTCCGCCGACTGATGGACGCCGTGGACCCCGTGCTGGTCGACACCGCCGAAGCATCGCTGGCCGCCCGGCCCGGCGTCCGCAATGTCCGCAGCATCCGGATGCGGTGGATCGGCCATCGCCTGCACGCCGACGCCGAACTCGACATCGACCCGGACACCAGCCTCGAGGACGCCCACCGCATTGCACACGACGCGGAGCACGAACTCACTCACGCCGTGCCCAGACTCAACAGCGCGCTGGTTCACGCCTACCCGGCGCACAACCGCGGGTGATGTTCGTTCAGGTCCACCCGAGCGCCTGCGGCACCATGTACAGCCCGAAACCCATGACGACCAGACACAGGACACGGGCGACGTGTTTGCGCAGTCCGCGCATGCGCCATTGCTCGGGCAGCGCCCGGGCTTCCAGCGCCAGCAGCAGGCCCAACACGATGGGCAGCAGCAACGCGTTCATCACCTCGACGTCCACGGCAAGGTTCACCAGGTCGACGCTGAGCAGGACCAGCGCGGCGCCGATGACGTGGGCGAGTCCGTAGGTGATGTAGAACTTGGCGGTGGCGCGGTTGGGCCGCTGGTTGAGGGTATGTCGCCACCCGAAGACCTCGGAGAGTCCCCACGCTCCGGCGAGCGACGCGACGATCGCGGCGACCAGCGCCGCCCCGAGCATCCCGAGTCCAAACAAGACGGTGCCGCCGACGCGGCCCAGATACGGTGTCAGCGCACCGGCAATCTCGCCGACGGTGTTCAAGGTCTTCTCGCCGTTGTGCGCCCCGACCGTCGACGCCGTGGTGACGACCACGGCGATCATGATCAACTGGGTCAGCACCGCGCCCGTGGCGGTATCGTGGCGAGCCTGGCGGATCGTGGCCACCGACAGGTGCTTATCGACCACCGCGCCCTGCTGATAGAACACCATCCAGGGCATGATGACCGCGCCGACGTTGGCCGCGACGAGCAGCAGGTACGACGAATTGCCCAGCGGCATCGACTTCAGGCCGTCGATGAAGGCGTGCGGGTCGGGGCGCGACATCACCATGGCCACCAGAAACGCCAGTTCGGCCGCGCCGACGGCCAGGCCGATGCGCTCGACGCGCCGGTAACTTCCGGTCAACGCCAAACCCAACAGTGCCGCGGTCGCGATCGGGATGCTGACCCAGCGCGAGACACCGAAGAGCTCCCCGACCCCGGCGACGCCAGCGAACTCCGTCAGCAACGCGCCGATCGCCGACGCGAACAACGTAAATGCGGAGATCCACGCCCAGAAACGCCCGAACCGCTCCCTGATCAGCGCGCCGTGGCCCTTTCCGGTGACGATGCCCAGCCGAACCGTCATTTCCTGCACGACGTAGAGGATTGGCATCAAGATCAGCTGCGGCAGGACCATGCGATAGCCCCACTGAGCACCGGACTGCGACGCGGTGATGAGCGATCCGGCGTCGGTGTCGGCCAGCATCACCACCAGACCGGGGCCCCACACCGCCAGCAGTCCCCACCGCAGGAACCGGCCGCGGCGTGATACCGATTCGGGGGACTCCTCGGACTGGTCCGCCACGCGTGCGGTTGTATCGGTCACCTTCGACCAACTCCTTCATGCGACGACAGCGCTTCGCCAAACCCGACCCGTGGATATTAAACTAAGGCTTGCCTAATCGACATGGATAAGGGGAACTGGCCGAGGTTGCAGACGAAAGTCCCACGTCAGTCACTGCTCAGGACTACGTTGACCGTACGAACACAAGCGCGAGAACCGCAAAGTGGCGGAAGGCAGGCTGAGCGATGAAGAAAGCAATTGGAGCGGCCGTGGCCGCTGTGGCGATGGCGGTAGGCCCGGTGGTCGTGGCGCCGATGGCGCATGCCGATGTGTGCGCCGGCGCGGACGGTCGCCACATCGCTGTCGGCGGATGCAGCGACGTTGCCGGGCGTGTGGCGACGGGTGCCGCCATAGCGGCGGCGACCGACCCGTACTGGCCCGGCCAAGTGCCGTGCTACACGGTCGAAGGGGTGCCGTACTACACGCCCGACGGCGACCCTTGCTGATATCTGAAAGACCTTCGGCGACTTCGTGCTTCGCCCCGCGAGCAAGCGGACCGCTGCACAGTCGGCGGTGAGTGCGCGGCTGGCCGCACACTCGGCAAGCCAGGAACAAGTCGGCGTTAGGGCTTAAGCAACTTTCGGGCCGCGCCATGACACGTGCGCCGGAGCGGGTTCCTGGTCAGCACGCCCATCCAATGCGGGGCGAAGACGGCGGACAGGGGCAATCCCCGCATCTTTTCGCTCCCAACGGCGCTCGAGTGCGCGGTAGCTCCATGAGATCGCCGCCGCGACGGCGAATGCTATGGCCAAGACGGCCAGAAAGTCCCCGAAGGCCATGGCCACGATGATGCCGGCGAGGACCCAGAAGGCGGCGGCCTCCACATAGTGGTTGCCATGGTGTCCGTTGATCGTCCTCGCGTACCGCATGTTGGGTGGAACGCGTGATCGATTGAAAGTCTGCCCAATGTGGGCCGATGGTGACCCATTTCACTGCGGCGCCTCCCGGGTATAGCCTTTGACGATGACGGAAGCGCGCACCGTATCAAGCGCCTGCACTTTGTGTGAAGCACTTTGCGGAATTCAGGTCACCGTCCAAGACCGCGAGGTCCTTGCGATCAAGCCCGATCCCGACGATCCGCTTTCGCACGGCCACATCTGCCCGAAAGCCGTGGCGCTGCAAGACATCTACACCGACCCCGACCGTCTCCGCCGCCCCGTGCGCCGAACCGCCGACGGCTGGCGGGAGATGGAGTGGGACGAGGCCTTCGAGTTCGTGACGGATCGGCTGGCCGGCATTCGCAAGCGCCACGGACGTGACGCCGTCGGTGTCTACATCGGCAACCCGACCGTGCACAGTCTGGGAGGAGTCACCCACGCCTTACCCTTCGCGGACCTCCTGAATACCCGTAATCGGTTCTCGGCCACGTCGGTGGACCAGCTGCCACACCAGTTCGTCAACTGGCAACTGTTCGGCCATCAGTTCCGCTTCCCCATCCCCGACATCGACCGCACCCAATACTTCCTCATGTTCGGCGCCAATCCGATGGCGTCCAACGGCAGCATCATGACGGCGCCGGGCTTCGCCGGTCGCGTCAAGGACTTGCAGGCCCGCGGCGGCAAGCTCGTGCTATTCGACCCGCGCCGCAACGAAACAGCGCGCATCGCCGACGAACATCACTTCATTCGCCCGGGCACCGACGCCGCCGTGCTGCTGGCGATGGTGAACGTGCTGTTGACCGAGGGTCTCGCGCGTCCCGCCGATTACGTCGACAACGTCGATCAATTGCGTTCTCTGATAGGAGAATTCACGCCGGAACACGCGGCCGCGGCGTCCGGTGTGCCGGCCGAAACGATCCGCCGGATCGCGCGCGAATTCGCCGGCGCGCGCGCCGCCGTTGCGTACGGTCGCACCGGCGTCTCCACCCAGCAGTTCGGGGCCCTGGCCCAGTGGGCGATTCAATTGCTCAACATCCTCACCGGCAACCTGGACCGGGCCGGCGGCGCGATGTTCACGACGCCCGCGGCCGACGTGACAAAAGGACTCAGCGCCGGGCATTACGACGCGTGGCGTAGCCGCGTGCGCGGACTGCCGGAATTCGCGGGGGAACTTCCCGTCTCGGTGCTGGCCGAGGAGATCGAGACCGAGGGCGACGGGCAGATCCGGGCCCTGGTCACGGTGGCCGGCAACCCGGTCCTGTCCACCCCGGATGGGGCCACCGTGGACCGCGCGCTCGCCAAGCTGGACTTCATGGTGTCCGTGGACATTTACATCAACGAGACCACTCGGCACGCGGACGTCATCCTGCCGCCCACGGTCGCACTGGAGCGAGACCATTACGACCTCGTGTTCCATTTCGTCGCGGTGCACAACACGGCGCGGTTCAACCCTGCCGTGTTTCCACGCTCGCGCGACGCGCGGCACGACTGGGAGATCTTCCGCGGACTGGGAATTCGCTACGCCCGCAAGACCGCCCTTGGTGGTGGACCGCCACGCAAACGTCTGGCCGCGGCCGCGAAAGTGGCCTCGTTGCTACTCACCCCGACCCAGCTCGTCGACGTCCTGTTGCGAACGGGGCGACACCGCATCTCGTTGAAGAAGCTAAGGCGTTCTCCGCACGGTCTGGACCTCGGTCCCCTTCAACCGTCGCTTCCCGGCGCGTTGGCGACCAAGAACAAGCGGATCGACCTGATCCCGAAGCTGCTCGTCGACGATCTGCCGCGCCTGGAACAGGCGATTGCCAACCGCGCCGACGGTCTCGTCCTCGTCGGGCGTCGGCACCTGCGGAGCAACAACTCCTGGATGCACAACAGCCAGCGACTCGTCAAAGGAAAGCCGCGTCACCAGCTGTTGATGAATCCGGCCGACCTGGCGCAGCGGGGCCTGGCGGATGGCAGCCGGGTGCGGGTCAGTGCGCGCGCGGGCTCGGTGGACGTGGAGGTCGTCGCAAGCGACGACATGATGCCCGGCGTGGTGTCGTTGCCGCACGGGTGGGGACATCAGTACCCCGGTGTGCAGCTGTCGGTCGCCACCAGGACGCCGGGGGTCAGCGCCAACGACCTCACCGATCGCGGATTGGTCGACGAACGTTGCGGGACAGCGGCGCTCAACGGCGTCCCGGTGGCGGTCACGGCGGCGCCGGGGCACACGGATGGGTGTCCAAGTGAACCTGCCGCGCAGCTAGCCGATCAGCGCCCTTGATCGGCTGAGGATCACCGAATCGCGCCGTTGATCTCCGGCGTGTCGATATCACCGCGCAAATCCATGGCTTGAGCTTTCGGCAAGCTCCACCAAATTTTTCTCAAAAAACAATAATCTGACTCGACGAAGCCGGGGCACACCCAACATATGCATGAAACGCGGGATGCTTCATTGTCGACAAATTGACGGCCAACGGGGAGACGAGTTCGGTGGTGCGCAGGGCAAACAGGCTGGGAGCGTAGCCACTTGGAACCGCGGGAGTTCGGTCGATACCGATTGTTCGAGCTGATCGGCCAGGGCTCAATGGGCCACGTCTACAAGGCTCACGACACCGTGATGGGACGTGACGTGGCGATCAAAGTGTTGCCTGCTGATCGGGTCGACGAACCGGGTTTTCGCGAGCGATTCAGCCGGGAGGCTCTGATCACTGCGCGGTTGAACGAACCGCACATCATCCCCATCCACGACACGGGCGAAATCGACGGCCAGTTGTACCTGGTGATGCCCGTCATCAACGGGGTCGATGTCGAAACCGCGCTCAAGCGAGACGGTCCCATGGCTGCGGCGCGGGCCGTCCGGGTGATCGAACAGATCGCAGCCGCCCTGGACGCCGCCCACGCCCACGGCCTGGTGCACCGCGACGTCAAGCCATCCAACGCCTTGATCACCGATCACGGCTTCGTCTACCTGATCGATTTCGGTATCGCCCAGGACCCCTCGGCCTCAAAGTTGACTGCTGAGAGCCGCACCGTCGGCACGTGGGCCTACATGGCCCCCGAACGCCTGACGACGGATGTCGTCGATGGCCGCGCCGATGTCTATGCGCTGGCATGTCTGCTCTACGAATGCCTCACCGGCGAATGGCCATTCTCCGGTGACCGTGTGGCACTACAAATGACGGCGCACCTTACTGCGCCGCCGCCGCGGCCGAGTGAGAAACAATCCGCCGTGCCGGTCGGATTCGACGATGTGATTGCCCGCGGCATGGCGAAAGAGCCCGACCAACGCTACAAGAGCGCCGGTGAGCTGGCGGTTGCGGCATACGCCGCGCTGGCGACACCGTTGCCCGGCCGGCCGGCCGGCACCGAAGACCACAGCCAGGGCGCCCCATCGACCCCACGGATCGTGGTGGCGACGTCACCGGGAACGTTCCCACTCCCGGGACTAGAGGGAGTGCAACGCGACGGCATCGGGGCGGCCTCGTTCCCATGGCCACCGCCGTCGCAGCCGGACCGGCCGCCCTACCTC
Organism: Mycobacterium sp.; assembly: GCF_019247615.1. Classification (GTDB taxonomy): domain Bacteria; phylum Actinomycetota; class Actinomycetes; order Mycobacteriales; family Mycobacteriaceae; genus Mycobacterium. The sequence goes on along the minus strand of NZ_JAFBAT010000111.1, from coordinate 3,450 downwards.
GGATGGGAGCCCTTCCAGCCGATCGACGCAGGCATCTTCTTCGGTCGGGACGCCGAACTGGCGCGGGCGATGGACGCCCTGCGCGGCATGCGTGATGGCGACGAGACGTTGTTCGTCGTGCTGGGCGCGTCGGGAGCCGGCAAGTCGTGTTTCCTGCGCGCAGGCGTCGTGCCGCGCCTGCAGAGGGATGCACGCAGCTATCTCGTGCTGGACATCGTCCGCCCCGCCCTCAAGGCGCTCACCGGCGCCTCCGGTCTGGCACAGGCGATTTGCACCACGCGGCAACGAGTCGGCCTGACCGCGCCGCCGTTGGGTGAGATCAAGGAAGCATGCACGCGCGGTGACGCCGCGAGGCTGCGGACCTGGCTCGTGGAATGCCGAGATGCGGCCACCGGGGAACTGCAAGACGCGGCCACCGACAGTGGGCCTCGAACCATCGTTTTGCCGCTGGATCAGGCCGAGGAACTGTTCAGCAGCGACGCCGGCGTGGAGGCCACCGGGTTCTTGGAGCTCATCCGGGATCTGGCGCTCGGCGCGAACGGCCAGGACAGGATCCCGTTGATCGTGGCGACTACCATCCGCACCGACCGCTACGAGCTGATGCAGACCGCGCGACCGCTTGCCGGGCTGCAGACCAAGCAGTTCGACCTTCGGCCGATGGATTCGACCCAGTTCTACAGCGTGATCACCGGACCGGCGCAGCGCTCGACTGACGGCGGGCGCCCGCTGTACTTCGACGAGGGACTTGTGCGCGACCTGCTGGCCGACGCCACCGGCGGCGCGGATACCCTTCCGCTGCTGTCACTGACCCTGGCATGGCTTTACCGCGACTACGGGTCGACTGGGCGGCTCACGGTCAAGCCCTATGCCGAGCGGGGTGGGATCGGCGGCGTCGTCCAAGCCGAGATCCGCGAGCTATTGTCATCGAAACCTACCGAGCAGGCCGAGCAACTGAAACGACTGCGGGCCGCGTTCATCCCATGGCTGGCCACCATCAATCCGGACAACGATCAGCCGATGCGCCGCCTGGCCCGCTGGGACGATCTGCCCGACGACAGTCGCCCGCTGTTGGAGCGATTCGTGGACCGCAGGTTGCTGATCAAAGACGTCCGCGACGGAGTCGTCGTCGTCGAAGTCGCATTGGAAAGCCTGCTGCGCCAATGGGAAGAGCTGGCGGGCTGGCTTGCAGACGAGCGCGAAGACCTCAAGGCCGCCGACGCCCTCGAACGCAGCGCCGCCGAGTGGGACAAAAAGCAGCGTGATGACGCCTGGCTGCTCCGGGGCCCCCGGCTGGCGGCCGCCGAGAACCTGGCCGTCAAACCCGGATTCCGCGAGCGCCTCGAGCACACCCGTGACTACCTGCTCGCCTCGCGACAGTGCGAAAACGAGCGGGCCGAGCTCGAAAAGCAACGCCAGGAAGCCGAACTCGAGGCCGCCAAGAAACTCGCCGCCGCGGAGGCTCAAGCGCGCGAGCAGGCTCAGGAAAGCGCCGCGGCACTTCGACAGCGGTCTCGCGTCCTGCGCGGCGTGCTCGCCGTTACGTGCGTGATCGCCGTCATCGCCGTCGTGGCTGCCGTCACGGCAGTGGTCATGTCCAACCGCGCTGCCCGTCAGGCGCGCGCCGCACTGGCCGCCGAACTCGATGCCCAAGCCGCAGCGGTGTTTTCCGGAACCATTGCCGACAGCAACATTCGCGCACTCGCCGCGACCCTGGCTGCGCAACGGTTGCGTTCCGACCCGGCCGTCAGCCGCAGCCCTCTCTACACCGCCACCGCAGCGCTGAACACCACTCGCATCATCGTCCCCACCAAAGCGCCCGTTGGCACCGTGGCGGTGAGCCCCGACGGCCACACGTTGGCATCCGGTAGCGCCGACGGCACCATCCAGTTATGGAACGTCACCGACCCGGCCCACCCTGGCCCACTGGGCCAACCCCTCCAGGGACACGGCGCCAGTGTGGCCAGTGTGGCCTTCGCCCCCGACGGTCGCACCCTGGCCTCGGGCAGCGACGACGGCACCATCCGATTGTGGAATCTCACCGACCCGGCCCACCCGGGCCCACTGGGCGAACCATTTCGAGGCGACGCCGGCCGCATACAAACGGTGGCGTTCAGCCCCGACGGACACACCCTGGCCTGCGGGAGCGACGATGACACCGTGCGGCTGTGGAACGTCGCAGACCCGGCGCACCCCGGCCGACTCAGCCAATCCCTACAGGGCCATGCCGCCGGCGTGGCAAGTTTGGCGTTCAGCCCCGACGGTCAGACCCTGGCCTCCGGTAGCGGCGACGGCAACATCCGGTTGTGGAATCTCACCGACCCGGGGCGCCCCGGCCCGCTGGGCCCACCGCTTCAGGGCCACGGCGCCAGCGTGGCAAGTCTGGCGTTCAGCCAAGACGGCCACGTCCTGGCGTCCGGCAGCGGTGACGGCACCGTCCGGCTATGGAATCTCACCGACCCGGCACACGCTGCCCAAACCCTCCGGGGGCACACCGACCGCGTAGAAACCGTCGCGTTCAGCGCCGACGGGCACACGCTTGCCTCCGGCAGCCACGATGACACCGTGCGACTCTGGGACGTCACCGACCCGGTTCACCCCGGGCCGTTGGGCGAGCCCCTCACGGGCCACAGCGGAACGGTGTGGAGTGTCGCGTTCAGCCCCGATGGGCACACCCTGGCGTCCGGCAGCCACGATGGCACCATCCGGTTATGGAGCCTCGACACCGTGCTGCCCCTCCGGGGGCACACCGGCGCCGTAGAGAGCGTGGCGTTCAGTCCTGACGGGCATACCTTGGCCTCCGGAAGTGATGACGCCACCATCCAGCTGTGGGATCTCACCGACCCAACGCACCCGCGACAGCTCGGCCAACCCCTGCACAGCCAAACGACTAGTTTGGAGAGCCTTGCGTTCAGCCCCGACGGCCACATCCTGGCCTGCGGCAGTGACGACGCCACCATCCACCTGTGGGATCTCACCGACCCGGCGCAGCCGCGACAGCTCGGCCAACCGTTGCGCAGCCACACCGGCGCGGTGGAGAGCGTGGCGTTCAGCCCCGACGGCCGCACCCTGGCCTCCGGAAGTGCCGACGCCACCATCCAGTTGTGGGATCTGGCCGACTTGACCCGCCCGCGACAGCTGGGCCAAGCGCTGCACAGCCACACCCGTGGCGTGGAGACCGTGGCATTCAGTCCTGACGGCCGCACGCTGGCCTCCGGAAGTGAGGACGCCACCATCCGGTTGTGGAGTCTCACCGACCCTGCACAGCCGCGGCAGCTAGGGCAACCCTTGACCGGCTATGAAAGCGCCATCCTCAGCGTGGCCTTCAGTCCCGATGGACGCGTGCTCGCCTCCGGCAGCGGCGATAACACGGTGCTGTTGTGGAACCTCAGCGACTCGGCGCACCCGAAGCCGCTGGGTCAGCCCCTGAACGGGCATACGGGCGACGTGCTG